>DASYBR010000136.1:0-3721 GCA_036500645.1 Mycobacterium sp. | reverse complement strand
AGGTATTGCCCGGTGCCCGACCCGTGCCCACCGGGCCTGCCGACGCCTGGCGGCAGACCGCGCTGTTCGCGCATCTGCTCGAGCTGGGCACGGGCGGCCATCTGCTGGGCGAACAGCGCGGTCTGAATCCCGTGGAACAGCCCCTCGAGCCAGCCGACCAGCTGGGCCTGCGCGATGCGCAGTTCGGCGTCCGACGGGGTGGTGCCGTCGGTGAAAGGCAAGGTGAGGCGGTCGAGTTCGTCGCGCAGTTCCGGGGCCAGCCCTTCTTCGAGTTCTCGGATGCTGGTCGCGTGGATCTCCCGCAATCGGTTGCGGCTGGCATCGTCGAGCGGAGCTGCCCGTACTTCCTCGAGCAGCTGCTTGATCATGGTGCCGATTCGCATCACCTTGGCCGGCTGCTCGACCAGGTCGGTCAGCGATCGGTCATCGTCGTCATCCTGCGCAGCCGCCATCACCCCGGGGTCGATGCCGCCGATGACCTCGATGTCGTCGTCGTCGTTGCCGTTACTCAATCCAGTCACTCCTTGACCTTCTATGCATCGAGCCTTTGTCACGTTTTGGGAGCCGCCGGGGCGCCACGCCATTCGTAGATCCAGGCCTCGCCGTTGTCGTAGATCTTCGCCCACCACTTCGATCGGTCTATTGACACTAGTCCGTCGGGCACCTTGAACCCCCGAACCGTCGGGACGCTGGTCAGGATGTAACGAATATTGAGCGCCCGGATTGCCTCTGGCACCAGCGCCCGCACCTCCTCGGGTACCCGTGGGAGGGCGTCGGCATCGGCGTAGGCCCAGAAAATGAAGCGGTTATGGCCCGGACCGGTTTGCTGCGGAAAGTCGTAGTGCGTCCACAACGGGTGCAGGTCGGCCACCGCATACATCCACGCGGTGCCGTCGAGATTCGAGTCGCCGATCACGGTGGTGCGGGCGCCGGGCAGAGTCGCCAGATAAGCCATCGCGTCGAGGTCTTTCTGGTTGATGATCACCGAGTCGTATTTGTCGCCGAACAACACCAAGTGCCGGTAAAGGTACTGGCGCGCGGAGAACACGGTGCTGACGATCAGCAGGACAACCGTCGTCGCAACCCACACCGGTGTCGGCAGTCGGGTGAACCGCCCGGTGAGCCGTTTGATCGCGGCAACAATGCCCAGGACGATTGCGAACACCGCGATCCCCGCCATCGGGGTCACGAGCATCGTCACCACTGCCGTGAGCCGTCGCGGATCGTTGTAAAAGAACTGGCTGAACACCTCGATCGTGGCGCCCAGAGGGTTGTGAAACGGCGCCCCCGAGTAGATGGTCGCGATGGTCAGCACCAGCCAGAGCACCGGCGGCCACCAGATCCGCTTGTACAACAGGATCGCCATCCCGATGGCGCACAGCACGATCAGGCCATATTGGATCGGGAAATCGTTGAGGTGCCGGGTGTGCAACATCAGCGCGTCGATGACGCCCTGCTTGACGCTTTTGAAGCTGGGGAACGCATGCCCGGCGATGATGTCTGCCTGGCGAGCCACCCCGATGAACTGCGGCGCCAATATCAGCGCCGTCGGGACGGCCACCATAGCCAAGGTCAGCAGGTCGGCCCGCCGTCCGCGTACCGGGTGCCGCCACGCGTCGAAAATCCACCAGGCCAACAGGAACAAGATGACGACGAATCCGCCGGTGAGGTGCACCGACAGGATGCCCACCAGCGCCAGCACCGCGGTCGGGATACGGTCGCGATGCCGGAGGGTTGAGGTGACCAACACAAACGTTGGGATCGCGACCCCGTAAGCCGCCAGGTTGGGCATCGCGGCGACGCCGAACTCGACGTAAGGCACCGACGTGAACGACGCCGACATCGCGGCCGACGTGGCCGCGACCCCAGCGGCGCGCCACTCACTGGTAGCGGGCCTGAGCAGAAACCAGGTGAGCATGGCCGCGCTGGACGGAAACAGCCAGACCGATGCCGCCACCGAACTCAACGTATAGCCGGTGGTGGGCGCCGCTCCGGTGAGCTGACAGAACACCGCCGTCAGGGCGTGAAACACCGACGGGTAATACAGCGGCTGGTGGGTTTCGACGTTGCGCAGCTCGCCCATGTGGGTCGACGACGCCTGGCCGGTGTCGAGGATGAAGCGCACCTCGTTCGCATGCCAGACCGCATCCCAGGTACTGGGAATGGATTGCCAATGAGTGATACCCCGGTACGCCGCCCACATGATCAGGAGTGCACCCAGCAGCACACCCGCGGCGACCGTCAGCGCTTGCCAGCCGGTGATTCCTTCGGACTTGGCGGCGTCTCGGTAGCGGGCGAGCAGCCCTTGCAAACCCGTCATCACTAAGCAGACCGCGGCCAGCGCGATAAGCGCTGTCCAACCGTTCCAAGGGATTCCGAGCGCACCGAAGGGGATTATCGCCAGAGCCACCACGCCGTAGGTGAGTGCCGGGCCAACTGCGACGGCGACCGGCCAAGTTAGCTGGGTGATTCGTGCGACGATTGCCCCCGGCGCGATCAGTAAAAACAACGCGATCAGCGTTCCGAACCACAGCCCCACTGGACTAGTATGGCTGGCCGGGTGACCTGGCTCGGTAGGGCGGGGACGCATCTGGGCGCCTCGCTACCGTCGCGGTTTGGCCTATTGCGCATAGCTCTAAGGTGGCTGGCATGGCATACGACGTCGCCCGGGTGCGGGGATTACACCCTTCGCTCGGGGACGGCTGGGTGCACTTCGACGCGCCGTCCGGGATGCTGATTCCCGACTCGGTGGCGACCACCGTGTCGACCGCATTCCGCGGATCGTTCCCCAGCACCGCCGGTCCGCATCCGGCGGCCAAGCGCAGCGCCGCCGTGCTGGAGGCGGCCCGGCAAGCGGCCGCGGATTTGGTCAACGCCGACCCGCGGGGCGTCGTGCTGGGCGCCGATCGCGCGGTTTTGCTGTCCTCGTTAGCCGATGCCTCGTCGACCCGCGCCGGCCTGGGCTACGAGATGGTCGTCACCCGGCTTGACGACGAGGCGAACATCGCGCCGTGGCTGCGCGCGGCAAACCGGTTCGGCGCCAAGGTGAAATGGGCCGAGGTCGATATCGAGACCGGTGACCTGCCGACCTGGCAGTGGGAGGGCCTGATCGGGCAGCCGACGCGTCTGGTTGCTGTGACATCGGCGTCGGGGACGCTGGGCACCGTCATCGATCTGCGCCCGGTGACCAAACTAATCCACGACGTCGGCGGGTTCGCGATCGTCGACCATTCCGCCGCGGCGCCTTACCGTCTGATCGACATCGACGAAATCGACGCCGACGTGGTGGCCGTGAACGCAGTCGGATGGGGCGGTCCGCCCATCGGAGCGTTGGCGTTTCGCGACCCGGCGATGATCAACACCTTCGCTTCGGTGTCAACTAACCCGTATGCCACCGGACCGGCACGCCTCGAGGTCGGCGTGCACCAATTCGGCCTGCTGGCTGGCTTTGTCGCCAGCATCGAATACCTTGCCTCACTTGACGAGTCGGCTCGCGGAACGCGACGCGAGAGACTTTCCACCTCAATGCAATCGGCGATGTCCTACATGGAAGGGATATTCGATTACCTGATGGGCTCACTGCGTTCGCTGCCGTTGGTGGTGGTGATCGCCCGGCCCGAGTCGCGGATACCCGTCGTCAGTTTCGCGGTCAACGAAGTGCCGGCCGAGCGGGTGGTGCAACGGTTGGCGGACAACGGCATTCTGGCGATCTCAAACGCCA
>DASYBR010000135.1:0-6844 GCA_036500645.1 Mycobacterium sp. | reverse complement strand
GAGAACTACCTGATCAGCTCCGGCATCGCGGACACCGCCTACTTCGGCCCGGAAGCCGAGTTCTACATCTTCGACTCGGTGAGCTTCGACTCGCGCACCGACACCTCGTTCTACAAAGTGGACGCGACCTCCGGGTGGTGGAACACCGGAGAGGAGACCGAGTCCGACGGCAGCCCCAACCGCGGCTACAAGGTCCGCCCCAAGGGGGGCTACTTCCCGGTGGCTCCCACCGACCACTACGTCGACCTGCGCAACACGATTCTCACCCACCTCACCAACGCCGGCTTCTCGTTGGAGAAGGGCCACCACGAAGTGGGTAGTGGGGGCCAGGCCGAGATCAACTACAGGTTCAACACGTTGCTGCACGCGGCCGACGACCACCAGATGTACAAGTACATCGTCAAGAACACGGCGTGGCAGGCCGGCAAGACCGTGACCTTCATGCCCAAGCCGCTGTTCGGCGACAACGGCTCGGGTATGCACTGCCATCAGTCGCTGTGGAAGGACGGCGTACCGCTGATGTACGACGACGAAGGCTACGCCGGCCTGTCGGACACCGCCCGCCACTACATCGGCGGCTTGCTGTACCACGCGCCCTCATTGCTGGCCTTCACCAACCCCACCGTCAACTCCTACAAACGGCTGGTCCCGGGCTATGAGGCCCCGATCAACCTGGTGTACAGCCAGCGCAACCGCTCGGCGTGCGTGCGCATCCCGATCACCGGTTCCAACCCGAAGGCCAAGCGGCTCGAATTCCGTTGCCCCGACTCGTCGGGCAACCCGTACCTGGCGTTCTCGGCCATGCTGATGGCCGGGCTGGACGGCATCAAGAACAAGATCGAGCCGCCTCCCCCGATCGACAAGGACCTCTACGAGCTACCGCCGGAGGAGGCCGCGGAAATCCCGCAGGCGCCGACTCAGCTCTCCGCGGTGATCGACCGGCTGGAAGAAGACAGCGAATACCTCACCGAGGGTGGGGTTTTCACGCCCGACCTGATCGAAACGTGGATCAGCCTGAAGCGCACCTACGAGATTGCGCCCGTCAATCTCCGCCCGACACCTTACGAGTACGCGCTCTATTACGACGTGTAGCCCATGGTCGCGTGCCGCACGCGGGCACCTAGCCTTGAAAGGATGAACAATCCTTCGCCCGGCCCGGGCTGGTGGCTGGCCTCTGACGGCAATTGGTATCCGCAGCAATGGGAGTACACGTGGTACCTCACGGAAGGGGATTCCGCGATGAACGACATGAGGCAGAAGGCGAACGAGCTGGGACAGCTCGGGTGGGAGATGGTTGGCCTCGACGCGGACCACCGGGGAAGCTTTTCGGTCGCCTGCTTCTTCAAACGGCCGATCGCGCACTAAACGAGTTCAAGCACAATGCTTTTGAAGGTCGATGATGGCGTCACGCGTCCGAATCGGGCGCCCATCGCGGCGGGCGCGCATCCGGCCTCTGCGCCGAGCGCGCCGCCGCGAGCGTCAACGCACGCTCACCGTTGACCGCGGCCGACGCCGGGGGCTGCCCCTTGCGCAGCGTCGCGATCAGCTCGCGGTAGGGCCCGATGAGGTAGGCCGTGTCACCGGCCTGCAGGCGGGAGTCCCGCCGCGGGCGCAGGCTCACCGGCCCGTCCGGCCGAGTGATCGCGATGACGCGCGTCTGGGTGGACATCTGCACCATTTGCAGCCCATCGAGCTCGCTGCCCTCGGCCACGAGCATCGCGCCGACCATGAACGAGCGCTGCCCGACCCAGAACGTTCCCAGTACCTGTAGGCCCATCGCCGCGCCGATGAACCACGGGGCTGCCAGGTCGACGATCGAGCGCACGTTCTCGAAACCGAACCGCTGATTCACCGCAGCACCCAGCGCGCGGCCTTGAACACGCATGACGATCGGCACCTTGGTATCGGCTCCGAGGATCTCCAGCAGCACGATGCCGGTCTCGATGTTCTCCATGTCGTCCTGATTCACCACCGCGACTCCACGGGCGCGATCGACGCGCGCCGACTCGAGCGTCTGGCGCATCGTCGCGTCTCCGAAGATCACGGGCACGTCGAGTTCGGCCACCGTCGACAGGTAACGGTTGTTCTCGTCCGGCTCGATGACGACGACGTCGTATCCGGCGGCGGCCAGGTCCCTGACGACGCGGACACCGATTGAACCCAGCCCGATAACGACGACGTGGCCGCGCATCTGGCGTGCCCGTCGCAGTCCGGCCAATTGGACGAAGCGGCGGGACAGCAGTAGGTCCGCGAGAAACGCGACGAGGACGGCGGTGATGATCGCGCCACTGAACATCAAGCCGACAACGAACAGTCGCAGAGCGACGGATTGTCCGATGAAGGTGAATTCGCCGTAGCCCACGGTCGTAATCGTCTCGGCGGTGAAGTACAAGGCATCCAGCCATGACATCCGCGGATTCTGGTAGGTAAGGCGTACCACGGTTGCCGAACCGAGGGTGATGAGGAGCAGGAAGACCAACGACGGGAACAGCATCGGGTTCACGTCGTCGCGCATCGCACGTGCGGCGTCGATTACGCGCCGCACCCGGGAGTGTTGAGAGCGTGTCGCGGTCCGGGGCGGCACGGTGATCCCGCGGGCTTCCAATTCGTCTTTGATGCCGATCATCGATGTCCAGTCGCCGGCGTAGACCTTCAGATCCCGTCCCGGACAAGGCACCACCTCGCCGGGGACGGGTGAGTTCTTGCCGTGGACCACCGCCACCGGCGCCAGGTCGGCGTAGATCTCGCGCAGGGTTGCGCTGTACGGCGCCTCGGCCCCCAAGATGACGAATTCGATACCGGCCGTGGCGAACTGGTGCGCATGACGTGAGAGCACCGCCTCCACGAGGGACGGCGTCGCGAGGTCGGCGACGTCCAAGATCGCGCCGGGCCCGTTGACGTCGGCGACCGCCCCGCGCAGCACATCATTGGCCAGACGTGCGACCACCCGGACGTTCGGGCTGTACTGCCTTGCCAATAACGCGATTTCGAGGTTTACCGCGTCGTTGGGTCCGGCGCAGACGACGGCGCGCGCACGATGTACCCCGGCGCCGAGGAGATCGGCGGCGGTGCTGATCTTGACTATCCGCGCGCCGGCGCCCCTCAGCTCTTCGGCGATCGTCTTCGACAGGGCGTCTTCACCGGCGACGATGATTTCGCGATGAAATTGAAACAGCTCGCCCATTTCACGACAACCGGTTTGTTTCGTCGGCTTGCTACGGCCGGGGCTTTGTGTTGTGCGGCATGACTACTCCGACCTCTGCTGGCACTCGCGTTGAATGGTTCATATGACTATCGGCCACAATGCCGGAAAGTGCCACCGGAGCGGAAAAGCTTGGCCCTTGGGACGCAACAGATTCGACTTGAGCTCTTCACACAGCGGAAATAGTCCAGGCGTAGCAGAGCGCTCCGCCAAGACGATTCAGCTGTGCCGCACTGGTCTTCTCATAGGTGCCGCGCGGGTTCGATGGTGACCAGTTCGGCTAACCCGCTGATGGTGAAGATCGACATCAGAAGGGGGTGGGCAATGAGATCGATGTGGTCGGAGCGGGCGAACAACACGTTGACGGCGGCGCTGTCCAGGTACTCCACCCCGCTGAGATCGACGGTGAGCGTTTCGCCGCCGTTGCCGAGTTCGGTGGTGGCGCTGGTGAGGGCTTGGTTGAACGCGTCGACGTTGCTCAGATCGATTTCCCCCGCTGCGGTCAGAACGAGTTTCCCGTCGGTGCGGCGCGCGGTGTCGAGGGTGAGCGACGTGGGCATCAGGCGATCCTTGCGGATAGGTGAACTGTGGTTCCGGTGCTGCCGGGGTTGATCGTGACGTCCTGCATGAGCCCTCGCATCAGGGCAATGCCCCGGCCGCGACGGGACTGCTCGGTCGGCGACTGGGGAGACTTCCACGTACCGGTGTCGGTGATGGTCAACTGCAGCCGGTCGACCAGTGTCGTTGCGCCCAGGCTGATCATGCCCCCCGGACTGTGGCGGTGACCGTGCTCGATGGCGTTGGCGACAGCCTCCCCGGCGGCGACGAGCACGTCCATCGCCTGGTCCGCACCAACCTGAACTTGGGTCAGCCAGCTGCGCAGGGCGTCGCGAGCCGGCGCGAGTTGGCCCACATCGGCGCGAAACTGCAGCTCCAGTGGCGCGGGATGGCGGTAGAGCAGAAGCACAACGTCATCCTGATAGCCACCGCCCGGCGCCAGACCCGACATGATCTGGTCCGCCAATTCGTCGAGTGTGGAGTCGCGCCCATCCTGGACGAGGCCGGCAGCGCGGGAGATGCCGTGCTCCAGAGCGACGCGGCGACGTTCTACCAGACCGTCGGTGTAGAGCAGCAGGGTCGCGCGCGCCGGGATGGTCAGGCGGGCTTCGGGGCGGGACCAGTCGGGTCGCACCCCTAACGCGATCGTGTGGCCATCATCGAGCGTGCGGGTGGTGCCATCGGCCTCGACGAGGACGGCTGGCGGGTGCCCGGCGCTGGAGTACACCAGCTCTCCAGTTTTGGGGTCGAGCACGGCGCACACGGCGGTGGTGCATTGGGCGCCGGGCAGCCGGGCCGCGAAGCGATCCATCCCCGCGAGTGCGGCACCGGGGCTCGGGTTGTCGAACAGGAGCGCACGGCAGGCGCTGCGCACCTGCCCCATCACGGTGGCGGCGGCGAGGCCATGGCCGACGCAGTCGCCGACGACCAGCGCGATGCGCCCGTCGTCCAGGTCGACGACGTCGTACCAGTCACCCCCGACCTGCAGGGGCCGGCTGGCAGCCTGATAGCGCACCGCGAATCCGTGCGGGAGCTCGGCAGGACCGAGGATTGCGTGCTGCAGCGCCAACGCCGTTTCGCGCTGCTGATCAACCTGGTACACGCGTTGCAAGCCCTGGCCGAGGCGGCCCGCCAGCACGGTGAGCAGAGTCTGGTCCTCCAGCGTGAACGGCCGTCGCTCGACGAGATCCAGCCAGACGACGAGCACACCCTCGGGATGTTGCAGCGCGATGCCCGCGGTCCCTGGCTCGGTGGCAGTGGGGGTGAGCAAGTCGCCTTCACGCAACGAGCTGAGCAACTGTCGTGTCTGGACCGGCAAGTCGGCCCACTTCGCCGGCTCGCCGACCGCCACCAGCCTCGGCGTGCCTTGGGCCGCAGACGGGGCGGAACCGGCGCCCGGGAAGGTGACGGCCAGCACGCGGCGTGCCCGCCATAGTCGACGCAATTGCTCGGCGGCGGCGTGCACCGCGTCATCCACGGTGTCGGCTTGCGCGAGTTCCTGGTTCAGCGCGTGCTCGCGGCCCGCCGCCAGCGCGAGTGCAATGGCGGCGTGTCCGGCGAAGTCGCTGACCAGCTCGAGGTAATCGCTGTCAAACGGCGGCTGGTGCGGCCGGCGGGCGACTGCGATCACACCGAGCACCCTCTCGTCCGCGATCAGCGGCATCACGATCGCCGAGCGTTCACCAACATCGGTGAACCCCTCGATCGGATATTGGAAGGAATCGGTGATCAGCGGCAGACCGCGACGCGCAACACCACCCGTGGTGGAGCCGGCCATCGGAACCTGCCGACCGATCACCTCCGAGGCGTATCGACCCGCCGTGGCGGCCACGACAAGCGTTTCGACGTCGTCGGCCGGCGGATCGGGCTCCCTGGGGACCAGCAAAATCGCCTGCTCGGCATCGGCCAGCTCGAGCGCCAGGTTCACGATCAGCTGCAACGGCCCCGTCTGCGGGTCGCCGGACAGCAGCGCGGTCGTGATCTCGCGACTTGCCCTCATCCATTTCGCCGATTCGCGTTCTCGCTCGAAGAGCCGCGCGTTATCGATGGCGGCGGCCGCCGCAGTGGCCAGTGCCCGCGCTGCGGCCTCCTGGGCGTCGGAGAACACCAGGCCGGGGCGGTCGTCGGCTAGATACAGGCTGCCGAAGTCGGCAGCCCGCACCGTGATCGGTATTCCGAGGAGCGCGCGAAGCGGCGGATCAAGCGCATGCAGCCCGGTGGCCTGCGGATGAGTACTCAGATCGTCGACGCGCAGTCCCCCATCCACCGGCAGATCGCCGAGCCGCCGCGC
The DNA here is from genome assembly GCA_036500645.1 of Mycobacterium sp. Taxonomy (GTDB): domain Bacteria; phylum Actinomycetota; class Actinomycetes; order Mycobacteriales; family Mycobacteriaceae; genus Mycobacterium. The sequence continues at coordinate 794 of DASYBR010000135.1, read as the reverse complement.
CACGTCGCCGTCGATTCCTGCGTAGACGAAGGAGACGAGGGTGCCGTCGGACGCCCGGATGCCCAGCGCTCCATATCGAGCACCGGTCAACTCCATCGCCCCGTGGACGATTCGATGCAACGTCACATTCAGGTCCAGATCGGAACCGATCTGGACGATGACCTGCACTAATTGTTCCATTTGGTCGCGAGCTGTCACCAGGTCGTTCAGCTGATCGTGCACCCGGCCCACCAGCTCGCGTCGACCCTCCCAGGTGAACGCGGATTCATCTCCCTCGTTGGCCATAGACACCAACATATCGCTGCGCAGAGGGACCGACGCCATTTCGGTATGCAGTGCGGCTTGGGGCCGGCTAAGACCCAAGGTGTTCACCAGGCCGCTGTCCCCGGCCGCCCCAAAGCCGACTGGGAGGCTGCGTGGCCGTGGCAGCCACAGACCGGCCGGCAGTGCAGTCCAAGAACGCGCTGAAAACCACCCGTAATTAAATTGTTCCAGCACTTGGCAATTCAAGCCGTTTCGACCCGTCAATAGGTCTTGCCGCGCGAACGATTCGCGGGGTGTGACGTCATCTCCGTGACGACGGAACGGCCTTGTCCACGAGGAGACTTCTGTGCGGCGGCCACCAGAATGTCGACAGCCTGCGCGATTCCAGTCGCGATCTCTTCGACCGCAGGCACATTGTCGGGGCACACACACACGCTCACGTCCAATTCCTCACCGCGGGTAATCAGCGCGATGTTCAGCCCACTTTCCTCCGATAGGGGCGCCACGGTGTGCACGCCGACGACCTTGGC
>DASYBR010000134.1:0-25130 GCA_036500645.1 Mycobacterium sp. | reverse complement strand
CCATTTGTTTGCTGTGATCGTCCTGTGAAGACGGGCGATCCGAGGCCGACGCTGTTACTGTGGCGTTACCAAAAATGAATTAGTTCTACCGTCACGTGAACAGTTGCAAACAGGCGACTTCCGAGGGAGTCTCGGTGGGCGCCGTCTACTACTCTCATCGCAGAGTCCGGGGAATAAATTAGGAGGGACCAAATATGTCGTTCGTGACAACTCAGCCCGAGGCGTTGGCCGCGGCGGCCGGCAACCTGCAGGCTATCGGGTCGACCATGAGCGCCCAGAATGCAGCTGCTGCGGCCCCCACGACCGGTGTGGTGCCCGCTGCCGCCGACGAGGTGTCGGCTCTGACCGCTGCGCAGTTCGCCGCGCACGCTCAGATGTACCAGGCAGTCAGCGCCCAGGCAGCCGCCGTTCACGAGGCCTTCGTGAACACTCTGAGCACCAGCTCCGGTTCCTACGCGGTGACCGAAGCCGCCAACGCAGCCGCTGCCGGCTGATCGAATTGGCGGTTGAGGGTTGGAACAGATCGTCACCGACGTGGGGTCCGACGTAACCGCCCCGCAAGGGATGATCCCAACATCTGCCGGGCGGCCAAAAGCCGCAACCGGGGACGCAATGTGTACTCCGTCAACTCAAACGCCGCGGTTCGGGTTTGACGTCACCGCGTTACTTCGCCCGGTGGCCGCCGGCTGACGGGAAGGGGGAGCGTCTCAATGAATTCGGCTCGGCGGTTGCGTCAGGACGTAACCGATCTGGCCATCGTCGTCACCACAACAACATCTGAGTAATCACGAAATAAGGAGACAGCCAACATGGCAACTCGTTTTATGACTGACCCGCACCAAATGCGGGCGATGGCGGGCCGTTTCGAAGTGCACGCCCAGACGGTGGAGGACGAGGCCCGCAAGATGTGGGCGTCGTCGATGAACATCGCCGGCTCTGGCTGGAGCGGCCAGGCGCAGGCCACCTCGTACGACACCATGGGACAGGTCAACCAGGCCTTCCGCAACATCGTCAACATGCTGCACGGAGTGCGTGACGGTCTGATCCGCGACTCCAACAACTACGAGCAGCAAGAGCAGGCTTCGCAGCAAATCCTCGGCAGCTAGCGCTACAAACCAATTCTGCGTACGATTTCAGGACATTAGGAGAACACCGTTATGACAATTAACTACCAGTTCGGCGATGTCGACAGCCACGGTGCCCTGATCCGCGCCCAGGCCGCGTCCCTCGAGTCTGAGCACCAGTCCATCGTTCGCGATGTGCTGGCCGCCGGTGACTTCTGGGGCGGTGCCGGTTCGGTCGCGTGCCAGGAGTTCATCACCCAGTTGGGTCGCAACTTCCAGGTGATCTATGAGCAGGCCAACTCCCACGGCCAGAAGGTCCAGACGGCCGGCAGCAACATGGCCAGCACGGACAGCGCTGTTGGGTCCAGCTGGGCCTGACCCCACTTCAGGCGCGGCAGCACACCACCCGTCGGTGTGCTGCCGCGTCCTGCAGTTTCCGGTGAATTTGAACCTTTTGAGGAATTGATGGATCAACAGAGCACTCGCACCGACATCACCGTCAACGTCGATGGTTTCTGGATGCTTCAGGCACTCCTGGACATTCGGCACGTCGCCCCCGAGTTGCGGTGCCGACCATTTGTCTCAACGGATTCCAGCGACTGGATGAACGACCATCCCGGGATGGCGGTGATGCGCGAGCAGGGCATCGTCGAGAACGACCAGGTCAACGAGGAAGTGGCCGCGCGAATGCGAGTGCTCGCTGCGCCCGACCTCGAGGTCGTTGCATTGCTGTCGCGGGGCAAGCTTGCCTACGGCGTGCTTGACGAAGAGAACACGCCGCCCGGTTCGCGCGATATCCCCGACAACGAGTTTCGCGTGGTGCTGGCCCGCCGCGGCCAGCATTGGGTGTCGGCCGTCCGGGTTGCCGGCGACATCACCGTCGATGACGTCGCCGTCGCCGATAGCGCTTCGATCGCGGCCCTGGTGATGGACGCCCTGGAGTCCATTCATCACGCGGAGCCCGCGGCGATCAATGCGGTGAATGTGCCGCTGGAGGAGATGCTCGAAGCGACGAAGTCCTGGCAGGATTCGGGATTCAACGTGTTCTCCGGCGGCGATCTGCGCCGGATGGGCATCAGCGCCGCGACGGTGGCCGCCCTTGGCCAGGCCCTTTCGGAACCGGCCGCCGAGGTTGCGGTGTACGCGCGTCAGTACCGCGACGACGCCAAGGGCCCCAGTGCCTCGGTGCTGTCGCTGAAGGACGGTTCGGGTGGCCGCATCGCGCTCTATCAGCAGGCGCGGACCGCGGGATCGGGGGAGGCGTGGCTGGCTATTTGCCCGGCGACGCCGCAGTTGGTGCAGGTCGGGGTCAAAACGGTGCTGGACACACTTCCTTATGGCGAGTGGAAAACGCACAGCAGGGTCTGAGAATCAGACGAAACATAAAGTTCACCAATGCGTCTGCATTCAACATGCGGCCCAGATGCGAACACGGCATACTTCTCTCAGAGCATCAGCAAACCTCAAACCAGTGTCACCACAACTTTTAACCGCAAGGCGAGGCAGATGAAATTCGGATTGGTCGAGCTGAACTTTCCGGGGGGTCACACAGCTCCGGCGAGTAGTCCGACACAGGCTCCCGCGCGGCTGGCGGCACGGGGTTACACATACACCAGGGTAGGGAGTGCAAGGCGATGACTGCGGTAGTTGAAGCGCTACAGCCTGACGTAGAGGGAATCTCGCAGCCGCGGGCGGTTGTCGTCGGCGTCATGGCCGGCGAGGGCGTGCAAATCGGCGTGCTGCTGGACGCCAATGCGCCCGTCTCCGTGATGACCGATCCGCTGCTGAAGGTCGTCAATGGCCGGCTGCGGGAGCTCGCCGAGACTCCGTTGGAGGTTACCGGTCGTGGCCGGTGGGCCCTGTGCCTGGTCGATGGCACGCCGTTGCGGGCCACTCAATCGCTGACCGAGCAGGACGTCTACGACGGCGACCGGTTGTGGATCCGGTTCATCCCCGACACCGAGCACCGCTCGCAGGTCATCGAGCACATCTCCACCGCAGTGGCCGCAGACCTCAGCAAGCGCTTCGCCGCGATCGACCCGATCATCGCATTGCAGGTCGGTGCTTCGATGGTGGCGATCGGCGTGACGGCCGCGTCGGGGCTGCTCGGCTGGTACCGCTTCCACCACAACTCTTGGCTGCCAACGGCTTACGCCGCGGTGATCGCCGCCCTGGTGCTCGGCATCTCGCTGATGCTGTTGATGCGGGCGCGCACGCAGCAGGATCGTCGGGTCGCCGACACCATGTTGTTGAGCGGCCTGGCACCACTGTCGGTCTCGGCCGCAGCCGCGCCGCCCGGCGGAGTGGGATCACCCCACGCGGTTCTGGGCTTCGGTGTGCTCACCATCGCCGCGATGCTGGCGCTGCGGTTCACCGGGCGCCGGCTCGGGACCTACACCGCGCTCGTCACCGTCAGCCTGATCGCAGCGATTGCGGCTCTGGCGCGAATGGTGGCAATGACCAGCGCCGTGACGCTGTTCTCCTGCATCGTGCTGGTCTGCGTACTGAGCTACCAGAGCGCACCGGCGATCTCGCGCCGGCTGGCCGGCATCCGGCTGCCCGTGTTCCCGTCGGCCACCAGCCGGTGGGTGTTCGAGGCTCGGCCCGACCTGCCCACCACGGTGGTGCGCTCCGACGGTGGCCCTCCGGTCCTGGAGGGGCCCGCCTCGGTCCGCGACGTGTTGATGCAGGCCGAGCGCGCTCGGTCGTTCCTGACGGGTCTGTTGATCGGGCTCGGCGTCTTGATGGTCGTCTGCTTGACCTCGCTGTCGGACCCGCACACCGGCCAGCGCTGGCTGCCGCTTTTGCTGGCAAGTTTTTGCGCAGGGTTCCTGTTGCTGCGCGGCCGTTCCTACGTCGACCGCTGGCAGGCGATCACCCTGGCCGGGACCGCCGTGCTGATCATCGGCGCGGTGGTGGTGCGCTACGCGCTCGTGCTGCAGTCGCCGCTGGCGATCTCGATGAGCGCTGCGATCCTGGTGCTGTTGCCCGCGGCGGGCCTTACCGCCGCGGCAGTGGTGCCCAACACCGTCTACAGCCCGCTCTTCCGCAAATTTGTGGAATGGATTGAATACCTCTGCCTGATGCCAATTTTCCCGCTGGCATTCTGGTTGATGAATGTCTATGCAGCAATCAGATACCGCTAACGGCAAGATGTGGCGTGGTCGCGCATCAGCTGCGACCATCGCCGCAATCTTGCTCACCTCAGGTGCTTTAGCCGGCTTACCACCCGCGTATGCAATTTCTCCGCCGGCGATTGACCCGGCTGCGGTGCCGCCGGACGGTCCGCCCAGTCCGCCCGCGCCGATGAAGCAGAACTCGTACTGCACCGAGGTCGGCGTGCTGCCCGGTACGGATTTTCGGCTGCAGCCGAAGTACATGGACATGCTGAATTTGCCGGAGGCGTGGCAATTCGGCCGCGGCGCGGGCCAAAGGGTGGCTGTTATCGACACCGGTGTCAGCCCGCACCCCAGGTTCCAGCACCTGTTCCCCGGCGGTGACTACATCATGGCCGGCGACGGATTGTCGGACTGCGACGCGCACGGCACGATCGTCGCGTCGATGATCGGCGCCGCGCCCGCCAACGGGGCCCCGTCGGCGCCGGTGGGACCGCGCCGGCCGGTCACCATTCCCACCACCGAACCGCCGCCGAAAGCCCCGCCGCCGCAGACGGTGACGCTGTCGCCGCTGCCGCAGACCGTCACGATGGTTCCCCCGACGGCGTCCGCCCCGCCGCAGGAGGAGCCGCCGGCCCAGGGTCCGTTCGGTGGGCCGGCCCCGCAGGCGCCCGCACAACAGGGGCCCGCGCAACAGGGCCCGGCGCAACAGGCGCCGGCGGGTCCGCCTCCGGGACCACCGCAAGGTGGACAAAATGCTCCTGGCCAGGCCCCGTCGGGGAGCCACGGCGCCGGCACGCTGACGATTCCCGCCTACTCGGGCGGAGCGCACGTGGTCAAGGTCGACAGCCCGCGGCCCCTGGACCCGCCGCCACCTCCACCTCCGCCGCCACCACCCGCTGCGGCGGGTCCGGACGCTTTCAGCGGCGTCGCTCCCGACGTCGATATCATCTCGATCCGGCAGTCCAGCCAGGCCTTCGCCCTCAAGGACGCCTACACCGGCGATGAGGACCCGCAGACGCAGGCGAAGATCGACAACGTTCAGACGATGGCCCGCGCAATCGTGCACGCCGCCAACCTGGGGGCGTCGGTGATCAACATCTCCGACGTGACCTGCATGAGCGCCCGCAACATCCTCGACCAGCGTGCGCTCGGCGCGGCGGTCCGCTACGCGGCGGTCGACAGGAACGCCGTCATCGTGGCCGCCGCCGGCGATACCAGCAAAAAGGACTGCAAGCAGAACCCGGCGCATGATCCCTTGCAGCCGAACGATCCTCGCAACTGGAACGCCGTCAGCACCGTCGTGACACCATCCTGGTTCAGCGACTACGTCCTCACGGTCGGCGCCGTCGACACCGAGGGCCACCCGATGACCCAGGGCAATCAGGGGCAGGCCTCGACGAGCATGGCCGGGCCGTGGGTGGGTATCGCCGCGCCCGGTGTCGATGTCGTCGGGCTCTCACCCCGCGACGACGGCGTCATCAACGCGATCGACGGCCCGGACAACACGCTGCTGGTTCCGGCAGGAACCAGTTTCTCGGCCGCGATCGTATCCGGGGTGGCGGCGCTTGTTCGGGCGAAGTACCCGCAACTGTCGGCGTATCAGGTCATCAACCGGCTGACCCGCACCGCCCACGCACCGGCTCGGGGCGTGGACAACCAGGTCGGCCACGGCGTCGTCGATCCGGTGGCGGCACTGACCTGGGACGTACCCGAAGGTCCGTTGAAGCCGCCGCAGCAACTGTCTGCGCCCCTGAACATTCCGAAACCCATCCCGCACCGGGATATGGTGCCAGTGTGGGTGGCCGCCGGAGGGTTGCTCGCCGCGTTACTGGTCGGTGGGGGCGTATTTGGTACGGCGATGCTTTTGAAGCGATCGCGGAAGCAGCAATAAGGGCGGAGCAGTAACACTAATGAAGGCTCAGCGCAGGTTTGGGTTGTCTTTGACGTGGCCACGGGTCACCGCAGTCTTCGTGGCCGACGTCGTCATCATGGCGGTGGCCAGTCACTGCCCGCAGTCCTGGCAGGGCCAGTACCACATCGCTTTTTGGGCGGGCGTCGCTCTCGCAGCGCTTGTCACGCTGCTGTCGCTGGTCACTTATCACGGCCTCACGGTGACGTCGGGATTGGCCACCTGGCTGTGGGATTGGTCCGCCGACCCGGGGACCGCGCTGGCCGCCGGCTGCACGCCGGCACTGGATTACCAGCGCCGCTTCGGGCGCGACAAGGTCGGCGTGCGCGAGTACGAGGGCCATCTGGTCTCGGTGATCGCGGTGAACGACAGCGAGGAAGACTCGACGCGACACCGCCACCGCACGGGCTCGCCGACGCTGCTGGTGCAATCGGTTGCCGACGGCCTGCGCCAGTTCGACATCCACCTCGACGACATCGACATCGTCTCGGTGAAGGTGCGCCGCGGCGGCAACGCCAACGAGTTGTCGAAGCTCGACGACTGGGGCCCCGAGGAGTGGGAGGTCGTGAGCGACCAATCCACCTCGTATGTTCGCCGCACGTGGCTGGTGCTGCGGATGAACCCGCAGCGCAACGTCGCCGCGGTGGCGGCCCGCGATTCGCTGGCCTCGACCCTGGTCGCGGCCACCGAACGGCTTGCCCAGGACCTCGATGGAAGCACCTGTGCGGCCCGGCCGTTGACCGCCGAAGAGCTCGCCGACGTTGACCGTGCGGTGCTGGCCGACCTCGAACCGACCTGGAGCCGCCCGGGTTGGCGCTACCTCAAGCACTTCAACGGCTACGCGACCAGCTTCTGGTTGACGCCGGGCAGCATCACCACCGAGACGCTGGATGAGGTGTGGGATGCCGACGCCATCGCCACGATCCTCACGGTCCGGCTCACCTCGCGCGGCGGTCGGCCTCATGTGTCGGCCTGGGTGCGCTACCACACCGAGAAGCGGTTGCCCAGGGACATAGCGTCGGGCCTCAACCGTCTCACCGGACGTCAGCTGGCCGCGGTCCGCGCCAGCCTGCCCGCGCCGGCCACCCACGCGCTTCTGGTCGTGCCGAACCGTACGTTGCACGACGACGATGAGCTAGTGCTGTCGGTCGATCAGTTGCGAGGGAGTCCGGCGGGCACAGCTGCAGCGCAATGACGCGGCCGCAATCTACAGCCGAAGGCGCCCGCAATGCGATGGTCGCCGGCCTGCTTGCCTCGGGCATCTCGGTCAATGGGCTGCAACCTAGCCACAACCCGCAGGTTGCGTCCCAAATGTTCACTACGGCAAGCAATCTCGATCCCGAGATGTGCGACGCCTGGCTCGCCCGGATGCTCGCTGGGGAGCACGGCCTCGAGGTGCTCGCCGGCGCGTGGTCAGCGACGAGGACGCTCGGTTGGGAGATGCGCCGACTCGGGGTCACCGATTTGGAGTTTCGTCCCGAGGTCTCCGACGGCCTGTTCATGCGGCTGGCCGTCACCAGCGTGGAATCACTGGCGTGTGCGTACGCCGCGGCGCTCGCCGAGGCGAAACGCTACGAGGAGGCCGCCGAAATTCTCGACGGGGTTGAACCCCGCCAACCGTTCGAAGAGGAGCTGGTCAACTACGTGCGGGGCGTGTTGTTCTTCCGCACCGGACGCTGGCCGGATGTGCTCAGCCGGTTTCCCGAGGGAAAGGTCTGGCGTCAGCCCGAGCTGAAGGCCGCCGGCGCGGCCATGGCAACCACGGCGCTGGCGTCGCTCGGCGTCTTCGAAGAGGCCATCCGTCGAGGCAAAGACGCTGTCGAAGCGGACCGGGTCCCCGGTGCGGCCAATGTCGCGCTGTACACCCAGGGCATGTGCTTGCGACACCTGGGCCGCGAAGAAGAGGCCGTCGAACTGCTGCGCCGCGTGTATTCGCGGGACCCGAAGTTCACCCCGGCCCGGGAGGCGCTGGACAATCCCAACTATCGCCTGGTGTTGACCGACCCGGAGACGATCGAGGCGCGCACGGATCCGTGGGATGTGGACAGCGCGCCCACGCGCGCGGAGACCGAGGCCGCCCGCCACGCCGAGGAGGCCGCGAAATACCTGGCCGAGGGCGACGCGGAGCTCAACGCGATGCTGGGAATGGAGCGCGCCAAGCGGGAGATCAAACTCATCAAGTCGACGACCAAGGTGAACTTGGCCCGCGCCAAGATGGGGCTCCCGGTGCCGGTGACCTCGCGCCACACCTTGCTGCTGGGTCCGCCCGGGACCGGCAAGACGTCGGTGGCCCGCGCCTTCAGCAAGCAGCTCTGCGGCCTGACCGTGCTGCGCAAGCCGCTGGTGGTGGAAACCAGCCGCACTAAGTTGTTGGGCCGGTACATGGCCGACGCGGAGAAGAACACCGAGGAGATGCTCGAAGGCGCCTTAGGCGGGGCGGTGTTTTTCGACGAGATGCACACGCTGCACGAGAGGGGCTACCAACAAGGCGACCCCTACGGCAACGCGATCATCAACACTTTGCTGCTGTACATGGAGAACAATCGCGACGAGCTGGTGGTCTTCGGCGCCGGCTACGCCAAGGCCATGGACAAGATGCTCGAGGTGAACCAGGGACTGCGGCGACGTTTTTCGACCGTGATCGAGTTCTTCAGCTACACCCCGGACGAGCTGGTCGCGCTGACCCGGTTGATGGGCCAGGACAACGACGATGTCATCACCGATGAGGCAGCCCACGCCCTACTGCCCTCGTACACCAAGTACTACCTCGACGAGACCTACTCGGAAGACGGGGACCTCATCCGCGGTATCGATACCCTCGGCAATGCGGGCTTCGTGCGCAATGTGGTGGAAAAGGCCCGTGACCACCGGAGTTTCCGGTTGGACGACGAGGATCTGGACGCGGTGCTCGCCAGCGATGCCAGCGAGTTCAGCGAGCGTCAATTGCTCCGCTTCCGGGAGCTCACCCGCGAGGACCTCGCCGACGGCTTCAACGCAGCCGTGGCCGAGAAGTCGGAGTAGTTTCGACGCCGACGGCGCGTTGGTTTCGGGTGGCGGCCGGTGAGCACGGTCCCCGCTATGCGCCCGCACAAGCGGCGAACGCTGGTGATCTACGAGCAGGCCAACGCTCACGGGCAAACGGTGCAGACCGCCGGCAGCAACTGGCCGCCGCCAGCGCGATCGGGTCCAGCTAGGCGTAATTCGTTCGGCGCGACGACGACGGATTATCAAAAGTGAATATTCACCAATAGACGTCGTCGGGCGGCAAAGTATCGTGAATGTAGCGACCATCCAATAAGGAGGTTGCTGGCGCATGCGCTAACAGCATTGTAATTGACTTTCAATTTATTACATGGACATTCTCTGATGTTGGTCTGCGAATGGGTTGTGAATAAACTGTGAGTCCTGGTGAACCGATATCAAGTGGGATGCTGTATCACCTTGATTGACAGGTTTTCCCAAGCTGTTGGACAGTAGAGAAGCAGCTGGTGAAAAGGATTTCTCACACGTGTCAGTCGCACCGTGACATTCAGAGTTTACTTTTCGTTACCTGCCGTGAACGTCGTTCGAACGGCCCCAATCGTCAAACCATCATGATCGCTGTGTTAGGCAGGCACCTTGACGAAGAGTTCGAAGACAACTCAATGACAAAGGCTTGGGACAAAAGAGGACAGAGGCCTGCGGGCTTCGCCGAGCAATTACGCATGGACTCAGCAGCGGATTTGATGGATTTCATTAGAACTGTGGCGCGGTTGCGGCCGACGCCGCAGAGCCCCGCCTACCATGGCGGCCACTCGAGGGACCGGAGGTAGTAGATGTTGGATTTCGGGGCGCTTCCACCGGAGATCAACTCCGGACGGATGTACGTCGGTGCGGGATCGGGGCCGCTGCTGACCGCCGCGGCCGCTTGGGACGAGTTGGCCGCGGAACTGGAGGCCACCGGTGCGTCATACAGTTCGACGATCGAGGCTCTGGCGACGGGTCCGTGGACGGGTCCGTCGTCGATAGCGATGGCCTCTGCGGCGGCGCCTTACGTTGCCTGGATCCACGCCACCGGCGCGCAGGCCGAGCAGGCCGGGGCCCAGGCCAAGATCGCCGCGGGCGCGTACGAGGCGGCATTCGCGGCCACGGTGCCGCCGCCGGTGATCGCGACCAACCGCGCTCTGCTGGCCACCTTGATCGCCACCAACATCCTGGGCCAGAACACCCCGGCGATCGCCGCCACCGAAGCCCAGTACATGGAGATGTGGGCGCAGGACGCCGCCGCCATGTACGGCTACACGGCGTCGTCGGCAACTGCGTCGCAGCTGACGCCCTTCACCGAGCCGCCGAAGACCACCAACGAATCGGCCGGGCCCACGCAGGCCGCCGCGGTCACCCAGTCCACCGCGCAATCCAGCTCCAACACCGCCGCGCAGCTCTCGCAGGCGACCAGCATGATGCAGCCGGCGGCGCAAGCCGTGACGGCGGCGGCCGACCCGGCGTCGCCTGGACTCACAGTGCCACCGTTCATCACGAACTGGAACGAGTTCTGGTCGGTCTTCACGGGTGTGTTCTCCCCCCAGTCGTGGTCCACGATCCCGGGTGGTCCGTTCCTGTCGTTCGGTCAGGCGTACGCCTGGGGCCAGAACGGGCAGGGCGCCGCTGCGTACCTGGCCGGGCCGAAATTCATCTCGGGGGCACTGGCTCCGCTCACCAGTGGTGCCGTGAAGCCGATGCTCAGCTCCGCTATAGGTGCTGCCCCGGTCACGGGGGCCATGGGCAAGGCGGCCCTGGTGGGCAGCATGTCGGTGCCACAAGGCTGGACCGAAGCCGCGCCCGCGATCAGAACGCTCTCCCAAGTGTTTCCGACCAATATGGCGGCCGCCCCGGCCGCCTCGCTCATCGGCGAAGAGGGCGCCTTCAGCCAGATGGGCCTGTCCAGCCTGGCGGGACGTGCCCTCGCGGCGAGCGCGACCCGTCCGCTTGCCGGCACGGCCGCGGCGGCCGGCTCACGAGGCGGCGCCGTCGCCGATGCTGACCCCGCCGCGGCCACCATCATCGTGATTCCGTGCATCGAGGACTGAGCGCGATGACCACTTTGCCTTCCAACCAAGCGCCCGCCACCAGGTAAGGGGTACAGCCATGTTTTACGGAGCTTTTCCGCCGGAGTTCAATTCGGGCCGGATGTACAGCGGCCCGGGAGCGGGGTCATTGGTGACCGCGGCAACGGCCTGGGAGAACCTGGCCACTGAGCTGCAGTCCACCGCGACCGCCTACTCCTCGGTCATCTCGAGCCTCGCCGCCGGACCCTGGGTGGGCCCGTCGTCGCTTGCCATGGTGTCCGCGGCCGCCCCTTACGTGGCATGGATGCAGCAAACCGCCGCCCAGGCCTCGCAAACCGCCAGCCAGGCAACCGAAGCGGCAACCGCCTATGAGACCGCCTTCACCGCGCATGTGCCACCGCCCGTGATCGCGGAAAACCGTGCCCTGCTGGCGCAGCTGGTGGCTACGAATTTGTTCGGGCAGAACACCTCGGCGATCGCAGCGAATGAGGCCGAATACAGCGACATGTGGGCCCAAGATGCGGTGGCGATGGACACCTACCTCGCCTCCTCGGCCGCCGCCGCCAACAAGTTGACCGAGTTCACCCCGGCGCCGCCAACAACCAACACCCCGGGGACGGCGACGCAGGCGGCGGCGGTGAGCACGGCCAGCACCACCGCGGCCGGCAAGGTGGCCAATGTCGTGTCAGACGCAGCGACGACGCTGCCCTTCACCGGGCCGTTCTCGATCCCGGCGAACCTTGCGAACCTCTACCAAACGTTCGTGACCGACCTCTTCAACATCGTGCCCGGCGGGTCGGCCTTTTATACGGCCTTCTACAACGCCGTCAAGGTGCCACTGGGCCTGACCACGCAGTTCAACGACATCGGGCTGCTGATCAACTTCCCGATGTCGCAGTGGCTCAAGTTCGCGCCTCCGGTCGCGTACGGCGCGCTGCCCAAGGATGCACTGGGCGCCGGGCTGGGGGCGTTGGGCTTCGGCCGGGGCACGCTGTACAGCGCGGTCAGCCCGGCGGCCGGCTTCGGGCGCGGCACCCTGGTCGGAGCGTTGACCGTGCCGCCGAGCTGGGCCTCAGCCACGCCGGCCATCCGCACGGTGGCCGCCGCCCTGTCGGCCGCCGGGCCCGAAGCGATTCCGGCGGCCGCACTGGGCGAGGGCAGCCTGTTCAGTTCCATGGGCATGGCGGGAATGCTGGGAAGCGCTCTGGGAGCCGGGGGCCCCACCGTGGTCAAAGCCGGTGTCCGCAACCGCATGACGCCGATCAAGGACCTCAAAGACAATCAATCACCCGAGCAACTCAAACGTCTGGTCGCACAAATCTCCGAGAAACCCGAAGCCGTGCAGCATCACAACGTCGACCAAGAAGGCCTGGACGCATTGCTCGAGCAGCTGGCGAAAAAACCGGGCATCCATGCGGTGCACCTGAAAAAGGGGGACAACTCCAAGGTGCTGCCCGCCGATACGCAATTCGGTTAGGGGACAGCATTATTCGCCCAGGCGACAACTTCAAGATCGGGCCGAGACGGAAAGAGTGATCAGTGATGAAGCGACTTCTAGCGCTCCTGGGCGTCTTCGCCATGGTGGGATTCGCCGCGCCGGCTTACGCCGATCCGCCGCCCGATCCCGATGGTGACGACGGCGGCTTTCTTGCCGCACTGCACCAGGCCGGCCTCAGCTTCAACAGCCCTGATTCGGCGGTCGCCGCCGGAAGGGCGGTGTGCTCGTGCCTGAACAACGGCGAGTCGGGCCTGGAGCTGGTCCATGACGTGAAGACCCACAACCCCGGAATGGACATGGAGATGGCATCGAATTTCGCCATGATCTCGGCGAAGTTCTACTGCCCGCATCAACTCTCCAAGGCCTAATCCGGGGCGTCGCTTTCTCTCCGAGACATACTGGTGCACAACCGAACTGCAGCCCGCAAGTGAACACTGCAAGACGCCGTGCCGGCGTGAGACAATCACGGATCATGAGGCTGCTGCTGGCACTGGCGGGATTTTCTGTCGTCCTCGGTGTCGCCCCATCCGCTCATGGCGAGCCGGACGTCGACGAAACCGGCTTCCTCGCGTCGTTGCAGAGTGCGGGTGTCAACTACTCGACTCCGGACGGGGCCGTGAAGTTCGCAAAGGTGGTGTGCAAGTCAATGGGGAACGGCGAGTGGGGTCCGCAGATGATCAACGAACTGAAGTACCAAAATCCCGGCCTCACCACGGACCATGCAACCTCGTTTCTCGCCATCGCCGCGAAATTTTATTGCCCGCAGCAACTCGGCACGCGGTAGCGGGGCGGTTACCGGCCGCCTGCCGACGCTCCCATTGTTGGCTCTGACGCGACGATTTGACCGTTCAAAGGTTTCGGGTCCGTGGCCACAATGCACCCGATTCTGTTCCGGTCCATCTGCCGTTCACCTGCGCGTGTTTAGCTGCGCCCTGGGCCGCCGGCGGGTACGCGACCTTGAGATCCGGGGGGAAGGAGTGCGCCGTTGCAGACGTTGACCGTCGCTGATTTCGCGCTCCGGCTTGCCGTCGGGGTGGGCTGCGGGGCACTCATCGGTATGGAGCGGCAATGGCGTGCGCGCCGGGCGGGCCTGCGCACCAATGCGTTGGTCGCCGCCGGAGCCACCTTGTTCGTGCTCTACGCGGCCGCCACCACGGACAGCAGCCCCACCAGAGTTGCGTCCTACGTCGTGTCCGGCATTGGATTCCTCGGCGGTGGCGTGATCCTGCGCGAGGGAGTCAACGTCCGGGGCCTCAACACCGCCGCGACGTTATGGTGCTCCGCGGCGATCGGCGTGCTGGCCGCTTCGGGAAACCTGTTGTTCGCGTTCATCGGAACGTGCAGTGTCATCGCGATCCACCTGTTCGGGCGCCCGCTCGGACGGCTGATCGACCGCGACGACAGTGGCGACGAGGACGAAAGCCTGCAGCCCTACCTGGTGCAAGTGGTTTGCCGTCCGAAAAACGAGAAGTACGTACGCGCGCAGATCATCCAGCACACCGCCGGCAACGACATGACGCTGCGCGGGATCCACATCGGGCGCGCCAACGAGGACGAGATCACCTTGTCCGCACACTTACTCATGAGCGGCGACGTCCCGGCCAGACTGGAACGTCTGGTCGCGGAGTTGTCCCTGCAGCCGGGAGTTCGCGCGGTGCAATGGAATGCGGGCGACCATGCCGAGTCGGACGGCCGTCGCTAGGGACGGGCCTGCAGCTCCGGCGTGGCGGCGGCCAACAGCTCGGCGCGGTTGCCGGTCGACGGTGGATAGATCCGTTGGGTGTTGATGGTTCGCTTGGTCACCTTGGCCGTCGCGCCCTGCGCCACCACCACCCGATCCCACCCTTCGGTGTAGACGGCGCCGGCCGGTCCGAGGTCGAGAACCGTTACATACCAAGGGATTCGAAGAGCCAGCATCGACTCACCGAGTAGATCGCTGATGACGTTGTAGCCGGCATAGCGGCCCATGGGGCGGCCGTGCTGACACGACATCACCGAATGGTGGTCGTCGTCCATGCGGGCCACGGCCACGTCGCCGGCCGCGAATAACGCCGGCACCCCGGCCACTCGTAGATAATCGTCGACCGTCACCCGGCCCAGCCGGTCGCGCGCCACGGGTAGTTGCTCGGTCAGCACACTGGCCCGCATGCCGGCACACCACACCACGGTGTCCGCCTCAAGATGCTCGCCCGAGGCAAGCGTCACGCCGTGCTCCTCGATCGCGGCGACGGTCACCCCCGGTAGCGCCCGAACGTCGTTGTGCGCCAACGCCTGTTCGATCACCGGGCGCGCCGAGGCGCCCATGTCGGAGCCGATGTCGTTGCGGTCGAGCAGAATCACCCGCGGATCGACGTCGTCGAACAACTGGCGCAACCTGTCCGGAAGCTCGCAGGCCAATTCGATGCCGGTCAGCCCCGCCCCGACCACGACGACCGTGGCCGCGCCCGCGCTCGGCGGGCCGTCGGCGAGGCGCCGCAGGTGGTCCCGCAGCGCCACCGCGCCGTCATAGGTATCGACGTCAAAGCCGTACTCCCGCAGACCCGGTATCGCGGGTTTGAGCACGTGGCTGCCAGAGGCCAGCACCAGCCGGTCGTAGCCATGTGTCACGCCGCCGGATGTGGTGACGGTCCGCGCACCGGGGTCGATCGCGGTCACCTCGGTGGCGACGTGTGCAATTCCGACGGGGTCGAGCAGGTCGGCGAGGGGGATGCGGCAGTCATTCAGATCGGCCTCGTAGTTGCGAACCCGGATGTCGTGGAAGGGTCGCGGACTCAACACGGTGATATCGACCGTGCCCCCCGGCACGGCGAGGTCGTCGAGGCGGCGGGCGGCGCCGAGCGCAGCCCACAGTCCGGCAAACCCCGAGCCCACGATCAGCACAGCGGTCAACTATTCAACACCTCATATCGCTTTGTGAACCTGTCACCAGCCACAGTTGGACCGTAGCCGGACCACGGCGACCAAACGAGGGCGGCGGTCGTCGTAGTCTTATGTCTGTGAGTGTCCTGTCCGGCTGGTTGTCCGCGCTGCCCCCGCAAATGCGGGACCCGGTGCTGTTCGCCATCCCATTCTTCTTGTTGCTGCTGACCCTGGAATGGACGGCGGCCCGCAAGCTGGAACGCATCACGGCCGAGAATCCGCGGCCGGCCTCCGGGGCGCATCTCACCCGTGACTCGCTGGCAAGCATCTCGATAGGCCTGGTGTCGGTGGCCACCACAGCCGGCTGGAAGACGCTGGCCCTGCTGGGTTACGCGGCGGTTTATGCCTACCTCGCGCCTTGGCACCTGTCGGCAACCCGCTGGTACACGTGGGTCATCGCGATCCTGGGTGTCGACCTGCTCTACTACGCCTACCATCGGATCGCCCATCGGGTGCGGCTGATTTGGGCGACGCACCAAGCCCACCACTCGAGCGAGTACTACAATTTCGCCACCGCGCTACGCCAGAAGTGGAACAACAGCGGCGAGATTCTGATGTGGGTTCCGTTGCCGCTGTTGGGGATTCCGCCGTGGATGGTGTTCTGCAGTTTCTCGGTGAACCTGATCTATCAGTTCTGGATACACACCGAGCGCATCGACAAGCTGCCGCGGCCTTTCGAATTCGTCTTTAACACGCCTTCGCATCACCGGGTGCACCACGGGATGGACAAGCTGTACCTGGACAAGAACTACGGCGGCATCTTCATCATCTGGGACCGGGTCTTTGGAAGCTTCCAGGCCGAGATGTTCCGGCCGCATTACGGCCTCACCAAGCGGGTGGACACCTTTAACATCTGGAAACTGCAAACGCGCGAATACGTGGCGATCGTTCGCGACTGGCGATCGGCGACCCGAGTCCGCGATCGATTGGGGTACGTGTTCGGGCCGCCCGGCTGGGAACCGCAGGTCGCGGGGAAATCCGATGCCCCGGCTTCGCTTGCGACGTCGCTGTAACGTCGCCCTGCTACGGCACGAAAAGTTGAGCGTGGGGGAAGGTTACGCCGTAATCTCGATTTGCGGTCGGTATTTTCAGGCCCCGGTGGATCGGAGTTCAGTGGTTCGTCGCCTGGCAACGCGCGCATTCGCCGCGTTCATCGCGGTCGCTGCGCTCGTGCCGTCCATGCCGCCCGCTCCGGCCAAAGCGGACCCCGTTTGGGTGTTTCCGGGTATGGAGATCCACCAGGACAATCGCGTCTGCACGCTGGGCTACGTCGACCCCGCCCTCAAAATCGCGTTCACCGCGGGTCATTGCCGAGGCGGCGGGGGAATCGTCACCGACAAGGACCGTAACTTCATCGGCCGCATGGCGGCCTTCCGGGACAACACACCGACCGGTACCACGGTGGCCACCGACCAGTTGATCACCGATTACGAGGCGATCGTGCTGGACAACAACGTCATGGCGAACAACGTCATGCCGAGTGGGCGCGCGCTGGTATCAGGCCCGGCGCCGGCGCTTGTTCCCGGACAACCGGTCTGCCATTTCGGCGTGGCCACCGGTGAGACCTGCGGGACGGTGGAAAGCGTGAACAACGGCTGGTTCACCATGTCGCACGGCGTGCAAAGCCACAACGGCGATTCGGGCGGGCCGGTATACCTGGCTCCCATGGGCGGCCCCGGCCAGATCGTCGGGATCTTCAACAGCATGTGGGGAAACTTCCCGGCCGCGGTGTCTTGGCCTGCCACCTCGGAAGAGGTCCGCGAGGACCTCGGAGTGCGAAGTCCCCACTAGCTCCGTTCAGCGCGACGTGCCCACCGCCGTCAGCGCGAACACCGGGATCGAGGCCGCGGCAGCCAGGAACTGATCCTCGCTGCTGTCCGGGGTCAGCCCGGCAACGTAGCCCTTGACCTGCCAGTACCACCTGTCCAGATAACGCTTCAGCAGTTCGGGTTTGGCAGCGTCGTCGACTTCACTTGCCGCGGTCTGCTGCCTGCGCCAGCGCGGACCGGTTTCGACGACCCCCGCGGCCCTGACGTTGCGCGCCCACTGGGTGTTGCCGCGCGGCGAGACCAGGTAGTCCACGCCGTCGACCGTCAGCAGATTGATCACCACCGCGCGCTGCTTTCCGGATTTACGGCCACGGACGCGCAGCGCCCGGGTTCCGGCGATGCTGATCCCCATCTCGGCCAGCCAGCGGATCACCGAGTTGGCGGCTTGGGCGACCCGGTTGGGTTCTTCGTATCGCGTCGACATGGGGCGTCCTCTCGGTCGGGGCTATAACGAGAGCGGTGCTCTCTACGACGGTCACGCTGCCACAAGCGCCGTCAGAAAACAAGAGCGGTGTTCTCGGTTGTGTCAGACTGACCGCGTGGGTAAACGCCAGGAGTCGCGGAAGCACATCGAGGCGCGGATCATCGAACTCGGCCGCCGCCAGCTGGTGGACCGCGGCGCGGCCGGGCTGTCCGTGCGGGCGATCGCCCGCGACCTGGGGATGGTGTCCTCGGCCGTGTACCGGTACGTATCCAGCCGCGACGAGCTGCTGACCTTGTTGCTCATCGACGGTTATTCCGACCTGGCCGATACGGTGGACCGCGCTCGCGAAAACGTGGGCGACCTGTGGAGCGATGACGTGATCGCCATTGCGCGGGCGGCAAGGCGCTGGGCCATCACATATCCCGCCCGTTGGGCCCTGCTCTACGGCAGTCCCGTGCCCGGGTATCACGCTCCGGCGGAGCGCACGACGCCCGCCGGCACCCGGGTTGTGGTGGCGTTCTTCGACGCGGTGGCCGCCGGGATTGCCACCGGCGATATCAGGTTGACCAATGATGTTGTCCCGCAACCGATGTCAGCCGACTTTGAACGGATTCGCCAAGAATTCGGATTTCCCGGCGATGATCACGTCATCGCAAAGTGCTTCTTGCTGTGGGCGGTAGTTGTCGGCGCCATCAGCCTCGAGGTGTTCGGGCAGTACGGCACCGACACCCTGACCGATCCCGGGGCGGTTTTCGACGCGCAGCTCGCGCTGATGGTGGGTGTGCTGAGCCAGCACTGATACAGAATTAGAACGTGTTCACTCCGCACTTTCCCGCCCGAAGCGGCTCGTCACGGCAAAGTCTTTCCGGCCCTTTCTGGCGGCCGAAGGACTGGGCTATTGTGCGAGACGATGACACTTCCCGTTCAGTCGCCGACGCAGATCGCCTGGGTCACCGCCGACCTCGATGCCACCGAAACGGTCCTCACCGGCTTGTTAGGTGTAAAGAAGTGGGTGCGGATACCCGAGGTGCATTTTGCTCCGGACGCCTGCAGCTACCTTGGCAAGCCGGCGGATTTCGTTGCCAGCATCTCACTGAGCTATCTCGGTGACATGCAATTGGAGCTCATCCAACCGGTCAGCGGCGAGAACATCTATAGTGACTTTTTGGCCGAGTGCGGGCCGGGTTTACACCACATCTGCATGGAGGCCGAGAGTCCCGAGGGACTCGAAGCGGCACTGACCCAGGCTGCCGACCTCGGTGCCGCGGTGGTGCAACGAGGCGTGATGCCCGGCGGGATCCAATTCGCCTATGTATCAGCGCCACAGGCGGGAGTGCCGTTTGTGGAGATCGCCTACGTCGCGCCCGAGATGAGGGCGTTTTACGACTACATCAAACGGGAGCAGCGGTGAGCCGCGCAGCGATGAGGAGGAGTGGCGCCGATGAGCACGGAGATCCCGGCAACGGTCAGCGTTGACGACGTGACGTCGTGGTCCGATGAGGTCGACGTGGTGGTGATCGGCTTCGGCATCGCGGGCGGTTGCGCCGCGGTCAGCGCGGCAGCCGCCGGCGCGCGGGTGCTCGTGCTGGAACGCGCGGCCGCGGCGGGCGGCACCACGTCGCTGGCGGGAGGCCACTTTTACCTCGGCGGGGGAACGGCGGTCCAGGAGGCGACCGGCCATACCGACTCACCCGAGGAGATGTACAAGTACCTGGTCGCGGTGTCGCGACAACCAGACGAAGCCAAAATCCGCGCCTACTGCGACGGCAGCGTCGAGCATTTCAACTGGCTCGAGGACCTCGGCTTTCAGTTTGAGCGCAGCTACTTCCCGGGCAAGGCGGTGATTCAGCCGAACACCGAGGGGCTGATGTTCACCGGAAACGAGAAGGTGTGGCCGTTCCTGGAAAAGGCGGTTCCGGCGCCCCGCGGCCACAAGGTGCCGGTACCCGGCGACACCGGCGGGGCTTCCATGGTGATCGACCTGCTGCTGAAGCGGGCGGCGAGCCTGGGCGTGCAGATCCGGTACGAGACAGGGGCCACCGAACTTGTCCTGGACGGATCGGGCCCCGAAACCCGAGTGACCGGTGTGGCGTGGAAGCAATTCTCCGAAACCGGTGCGATCAAGGCAAACTCGGTGATCATCGCTGCCGGTGGATTTGTGATGAACCCGGACATGGTAGCCACGTACACCCCGAAGCTGGCCGAAAAGCCGTTCGTGCTCGGCAACACCTACGACGACGGCCTGGGCATCCGGATAGGCGTATCGGCCGGCGGTGCGACCCAGCACATGGATCAGATCTTCATCACCGCTCCGCCGTATCCGCCGTCGATCCTGCTGACCGGGATTGTCGTGAACAAGCTCGGTCAGCGGTTCGTCGCCGAGGATTCGTATCATTCCCGGACGTCCGGGTTCATCATGGACCAGCCGGACAGCGCGGCTTATCTCATCGTCGATGAGGCGCACCTGGAGCACCCCAAGATGCCGCTGGTCCCGCTGATCGACGGCTGGGAGACCGTCCCGGAAATGGAAGCCGCACTTGGCATCCCGGAGGGCAATCTCGTCGCGACGCTGGACCGCTACAACGACTACGCCGCCCGCGGTGAGGATCCCGACTTCCACAAGCAGCCCGAATTCCTTGCGGCGCAAGACAAAGGGCCGTGGGGCGCGTTCGACATGTCCCTCGGCAAGGCGATGTACGCCGGGTTCACCATCGGTGGGCTGGCCACGTCGGTCGACGGCGAGGTGTTGCGCGAGGACGGCACCATCATTCCGGGCCTGTACGCGGCCGGGGCCTGTGCGTCCAACATCGCCCAGGACGGCAAGGGCTATGCCAGCGGTACGCAGCTGGGGGAGGGCTCGTTCTTCGGGCGCCGGGCTGGTGCCCACGCGGCCAGGGGCAGCTAGGCGCTTAAAGTCAGCGCTTGAACACCACGAGCGACTCCAGGCGTTCGCGATAATGATCAAGCTGCGGGACCACCCGGTTCGGCACTTTTGCGGCGTCGTCCCAACGGCGCAGGCGGCAGGCCTCGTCCGCGTAACGGACCCGGCGGAATCGGGCGAGTTCCTGGGCATTCATCGGTCCGCCCTGAACCCGCAAGCTCTTCACCGACGCATCGGAAAGACCATGCGCATAAGCGGGTTCGGTCGCTACCAGGTAGCGCTTGGCGGCGACATGCAGTGCGATGGGCACGGTCACGGCCGGCGGGAACCAGCGGCCGAGGAGAT
The DNA here is from genome assembly GCA_036500645.1 of Mycobacterium sp. Classification (GTDB taxonomy): domain Bacteria; phylum Actinomycetota; class Actinomycetes; order Mycobacteriales; family Mycobacteriaceae; genus Mycobacterium. The sequence goes on along the minus strand of DASYBR010000134.1, from coordinate 4,097 downwards.
TCGCGCCGACGAACTGGTGATTCTCGTCGCTGCCCAGGAAGTCGATGTTGCCGTTGTGCTCGTCGACCAACAGGTGGCCGAGGTCGTGCAGCAGCGCGGCGATTGTCATCGAGTCCTCGGCGCTTTCGACTTCGGCGAGTGCGGCCGATTGCATCGCGTGCTGCGTCTGGGTCACCGCTTCGTCATAGTTGTTGTCACCACGCGCGACGAAGAGGGCAAGGATGTTGTCGGCCACCTCGGTCGCGCTGGCGGGGCTGCTGAGCGGCCAACGTGGTTCGGTGGTCATTTGTTCGGCCTCACTGGGGCAATGCCGCGGAAGTGACCGATCAGGCTGACCCGTTGAGTCTCGCCGTCGTTTACGGCAGCGGACAAGGCGGCGCGTTTGTCGCGATAGTAGGTTTCATGGCAGTCACCGGCCGAAGCGCCGTTGTAGGTGAGGTACAGAGCGCGTCGCGAGGTGTGCGACGTGTTGGGTCCGCTGCGGTGCGGTGTGTGGCTGTGAAACCACACCAGGGAACCGGCACGCGCCGGATGGGCCAGCCATTGCAGGGCTTCGGCGATGTCAGGACGAATGCAACCGTCCCCGTCGGTGGGTAGCAGTTCGTGGTACAGGCCGCCGACGAATTCCAGGCATCCGTTATCGACGGTCGAATCATCCACCACGAGAAGGCAACTCACGCTGACGTTGATGTGGGGATAAGCGGGGGCGTCCTGGTGGGCGGCGAATCCCGCCCCGCCGGGATGTTTGTAGTTGATCTTCTCCTTGTAGAGGACCGCGGGTTCGCCGAGGAGTTGGCCGGCCATCGCCGGCACCGCACCCGCCGTCAACAGAGCCCGCAGCTCATCGTGGAAGGGCGAGAAGTTCTCCGTGCGAGTGCGCCGCACCCCACCGCCGGTCTGCTCATCATGCTGCAGCCAGCCGGCCCCGCGCCGGTCGGGCCAGCGCTCCACATCGCCAACCCAGCGTCGCACACGATTCACGTCGTCGATGGAGAGAAAGCCCGGAACCGCCACGTAGCCGTCGCGGGCGAAGGCATCGATCTCAGCTCGCGACAGACCCGCTGCGGCGATCTCGCTGGTGCTTTGACGAAGTGTTGACATGGCCCCCTTCTTCCCTGACGCATCCATCCGGAACGCTACCAATGCTTGGAATTTTATTTCAAATGGAGACCACAGGCAGAAGGGAATTTCCATCCGATGTTCACTTGCATTTCGGAGTAATGTTTCATCGACTCCGTAGGGTCCGGCGTATGACGCAGACCCAGAGTCATCCCCGCAGCGCGCCCGGGGTCGTCGACGTTCTCGATGGATCTCGATTTCAACGCTTCCATGTCAAGGCGATAATCGTCTCGGGCGCAGGCTTTTTCACCGATGCTTACGACCTGACGGTGATCGGTACCGCCCTGCTGCTGATCAAACCGGAATGGAGCCTGAGCACCGGCCAGGTGGCAATGGTCGGCAGCAGCGCGCTGATCGCCTCGGCGATCGGGGCCATCATCTGGGGCCGGATGTCTGACATCGTCGGTCGCAAACGCATGTACGGGCTGGCCGCCCTGCTGATGACGCTTGCGGCCATCGCCTCGGGATTGTCGCCGAACTTCATGTGGCTGCTGGTATTTCGATTCATCCTCGGTTTGGCAATCGGCGGCGACTATCCGGTGTCGGGCGTGATGATGACCGAATTCGCCAACGTGGCCAACCGTGGCCGGATGGTCGCGATGATGTTCTTCAGCTACGTGCTGGGTTCGGTCGCGGGTCCCGCCGTCGCTCTGCTCCTGCTGGCCACCGGACTCGATCATTCGTTGACCTGGCGGCTGTTGCTTGCGCTCGGGGCCATTCCCTCAGCGCTGGTGCTCTATGCGCGCACCAGAACTCCGGAGTCGCCGAGGTTTCTCGCGGAGATCGACGAGAAGCGGGCCGCCGCGGATTTGACCGCGTTCACCGGCACCACAACGATTGCCACCGGCACGCCGCTCGCACGCCGGACCATGTGGCAATGCCTGACGGCGCCCGGCGTCTGGCGCGCCGTGCTTATGACATCCGGCGTGTGGTTCTTGTTCGATATCGCCTATTACGGCAATAACATCAGTGCGCCCCTACTGGTCAAAAACGTTGCGCCGCATGCCTCGACAATGGCCACGGTCACCGTCAACCTCGCGCTGTATGCGGCGTTCACGGTGCCGGCGTTCGCTGTCACGATCTGGACGATCGACAAGATCGGCCACATCAGGCTGCAGGTCATCGGTTTGATCGGCATGGCGGCGGCCCTCGCTGCCATCGCACTCGTACCCGCGGTCAGAAACAGCGTCGGCCTTTTCATCGCCGCATACGGTGTCAGCAGCTTCTTCGTGTGGTTCGGGCCCGGCGTCGCGACCATGCTCCTGTCCGCCGAGCTGTTCGCGACGTCCATTCGCGCCACAGCGCATGGTTTTGCCGCGGGCACCGCAAAACTCGGGGCGTTCGTGGGGGCGATCACCTTCCCACCGATGCTCGCGGCCTGGGGCTTGCAGGGCACCGAACTGGTCGCTGCGGCGTGCTGCCTGGGGGCCGCCGCACTCTCGTTGATCGTGCCCGAACCGCGCGGGCGACCACTCGACGACATCGCGCCGACCCGGCTGGACGAGCGCCACCCGGCCAGCCCGGGCCCGGCGGTTCCCGAATTCGCGGCGCGCGTCGTGCCATGATTCAACTCATGACGACCGCCGATCCCCGCCCCCCAACGGGATCGGTGGTCGCCCACATCCGCGCGGCGCTGCCCAACCTGACCCCGCGCGCTCAGACAATCGGCCAGGCCGTCCTCGATGATCCACGGGCGATCATTCATTTGACGGTCAGCGACTTGGCGGAACGTACCGCCACCTCGGTGGCCTCGGTGGTCCGTTTCTGTCAGGACGTCGGACTGCGTGGTTATGCGGACCTGAAGATTCGGCTGGCGGCCGACACGATTCCCACCGAAGAAACCCTGCACGAAGGAATCGGCCCGGGCGACGACGCGTCCACGGTGTTGAAGAAAGTGCTGGCCGATTCGCAGGCGGCTGTCGCCGGAGCCGCCGATACCATCGATCCCGCTGAGTTCGAATCCGCCGTCACCGCCCTTGCCGGAGCGTCTCATGTGCTGTGCGTCGGTGTGGGGACATCAGCCCCGTTGGCCCAGGATGCCGGATATCGTTTGCGCACAACCGGTTTGAGTGCCGACGCGCCCGCGGACGGGCATGTTCAGCATGTCGCGGCGCGATTGCTGAGGCCGGGCGCGGTATGCCTGTGCTTCAGCCATACCGGTCAAACCCGCGAATCGCTGATGGCGGTGGAGGCGGCCAAGGATGCTGGCGCGACGACGATCGCGATCACCAGCTTCTCCCGCTCGCCGCTGAGCGCGCTCTGCGACATCGTGCTGGTCGCGGGGGCCAAAGAAACCGACTTCCGCGTCGAAGCCGTAACGAGCCGGATCGCGCACATCGCGGTGTTCGACGCCCTGCACGCCGCGGTGTTCCTCAAGACGATGCGACGAGCCGGCGACGCACAGCGCTTGACTGCGGAAGCCCTGACACCGCACCGTATCTAGGCGCGCCCCTAGACCGGTGCGGGCTGCTTGGTTTCTTCGATCGGGCCCAGCCGCCACGGGCCGCCGCCGAGCAATTCGAGTTCTTGGTCGTGATGCTGCTCGACGGTGGGCCGGTGACTCACGCTGACGACCACGCAGTCCGGTAGCTCGGAGCGCAGCAGTTGGTAGAGCGCGAATTCCAGGCCCTCGTCCAGCGCGGAGGTGGCCTCGTCGAGGAAGACCGCCTCCGGCCTGGTGAGCAGTATCCGGGCGAAGGCGATGCGCTGCTGCTCACCGGGGGAGAGGACTTTCGCCCAATCCTCCTCTTCGTCAAGACGATTCGCGAGAGGAGCCAGCGCCACCTTGTTCAGCGTCTCGCGCAGGTCCTCATCGGAGACGTCCCCGGAATGATGGGGATAAGACACCACGGTGCGCAGGTCGCCCAGCGGGACATACGGCAGCTGCGACAAGAACATCGTCTGGTGGTCGCCGTCGGGCCGGATGAGGGTGCCGGACGCGTAAGGCCACAACTGCGCCAAGCTGCGCAGCAGGGTGG
>DASYBR010000133.1:0-45494 GCA_036500645.1 Mycobacterium sp. | reverse complement strand
ACCCTGCTCTTGTCGTTCGCGCCGGGCTGGTTGGCGATTTCCTCCAGCTTGGCCACGGCGTCCGCGCGGGCGAATTTGGTGGCCGCGAACCTCGGCTCGTTCGCCTGGACGCCCAGGTAGCGCAGCAGCGGCTCGTCGTGCACCCAGTACATGGCGGTCTCGTCGTCGGCGTAGAACACCGAGCGGGAACCTGCGGGCAACGTCAAGAAGTCACACTTCTCGAACTTGACCAGCCTTCCGTTCACTGCCGCAAAGCCCCGTCCGCAAAGCACGTAGTACAGCTGCGACGTGGCGTTGGGGCTGGTGTCGATCTGCTCGCCGGTGCGGATGCGCAGGAAGTTCGCCAGCAGCGCCGGGCTGGTCGCTTCGCCGCTGTCGATGCCCAGCTCTCTCGCAAGATCCAGCGGAATCACCCCCGTCGGCTGATCCAGGTAGACCTCGGGGCCGAATTGCCTGATCGGAACCATCGGCGCGTGTCCAGAGCCGATCGGGTTGGCGGCCTTGGAGTACTCGAAGTAGCGCGCGTCGTCGGCCCAGTCAACAAACCGGCCTTCGAACCCGTACTCGGCGACATTGGTCATCGGCGCGGGAACGGTCGGATCGAAAGTCGCGGCCAATGACTGATCGGAGTGGGCAATGGACATTTCTGATCTCCCTTCGACTCTTGTGCCTATACGGTATCTATCTTGTATCTCAGCTGCAACCCGAAGCGACCGACCTGGTGTGTACCGTCATGGACGCAGGCGAGATACGGCTGAGCTACAAGGAGGGCGCCGTGGTGACGAAGCCGACCGGCAGTAACCGGCCCGCCGCGAAGGACCGTGCCTTGGACTACGTGAAACGCCAGGTATTGACCGGCGCGTTCGCCGGCGGGGAGTTGATCAGCGAGGGGGAGGTCGCGTCCACCCTGGGCATGTCGCGGACCCCGGTGCGGGAAGCCTTCCTCCGACTGGAAGCCGAGGGGCTGCTCAGGTTGTATCCGCAGCGGGGCGCCCTCGTCGTACCGGTCTCCTCCGAAGAGGCCCGAGCGGTCCTCGAGGCCCGGCTGATTTTGGAGCAGTTCGCGGTCGGCAAGGTGATCGGCGGCGGCCCCGCGGTGTGCGCGGCGGTCTTCGAGCGGCTGTCGGGAGAGTTGCGGCGCCAGCACGACGCCGCCGCGAAACCCGACTGGGAAGAATTCCTCGAGGCCGACCGCGCCTTCCACCTGATCACCTTGGAAGAGTCCGGAAACCGCATTCTGTCCGATTATTACTCGTCGCTGCGCGACCGGCAGATGCGGATGATCGGCGACTCCATGACTCGCGACCCGCGGCGCATGACGACGATCATGGGCGAACATCGCGTCATCGCGGACGCGCTGCGCGACGGCGACGTCGACGGGGTCCACGAGGCGGTGCGAGCTCACTTGTCGAGCACGACGCGCGCCCTCGGCCTGGCCTCTGAGCGGATCTGACCCGGGTCTGACGCCTACCCGCCGAACAGCAGATACAGGCCGGTGAACGTGTAACCCACCATCACCAGCATCATGGTCAGCTGCCCGGTGAGTTGATGGCCGGCCGGCAACAGCCGCAGGGCCTTGTCATGGGCCGCGATCACGGCGACGATGTGCCCGGTGACCACGCAGGCCACCTTGACCCCGGCCAGCACCGGCGGGTGGGTGGACAGCACGTAGGCGACATGCAGGTGCGCCAACCCGAGCAGGTTCCATCCGCGGCCGAACGGATCGGCCAGCGCGAAGACGGCCTGCTGCCCACGCTCTACCAGGTACGACAGGTAGTGGGCGAAGATGTAGCCCACCACGATCGGGATCAGCGAATGCGCCATCTGGCCGGGCAGCGCCCGGCGTTGCGCTGCGTCGACGCCCCCGGTCGCCCGTGCGGCAAGCGAAAACGTCAGCGCCACAACACAAATGAAGACGATCAGCCCAACCGTTCGCAACACCGACGACGACGCCGTCGCCGGCATGCCGAAGCCACGCGAGATCCGGTCGCTGAAGGCGCGCCAGGTCGGCGAGGACGAGAAGCTGTCGAACGCCGTCGACCCGAGCAGCACCGCCAGCAGCACGACGACGCCCGGCCGCACCGGCAATGAAGGCAGATGGTCGAGCGGGTTTCCCACCACGATCCGCCTCGTCTGGGGGCTGCGCCGGAACGGGGACAGCCGGGACACCGCCATGCTGTACACGCCGAACGGATCGGCGCGGGCCAGCCAGCGCTGCCCGCACAACCACGCGCCACCCAGCATCAGCACGGCGTAGATCAGCAGCCACGATCTGACCAAGGGCAGGGACGCCGAGTCCGGGCTGGCCAGCTCGAGCCAGACGAACGCAAAGAGGCCCGCCGCCGCCGGCCGGTAGCCCCAGCTCGCGGGGTGGGCCACCCGTGGCCGGGCCAGTCGCTTCGGCGTCATCCGCCGCAACGCCAGATACACGGTGCGCATCGGTGAGATCGCCTGCCACACCGGCCCGAACGCCAACGACGCCGGCACCAGCCCCACCCACAGCAACACATAAAAGACGCCGAGAAGTGCGTTCGACTGGGACTGGGGACCCAACACCCCCGCCAGCACCACCCACACCGTGAAAATCAAGGCCAGCCCGGCCGCCGTCCACCGGGTCGCGCGCGCGTCGACGATCGTGGTCAGCGCCGCAGGCAATGGACGACCGGGCTTGAGCGCATCAAACCGCGGCCGCCGCCACGCGAATGCGACCAGGGCGAAGGTGAACGTCAGCGCCCACGCCGCACCGACCATCGCATAGGCATAGGGGACTGGAAGATCGCCCGACCCGCCCAGACCGTGCGCGAGAATCACGGTCGCGGGGCCGGCCGTCACGGCTGCACTTGGATGGTCGCTATCGTCCGGTCCAGGTGATGCAGCTCTACTTCCACGTTGCCGGGAACGTCGACGCTGAACTGAAACGTCTGATTGGGTGCGGCCGCGATTTCGAACTTGTGGTCGGGCGTCGAGTGCACATGCAGCTCGTCGGTGGCGTCGCTGGTGACGTGGAAGGTGATCTGCTGGTGCACCTTGGCCTGCAGAGTGGCGTTGGTCGGAGTCACCTGCCCCTTGGCGATGGTGACGTCGACGACCGGCGCCGCGCCGGTGGGCCGGTTTCCCGAATTGCCGCAGGCGAGCAGGCCGCAGCTCAGCGCCGCCACCCACGCCGCAACGAGGGTGTCGCGAAGTCGCATGAGCTCACGCCGCTCTGGGTAGGGGCTGCTTCTGCTCGACCCGTTCTGGTGCGTGCTCGGCGCCATTGAGGCGGCCCGCACCCCACGTGAGAGCGGCGATCACCATCAGCGTCAGGAACAGCACCACGATCGAGCCGGCGGTGAACAACCACGCCGGCGCGCTCTGGTCGCGTTCGCGCTGCAGGATGGTGACCTCGAGCACGAACGGTCGGGTGCTCGACGCCTGCGCGGGCACCTCGGGGGCCGGAATGGCGTCATCGGCCGGTTCGTAGATCGGCACACCCGCCATCGTGTAGCCGTCTTGGATCCGCAGCAGCGTCTTCCACGACCCCCACACCGGAACCGGCTGGGTCGAACGGTAGTGCCCAGGGGCGACTCGTTCGAGGTTGTCGATCACCAAGCCCCGCTGGTTGTTCATCCGGCCCTGCCACGACAGGATCGTCACCCAGTCCGGTTGTTGGCTGACGAGGTCGGGTCGGGACAGCAACACGTCGGCCGACACCATGCGTTGCCCGGGCGGGCTGGGCTGCTCGGTCAACGTGACGTAGGCGGTGTCCTTCTGCGGCACCACGATGTGCAAGCCATTGGCCACCGCCCCGCCGATCACCAGCACGGTCAGCGTGACGACGGAGATGCCGATCCAGCGGTTGGGCAGTCGTTGGCCGGTGAGCACCATCCCGAACAGCGCTCCGCATGCCCCCATCAGCACGGCCACCGGCACCGACATCGCCAGCGCCTCCGGCCACATCTTGGTCGGCCACGGGTAGTGGTAGACCGTTGCGATCCAGAGGGATTCCAGCCATATTCCGACGGTTCCCACGCCGAGCCCGGCCACCGCACCGAAGACGATGGGGCGCTTCAACAACGGAGTCAGCGCGACCAGTTCGACCACCAGCGCGGGGCCAAGATACAGCGGGAACCAGTTGATCGGCGCTCCCAGGACGGGGCCGACCAGCAATGCGACGCCGCCGCGTAGCGCAATGGCGAACAATGCCGAAATGATCGCGGCTCCGCGACCCATCGTGATGCGGGCGGCGACCGCGGCCAGCGCGGAGGCCGCGGCGATCAGCATCGGCTGCAGCACCAGGCGGAACTGCTCGACGCCGAAGTCGTACTCGATCTGATAGACCGACAGGCCGATGAACATTCCGCCGAAGGACAGGTAGCGCACGAACGTGATGAACGCGCCGTGCGCGACTTCTTCGGCCTGCTCGCATTCGCCCTCGCGCTCCAGCATCAGCACCGCGAACAGCGAAAAGCACGCGCCACCGATCATCATCAAATGCGTTGGGCCCCAAAGGGTCACGTCTTGCCCGAAGATCCGGTGCCAGACGTCGTCGAGCGGGAACCCGATCATCGCATACAGCCCGCAGCCGGCCATCAGCACGCCGCCGACCGGTGCGTACCAGTCCTTGGTGATGCGCACCGCGGCGGGACCTGGCTTGTCGAACGGCAGCACGATCGCCGTCATGCCCCCGAGGAAGACCCCGAACAGGCCGATGATGATGAAGTAGTGCGCCGGGTTGGCCAACGGGCCCGGGTCACGCCCATTGCCGATGTGCCAGCTGACATCCCAGATGAAGCCGAACAGGGCGCAGATGATCGAGGTCGTGAAGATCAGCACCGGCAGGGCCACCCAGTTGGGGCGGTGGAACTTTTCCCCGAGCTTGTCGGCGATGCGGGTCAACCATTGGATGCGGTGGCTACGGTGCGCGTAGCCCACCCACAGCATCACCAGCGTTATCACCAGCGCGGCGATCGACAGCCCGATCACCTGGTTCAGCCCGGCTCCGCGCGCCGGAGCCTCGGCAACGAACGTCACTCCCGTCGAGTTCATCGTCAAACCCTTTCAACGCCAGGCTCGCAGAAGATTGTGATCCATCTCGCAGCAAGCGGAATGCCCAGATCGAGGCCAAGTCAATCACCGTCTTCACCAGGCGCGTTGCTGCGGCGCGCGGCTTCGTCCGACTTTCCGCCGGAACGGCGATCGCGCAGCGCGACGTAGAGCACCACGCCGACGACGATGATCGCCGGCAGAAAGGCCGGCACCGCTAACAAGATCCAGTGATGGGCCACGTATTCAACGTGCGGGCCAGTCATCTAGTCACCCCCGGCGCACCGTTACCCTACTTTGAACACCATTTACTTCAGGCTGCCACGACCGTGTGGCAGACGGGTGCTGACGTGCAAGACAACACGCGGCAACCGACAAAGACGCAGGGGAGTACCTCGTGACGCAAGCGCCAATCCGACCGACGACCGACGCCGACAACGACACCAGCGCCCCTTTGGAAGACGCCCTCGACGTGTTAGCTGTGGCCCGGCAGCAGGTCCTGGAGCGCGGCGAGGGGCTGACCCGGGACCAGGTGTTGCAGGTGCTGCAACTGCCCGACGACCGGCTCGACGATCTGCTGGCCTTGGCCCACGAGGTGCGGATGCGCTGGTGCGGCCCCGAGATCGAGGTCGAGGGCATCATCAGCTTGAAAACCGGCGGCTGCCCCGAGGACTGCCACTTCTGCTCCCAGTCGGGACTGTTCGCCTCCCCGGTACGCAGTGCCCGCCTGGACATTCCCAGCCTGGTCGAGGCGGCCAAGCAGACCGCCAAGTCCGGCGCCACCGAGTTCTGCATCGTGGCCGCGGTCCGCGGACCCGACGAGCGGTTGATGGCTCAGGTCGCGGCGGGCATCGAAGCGATTCGCAACGAGGTCGAGATCAACGTCGCCTGCTCACTGGGGATGCTGACGGCCGAGCAGGTGGAGCGGCTCGCGGAGATGGGCGTGCACCGCTACAACCACAACCTCGAGACCGCCCGCTCGTTTTTCACCAACGTGGTGACCACCCATACGTGGGAGGAGCGTTGGCAGACGTTGTCGATGGTGCGCGACGCCGGGATGGAGGTGTGCTGCGGCGGCATCCTGGGCATGGGCGAGACGCTCGAGCAGCGCGCGGAGTTCGCTGCCGAACTGGCCGAGCTCGGCCCGGACGAGGTGCCGCTGAACTTCCTCAACCCGCGCCCCGGTACGCCGTTCGGTGACCTCGAGGTGATGCCGGTGGCCGAGGCATTGAAGTCGGTGGCGGCCTTCCGCCTGGCGCTGCCGCGGACCATGCTGCGCTTTGCCGGCGGCCGCGAGATCACCCTGGGTGATCTGGGCGCGAAGAAGGGCATTCTGGGCGGTATCAACGCCGTCATCGTCGGCAACTACCTGACCACCCTCGGCCGCCCGGCCGAGTCCGACCTCGAGTTGCTCGACGATCTGCAGATGCCGATCAAGGCGCTCAATGCCAGCTTGTAGGCCGGGACGGTAGTGACTGGGGCTGGGAAGCTCGTGGATCGGGAGCCGGGCACTCCGGTCAGCGCCGGCGTCTACAACGTCTACACCGGGGAGTTGGGGGGCACCGCGATGCCGACAGCGGCCCAGCTAGGCCTCGAGCCGCCCCGATTCTGCGCGGCATGCGGACGCCGGATGGTCGTGCAGGTTCGTCCCGACGGCTGGCGGGCCAACTGCTCGCGACATGGCCAAGTGGACTCCGCCGACCTGGAGGCACAACGGTGACCGAGCACTCCTTGCCGCAGACGCCCGAGCCGACGCGCGGCCCGGGCAAGTCGCGATTACGCGCGACCGTCATCGCAGGGCTGGGGACGGCGCTGACCGGTGTGTTGATCGGCGGGCTGTGGGCGTGGATCGCCCCGCCGATCCACGCCGTGGTGGCGATCACCCGCGCGGGCGAGCGGGTTCACGACTACCTGGGCAGCGAATCCGGGCATTTCTTCGACGCGCCTTGCCTGATGTTGGGTCTGTTGACCGTGCTGGCCGTGGTGGCGGCGGTGTTGGCGTGGCAGTGGCGTGCGCACCGCGGGCCGGGGATGGTCATCGCGCTGTCGGCGGGCATGGTGACCGCGGCCGCCGTCGCCGCGGCGGTGGGGGCGGCGCTGGTCCGGCTCGCCTACGGCGCGCTGAACTTCGACGCGGTGCCGCTGCAGGGCAAGCCGTCGGTGGCATACGTCATCGAGGCGCCGCCGGTGTTCTTCTCGGACGGGCCGCTGCAGGTGGCGTTGACTCTGCTCTGGCCCGCCGCCATCGCCTCGCTGGTGTACTCCGTACGGGCGGCCGCGGACCCGCGCGATGACCTGGGGGCCCTTCCGGCGGCCGACGGGCACACCGATGCGCTGCCGGTGGGATCCGGCGGCGCCGCGGAAGCGGCCGTGTCATAGCGGACGGCGAGGAATCTTCCTGCCGGTGACGACCTTCACCGCGATCTTGGCCAATCGCGCCATGCCGGCGTAGGTCATCGGATTGAACATCGTCGGCCAGGTGGTCCTGATGAGGTTCTCGGTCAGCGGGCGGCGGTCGAACCGATCCGTCAGCCAGCGCAGCGTCATCGGCGCCGACAGCGGGTGCAGCATCATGTGCTCGTTGAACGCGTCGCGGTGATAGGTGACCTTGGCGCCGCCTGCCGAGTAAGCGTCGGCGAGAACATCGATGTCGTGCACGTCGATCAGGTAGTCGTGCACGGCCTGCACGATCAACACCGGCGGTGTCGGCACCGCCGTCCCCAGCCTGATGTTGTCGAAGACGTACGACACCTCCGGCGTCGACAGGATGGCCTCGAGCGGCTCGTCGAGGTAGTCGCCCATGTTCTTGCCGGCCATGCGGACGACCGCCTCCGCCGTCGTCATGTCTTCCAGCGACTCGAGCAGGGCGCGCCCCTCCTCGTTGCTGTGTTCTTTGATCACCCGATCGAGGTCGGGGTACACGTGCGAGAGCGCGGCCACCACCAGCGCGGGCAGGCCCGCGAAGAACCTGCCGTTGAGCCTGCGGAAGGTGTTGCCCAGATCCCCGACGGGTGATCCCAGCACCGCGCCGACGATGTCGAGTTCGGGCGCGTAGTCGCCGCACATTTCGGCGGCCCATGCGCTGGCCAGTCCGCCGCCGGAGTATCCCCACAGCCCGATCGGCGCCTCGGACGACAGTGCGATGCGGTCTGAGCTCAGGGCGGCCCGAATGCCGTCCAGGACGCGGTAGCCGGGTTCGTACGGCGCGCCCCACATGCCCCGCAGGCCTTCGTGGTCGGGCACCGAGACGGCCCAACCCTCGGCGACGGCGGCGGTGATCAAGAGAAGCTCGAATTGGCTGATGGCCCCCACGGCCTTCGCCCGGCGGCGCAGCGCGTAGGACGGGAAGCAGCGCGACGACATGGCGTCGATCGCGCACTGGTAGGACAGCAGCGGGCAGGGACGCTCCGGGGCGAGATCGGTCGGGACGATGACCGTGGTGGCCGAAGCCTCGGGCTCGCCGTTCATATCCATCGTCCGGTAGAGCAGCTGGACGGCTTTGACGGGTTGCGGGATCAGGCCCAGAAACGCCAGCTCGACGTCGCGAGAGCGCAGCACGGTCCCGGATTCGGCGTGTTGGAAGCCCAGCGGCGGCTGGTAGAACGGGTCGTCGCGGGGCAGCAGCGGGCGAACTTTGAGCTGCAGTTCCTCGTGGGGCGGCCGGGCGATCCATTCCGCGCCACGCGTGCCTGCCAGGTTGCCGAGCTCAGTCATTGAGCCTCCCTCCTAGGCCATCGGCGCATTGTCGCGCACGAACGGCAGGTAACCAAAACGTAATCGCCGCACTGTGGGCGAGTTATCGCCCACTCGTAAAGATCGAACGCGCCACTTGGGTGTCGGTATACCCGGCGGCGCTTCCCGCAAGCCTAGCCGGGGCGCGCGCAGCGCCGGTCAACCCTGGCCAGGGGGCCCCGGGGGCCGCAGCGCAGCGAACTCGTCGGTGACCCGCAGCTGCGAGTCGGTGAATCGGTAGAGCGCGGCCGGACGGCCGCCGCTGCGGCCGGACTGCGCCATAGTGCCGGTCTGGGTGATGACTCCGCGGCGTACCAGCACGCGCTGCAGGTTTGTCGCGTCGACCTGGTAGCCCAATGCCGCGCCGTAGATGTCGCGCAACGTCGAAAGTGCGAATTCCCTTGGGGCCAAAGCGAACCCAATGTTCGTGTAGGACAGCTTGGCGATCAGCCTGGTGCGGGCGTGGGCCACCATCGGGCCGTGATCGAAGGCCATCGGCGGCAGGCGGCTCACGGGATGCCAGCGGGTGTCCGGCGGCAGCTCGGGGCTGGCGGGGGAGGGGACCAGGCCCAGGAAGGTGGACGCGATCACCCGGGGGCCCGGCACGCGGTCCGGGTCGGAGAAAACGGCCAGCTGCTCGAGGTGTGTCAGCTGTTTCAGGTCGACCTTCTCGGCCAGTTGGCGCCGAACCGAAGTGGTCATGTCCTCGTCGTTGCGCAGCCCTCCACCCGGCAGCGACCAGGCGCCGCGTTGCGGATCCTGGGCACGCTGCCACAACAGCACGTTTAGCTGCGGTTTCTCTGCCCGGGGCCCGTTCGTAACCTGCTCGGTGGCCGGCCGAACCTGGAACACGACCGCGAGCACTTCGTGTGCGGTGCTACCATGGGCCATGTTTTCGATTATAAGTCGAAAACCTCCTGGGCTGAAAGGAGCCGCCGTGACGGTTATAAATCGCATGGACACGCTCGCCGAAGGCATGATGGCCGAGATCACGAATTCACCCGCCGGTTATGCCGGTGTCGACCCTGATGAGCAGTGGGCGAGCGAGGTTCGCAGGCTTGCCAAGCTGCGCGGCGCCACGGTGCTCGCGCACAACTATCAGCTGCCCGCGATCCAGGATGTGGCCGACCACGTCGGGGACTCGCTGGCACTGTCGCGGATCGCCGCCGAAGCGCCCGAGGACACCATCGTGTTCTGCGGGGTGCACTTCATGGCCGAGACCGCCAAGATCTTGAGCCCCGAGAAGACGGTGCTCATTCCGGACCAGCGGGCCGGCTGCTCGCTGGCCGACTCGATCACCCCCGACGACCTGCGCGCCTGGAAGGACGAGCACCCCGACGCCGTCGTCGTCTCGTACGTCAACACCACGGCGGCGGTGAAGGCGCTCACCGACATCTGCTGCACCTCGTCCAACGCGGTCGACGTCGTCGAGTCCATCGACCCCGACCGCGAGGTGCTGTTCTGCCCCGACCAATTCTTGGGGGCGCACGTCCGCAGGATGACCGGCCGGCAGAACTTGCACGTGTGGGCGGGTGAATGCCACGTGCACGCCGGGATCAACGGCGACGAGCTGGCCGAGCAGGCCCGCGCAAATCCCGACGCCGAACTCTTCGTGCACCCCGAATGTGGTTGCGCCACTTCGGCGTTGTACCTCGCCGGCGAAGGTGCCTTCCCGTCCGAACGGGTGAAGATCCTGTCCACCGGCGGAATGCTCGACGCCGCCAACCAGACGCAGGCCCGCAAGGTCCTGGTCGCTACCGAGGTCGGCATGCTGCACCAGCTGCGCCGGGCGGCGCCGAACGTCGACTTTCAGGCCGTCAACGACCGCGCGTCATGCAAATACATGAAGATGATCACCCCCGCGGCCCTGCTGCGCTGCCTGGTCGAGGGAGCGGACGAGGTGCAGGTCGACCCGCAGATCGCGGCGCTGGGCCGCCGCAGCGTGCAGCGAATGATCGAGATCGGACAGCCGGACGGTGGCGAATGACCGCCAGTCTCAACTGGACTCATGCCGCTGACGTCGTCGTCATCGGCACCGGCGTAGCCGGATTGGCCGCTGCGCTGGCCGCGCACCGCGCCGGCCGCAATGTCGTGGTCCTGAATAAGGCCGACCAGGCACACGGGGCGACCGCGACGCATTACGCGCAAGGCGGCATCGCGGTGGCGCTGCCGGAGAACCCGGAGAACGAAGACTCGGTCGAGGCGCACGTCGCGGACACCGTGACCGCAGGCGCGGGCCTGTGCGACGCCGATGCGGTGCGCTCGATCGTCGCCGACGGCTACCGCGCGGTGTGCGATTTGGTCGGTGACGGAGCGCGTTTCGACGAGTCCGCTCCCGGCCGGTGGGCGCTCACGCGTGAAGGCGGGCACTCGCGGCGGCGCATCGTGCACGCCGGTGGCGACGCCACCGGCGCCGAGGTGCAGCGCGCGCTCGACCACGCCGCGCGCACACTCGACATCCGGACCGGCCACGTGGCCCTGCGCGTGCTGCACGACGGTGCCGCCGTCACCGGTGTCCTGGTGGGCAACCCGGACGGGTGCGGAATCGTCAGCGCGCCGTCGGTGATCCTTGCTTCCGGCGGCCTCGGGCAGCTCTACGGCGCGACCACGAATCCCGAGGGCTCCACCGGCGACGGAATCGCGTTGGCGTTGTGGGCCGGCGTGACGGTCAGCGATCTCGAATTCATCCAGTTTCACCCGACCATGCTTTACACCGCGGGCACCGGCGGGCGACGGCCACTGGTCACCGAAGCCATCCGCGGTGAGGGCGCGATATTGATTGACCGGCACGGGAATTCGGTCACGGCCGGCGTCCACCCGATGGGCGACCTGGCGCCGCGCGATGTGGTCGCCGCCGCCATCGACGCCCGGCTCAAGGCGATCGGCGATCCGTGCGTGTTCCTCGACGCTCGACACATTCCGAACTTTGCCACCCGCTTCCCAACCGTGACGGCCGCCTGCCTGGCCGCAGGCATCGACCCCGTCCGCCAACCCATCCCGGTGGTCCCCGGCGCACACTACAGCTGCGGCGGCGTCGTCACCGATGTGTACGGCCAGACCGAGTTGCCCGGGCTGTATGCCGCCGGAGAGGCGGCCCGCACCGGGCTGCACGGCGCAAACAGGTTGGCGTCCAACAGCTTGCTGGAAGGCTTGGTGGTCGGCGGTCGGGCCGGAAGGGCCGCGGCCGCGCACGCCGCGACGGCCGGGCGTACCCACGCGACGGTGCCGGAGCCGATCGCCCACACCGCGCCCACGCGCGACGAACTGCAACACGCGATGAGCCGCGACGCATCGGTCGTGCGCGACGTCGCCGGCCTGAGCCGGCTGTCCGAGACGCTTTCGACCGCGGCCGAGCGCGCCATCGCCGGCCGTCGCGATTTCGAAGACGTCGCGCTGGCCGTGGCCGCCCGCGCGGTCGCGGCTGCGGCCCTGGCCCGCAACGAGAGCCGCGGCTGCCACCACCGCGGCGAGTATCCGAACACCGCGCCGGAACACGCCCGCAGCAGCGTGCTTCGCCTGGCCGACGACCAGATCTCAGTGCTGGTGGAGGCGCTGGCGGCGGTGGCCTAGATGATGCAGCCCGACGAACGAAGCGCCGCTTTGGACACCATTCGCCGCGCTCTCGAGGAGGACCTGCGCTACGGGCCCGACGTCACCACACGCGCGACGGTGCCCGCCGACGCGGTGGCCACCGCGTCGATGGTGCCCCGGGAACCCGGGGTGGTCGCCGGGGTGGAGGTCGCGTTGCTGGTCCTCGACGCCGTCCTGGCCGGTGGCTACGAGGTGACGCACCAGGTCGAGGACGGCGCCCGGTTGCAGCCCGGCCAGCCGCTGCTGACGGTGCAGGCAGAGACCCGCGGCCTGCTGACCGCGGAGCGGACCATGCTGAACCTGATCTGCCACCTGTCCGGTATCGCTACCACGACCGCGGCCTGGGTCGATGCCGTGCACGGCACCAAGGCCAAGGTCCGCGACACCCGCAAAACCCTGCCCGGCCTGCGTCTGCTGCAGAAATACGCGGTACGCGTCGGCGGGGGCGTCAACCACCGCCTCGGCCTCGGTGACGCGGCGCTGATCAAGGACAACCATGTAGTGGCCGCCGGATCGGTGGTCGAGGCGCTGCGGGCGGTGCGCGACGTCGCACCGGATCTGCCGTGCGAGGTCGAGGTTGACTCCCTCGAACAGCTGGACGAGGTGCTCGTCGAAAAGCCGGAACTGGTCCTGCTGGACAACTTCCCGGTATGGCAGACACAGATGGCCGTGCAGCGCCGCGACGCACGAGCACCCGCCGTTCTGCTCGAGTCATCCGGCGGGCTGAGCCTTGAGAACGCTGCCGCCTACGCCTCGACGGGGGTGGACTTCCTGGCCGTAGGTGCGCTGACCCATTCGGTGCGGGTGCTCGATATCGGCCTGGATATGTAATCTCAGCCCTTCAGTAGCGACCGCACAGCGGGCTTGGCGGCGTTGAGCGCATCCGGATCACCGGCGATCCGCGACAGGATCAGCGCCCCCTCGATCAGCGAGATCACCGCAATCGCAACCTGTTTCGCGTCTAGCGCCGACCAGCCATCGGAGCGCAGCCGCTCTTCGATCGCGCCACACCAACCCTTGAAGGCGCGCGCCGAGGCGGCGCGGACCATCGGACTGGCGTTCACCGACTCGGTGGCGATCGGCTCGATGGGGCAGCCGTCGCGCTGGTCGCCGGCCAGTCCCGCCACCAGCAGGTCGACCCATCGATCGACGATGTCGGCGACCGGCCGGCCGCCGGCCAGAAACCGGCGCAACAGCTGCTCGATGTCGCCCCCCGCGCTCTTTACGACCGCGGCGGCCAACTGCTGCTTGCCCTGCGGGAAGTGGTGGTACAGGGATCCCGGTTTGATGTTCGCCTCGTCGAGGATCTGGCTGAGTCCGGTCGCCGCGTAGCCCTGACGGCGGAACAGGGTGGCGGCATGGTCGATCAGCGCTGCACGGCTGCGATCTGGGCGGGGCATGAGCCTTGACAATACTTGAATGACCACTCAAGAATGCTGAGATGAGGCAACTGACGTACGAAGAGGCCGGGCGATACGCGTGGCGCGAGGTACCCGATCCGGAACTCACCGCGGCGGGGCAGGCGCTGGTCAGGCCCCTGGTGGTGGCCTGCTGTGACCTCGACATCGCGGTCGCTCACGGTGGGGCGCCGCTGCCGCCCGGGTACGCCGTCGGCCATGAGGGGCTGGCCGAGGTCATCGCGGTCGGCGACGACGTCAGCAGCGTCAGGGTCGGCGACCGGGTGGTAGTGCCGTTTCAGATCAGCTGCGGCGAGTGCCGCGAATGCCGGCGCGGCGCCTCGGGCTCATGCGGCTCGGTCCCGCTGATGGCGATGTATGGGCTGGGGCCGCTCGCCGGACTCAACGGCGGCGGTTTCATGTCGGATCTGGTGCTGGTGCCCTACGCCGACGCGATGCTCGTCCGCGGCCCCGACACCGTCGACCCTGTCGCCATCGCGTCGTTGTCGGACAACATTCCCGACGGCTGGCGGGCCGTCGGCCCATACGCGGCGGACCTGGACCGGTTGGGCCCGGCCGATCGCCGCGTTTTGGTGGTCGGGCGGCTCTCGATCGGGCTGTACGCGGCGGCCATGGCGGTCGCGCTCGGAGCCCACGTCGACTACGTGGACACCGATCCGCAGCGGCTGGCCGCCGCCGAAAAGCTCGGCGCCACCAGCCACGATCGGCCCAAGCCGGACAAGTCGTGGGACCCCTATCCCATCACCGCCCACACGTCGGCCGACCCCTCTGTGCTGGCCGCGACGCTGCGCGCGACGTGGCCGGACGGCGTGTGCACCGACACCGGGATCTACTACCAACCGACGGTCGAGATGCCGCTGCTGCCGATGTACACCCGGGGAGTGAGGTTCGTCACAGGCCGGGTGAACGCGCGTGCGGCCATCCCGCGGGTGCTGGAAGTGCTGGCCGGCGGATGCGACCTTTCACCGGCCGTCGACCGCGTCGTGTCCTGGGAGGACGCCCCCGAGGTCTGGCCGACGATGACCGGCAAGACGGTCTTCACCAGGGCGATCAAAAGCGGATCAGGCCGCGAAGGCTCTGGCCGCTGAGCATGTCGTCGTAGCCCTCGTTGATGTCATCGAGCGCGTATTCGCGGGTGATCAGTTCGTCCAGCTTGAGTTGACCCGACCCGTACAGGTCGAGCAGCTTCGGGATGTCGTAACGCGGATTTGATGATCCGAAAAGTGCTCCACGGACCTGCTTTTCGTACAGCGTCAGATCCAGCAGTGACATGTCCACTTGGGTGTCGTTGGCCCGGCCGACGGCCGTTACCACGACCCGGCCGCGCTTGCCGACGAGGCTCAACGCTTGCGCCACGTAAGCTCCCTCGGCGGTGTCAGTGGTCATTACGCATACGTCGGCCATGGCGCCGCGCGTGAGGTCGGTGACCAATTTCAGCGCTTCATCGACCGACGCGGCCACATGGGTTGCGCCGAACTCCGGCGCTCGGGAGCGCTTGTACCCCATCGGATCCAGCGCGATGATGACCCGTGCGCCGGCAATGCGCGCTCCTTGCACCGCATTGACCCCGACACCGCCGACGCCCATGACCACCACGGTGTCGCCTTCGCCGACTTCCCCGGTCCGCACAGCGCTGCCGTAGCCCGTGGTGACGCCGCAACCCAACAGCGCAGCCGTATCCAGCGGAACACTCGGGTCGAGCTTGATGACCGAGGCCTCTGGGACGACGCTGTACTCGGAAAACGTTCCGAGCAGACACATTTGCCCGAGGTCCTGGCCGCGCGCGTGGAACCGGTGCGTCCCGTCGACCTGGGTCCCCGCGATCATGAGCGCGCCGAGTTCGCACAGGTTGCTGATTCCGCGCACACACGCGGCACAGCGGCCGCACGCGGGGATGAAGCTCAACGCCACGTGGTCTCCCGCCGCGACGCTGGTGACGCCCGGCCCGACGTCGACCACGACCCCAGCGCCTTCGTGACCACCGACCAGTGGCGGCTGTAACGGCATGTCACCGGTGACAACATGTTGGTCGCTGTGGCAAAGCCCACTGGCGACCAGTCTGATCAGGACTTCGTCATCCTTGGGGCCGTCGAGTTCAACCTCCTCGACCTCCCACTTCTGCCTTACTCCCCACAGCACTGCGGCCTTGGTTCTCATGGTCCCTCCGGCCCCTTGGCGAGCGTTCAGCAAACAATAAGCCCGCGAATCGCACCGGGGATAGGGTATGCGGCTACTTGTTGGCGGGCCTCGCCACGCCTCAGGCGATATCGCTGACGAGCACCGCCATGCGGCGCAACTGCAGGCGCACCAGCCAGGGCAGCCCGTCTCCGTCGGAGCCGGCGGGCAGAATCCGCGGGTTGATGATGTGCACCTGGTTACGGGCAAAGCGCACGTCGGCCTGGCCCGCGGCCAGCACGTTCTTCACCCAGTCCGTCTTGCCGTGGCCCAGCGCTACCGCCAGGACGTTTCCCTTGCGATAGGCGGTCACGATGGTCTTGTATGTCTTTCCGGACTTGCGGCCGCGATGCTCGATGGTCCCCGTTCCGGGCAGGTAGCGCGCGATCGGTTTGATCGCGGGGTTGAAGTACTTGACCTGAATGTTCTCGAACCAGGGCGGATACACCATGGGAATGCCCGAAGCGTTGTTCGGGTGATCCTTGGCGGACATGGCGGCTCCCTGGGTGAGTTGACGCGGGGTAAGGCCTTTAGACCGGCTTCTCAATCGGCACTGTACCGGTCGGATATTGACTTGAGATCCTCTGGGACAATGGACACCGTGAGCACCACAGGTCCGTCGCCGATGGCCCGCATCGACTTGCGGGGCGCGGAGTTGACGGCTGCCCGATTGCGGGCGGCGCTGCCGCGCGGTGGTGCCGACGTGGAGACCGTCCTGCCGAAGGTGCGCCCGATAGTCCAGGCCGTCGCCGAGCGCGGGACCGAAGCGGCCCTGGAGTACGGGGTCAAGTTCGACGGCGTGCGCCCGGCGGCCGTTCGGGTGCCCGGCGCGGCGCTCCGGGCAGCGCTGGACGAGCTGAGCCCCGACATCGCCGAAGCCCTGCGGGTGATGATCGAACGCACCCGCGCGGTGCACGCCGACCAGCGACGCGCCGACGTCACCACGACACTCGGCCCGGGTGCGACGGTGACCGAGCGATGGGTTCCCGTCGAACGGGTGGGCCTGTACGTGCCCGGCGGCAACGCCGTGTACCCGTCCAGCGTGGTGATGAACGTGGTTCCGGCGCAGGCCGCCGGCGTCGACTCGCTGGTGGTGGCCAGCCCGCCGCAGGCCCGGTTTGACGGCTTGCCGCACCCGACGATCCTGGCCGCGGCCCGGCTGCTGGGCGTCGACGAGGTGTGGGCCGTCGGCGGTGCGCAGGCGGTGGCGCTGCTGGCCTACGGCGGCACCGACATGGACGGCGCGGAACTGGCGCCCGTCGACATGATCACCGGTCCGGGCAATATCTACGTCACCGCCGCCAAGCGGCTGTGCCGCTCGCGGGTCGGCATCGACGCCGAGGCCGGGCCGACGGAGATCGCGATCCTGGCCGATCACACCGCCGACCCGGCGCATGTGGCCTCCGACCTGATCAGTCAGGCGGAACACGACGAGATGGCGGGCAGTGTGTTGGTCACCCCGAGTGCGGATCTCGCCGCGGCCACCGACACCGAGCTGGCCGCCCAATTGGAAACGACGGTGCACCGCGAACGGGTGGCGGCCGCGCTCGGCGGCTCTCAATCCGCGATCATCCTGGTCGACGACTTGGACGCCGCCATCTTGGTCGTCAACGCCTATGCCGCAGAACATCTGGAGATTCAGACCGCCGACGCGCCCCGCGTCGCCGGCCGGATACGGGCGGCCGGTGCCATCTTCGTCGGCCCGTACGCACCGGTGAGCCTCGGTGACTACTGCGCCGGGTCCAACCACGTGCTGCCCACGGCCGGCTCGGCCCGGCATTCGAGTGGGTTGTCGGTACAAACCTTCCTGCGCGGCATTCACGTCGTCGACTACACCGAGTCGGCACTCAAAGACGTTTCCGGACACGTGATCACGCTGGCCAAGGCCGAAGACCTGCCGGCCCACGGCGAGGCGGTTCGGCGGAGGTTCGAGCGATGACCGGACCTGAAAAGCCCACACTGGACGACCTGCCGCTGCGCGACGACCTGCGGGGTAAATCGCCTTATGGTGCACCGCAATTGGCGGTCCCGGTGCGGTTGAACACCAACGAGAACCCCCATCCGCCCACCGCGGCGCTGGTCGAGGACGTCGTAAGGTCGGTGCAGGACGCAGCCGCGGACCTGCACCGCTATCCCGACCGCGACGCGGTGGCGCTGCGCACCGATCTCGCCCGCTATCTCACCGCACAGATCGGCGTCCCGGTGGGGGTCGAAAATGTCTGGGCGGCAAACGGATCCAACGAGATCCTGCAGCAGCTTTTGCAGGCGTTCGGCGGGCCGGGACGCACCGCGATCGGATTCATCCCGTCGTATTCGATGCACCCGATCATCTCCGACGCCACCCGCACCGAGTGGCTGGAAACGGCCAGGGCCGAGGACTTCAGCCTCGACGTCGAGGCCGCCGTCGCCGCCATCATTGAGCGCAAGCCCGACGTCGTGTTCATCGCCAGCCCGAATAATCCCTCGGGACAGAGCGTTTCGCTGCCGGACCTGCGGCGGCTGCTCGACGTGGTGCCCGGCATCCTGATCGTCGACGAGGCCTACGGTGAATTCTCTGCGCAGCCCAGCGCGGCGGCACTGGTCGAGGAGTATCCGACCAAGCTCATCGTCAGCCGGACCATGAGCAAGGCGTTCGCCTTCGCCGGCGGCCGGCTCGGGTATCTGATCGCCACGCCCGCGGTGATCGACGCCATGCTGCTGGTGCGGCTGCCGTACCACTTGTCATCGGTCACCCAGGCCGCGGCGCGGGCGGCGTTGCGGCACGCCGACGACACCCTGGGTAGTGTCGCAACGCTGATCGCCGAGCGCAAGCGCGTCACAGCGGCCTTGACCCGCATGGGTTTTCGGGTGATTCCCAGCGATGCGAACTTCGTGCTGTTCGGAGAATTCGCCGACGCGCCGGCCACCTGGCAGCGCTACCTGGACGCCGGCGTCTTGATCCGCGACGTCGGAATTCCCGGCTACCTGCGCGCCACGACGGGACTGGCCGAGGAGAACGATGCCTTCCTGCGGGCCAGCGCGCAAATCGCCGCCACCGAACTCACACCGGCCACCCCAGTAGGAGCACCATGACCACTATCGCGACGCGTCGCGCGCGTATTGAACGCCGCACCAAGGAATCCGACATTGTCGTCGAGCTCGACCTCGATGGCACGGGTCAGGTCCACGTCGACACCGGTGTGCCGTTTTACGACCACATGCTGACCGCGCTGGGCAGCCACGCCAGCTTCGACCTGACCGTGCGCACCAAAGGCGACGTGGAGATCGAAGGGCACCACACCATCGAGGACACCGCTATAGCGCTGGGCACCGCCCTCGGGCAGGCCCTGGGCGACAAGCGGGGTATCCGCCGGTTCGGGGACGCGTTCATCCCGATGGACGAGACGCTGGCCCACGCCGTGGTTGACGTGTCCGGCCGGCCCTACTGCGTGCATACCGGGGAGCCGGATCACCTGCAGCACACCACCATTGCCGGTAGTTCGGTGCCTTACCACACCGTCATCAACCGGCACGTGTTCGAGTCGCTCGCCATGAACGCGCGCATCGCGCTGCACGTGCGCGTCCTGTACGGGCGCGACCCGCACCACATCACCGAAGCGCAGTACAAGGCGGTAGCCCGAGCGTTGCGTCAGGCCGTCGAGCCCGACCCCCGGGTTTCGGATGTGCCGTCCACCAAAGGTGTTTTGTGACAGCGAAATCCGTAGTCGTCTTGGATTATGGCTCCGGCAATCTGCGATCGGCGCAGCGTGCGCTGCAGCGCGTCGGCGCGTCGGTCGAGGTGACCGCCGATGCCGGTGCCGCGGCGGCCGCCGATGGCCTGGTCGTACCCGGAGTCGGCGCCTTCGAGGCCTGCATGACGGGCCTGCGCCGGATTTCGGGGGATCGCATCATCGCCGACCGGATCGCGGCCGGCCGCCCCGTGCTGGGAGTCTGCGTCGGGATGCAGATCCTGTTCGCCCGCGGCGTCGAATTCGGCGTGGAATCGGCGGGGTGCGCGCAGTGGCCGGGAGAAGTCATCCGGCTGCAGGCCCCGGTGATCCCGCACATGGGCTGGAACGTGGTCAGTTCCGGGCCCGGCAGCGCCCTGTTCAAGGGGTTGGACGCCGACACCCGGTTCTACTTCGTGCACTCCTACGCCGCGCAGCGCTGGGAAGGTTCCCCCGAGGCGGTGCTGACGTGGACCACCCATGAGGCGCCGTTCCTGGCCGCGGTCGAGGACGGGCCGCTGTCCGCCACCCAGTTCCACCCGGAGAAGAGCGGGGACGCCGGCGCGGCCGTGTTGAGCAATTGGGTTGAGGCCCTGTGACGAACCGCTCTGGAGGAGACTTGTTGATTTTGTTGCCCGCGGTCGACGTGGTCGAAGGCCGGGCCGTGCGCCTGGTGCAGGGTAAGGCCGGCAGCGAAACCGAGTACGGCTCGGCGTTGGATGCGGCGCTGAACTGGCAGCGCGACGGCGCCGAGTGGATTCACCTCGTCGACTTGGACGCGGCGTTCGGCCGCGGGTCGAACCGCGAGTTGCTCGCCGAGGTGGTCGGCAAGCTCGACGTGCGGGTGGAGTTGTCCGGTGGGATCCGCGACGACGATTCGCTGGCGGCGGCGCTGGCCACCGGTTGCGCGCGGGTCAACCTGGGAACGGCGGCCTTGGAGAATCCGGAATGGTGTGCCCGGGCGATCGGTGAGCACGGCGACAAGGTAGCCGTCGGGTTGGACGTCCAGATCGACCAGGGGCATCCAGCTGGTGCGCACCGGCTGCGCGGGCGCGGCTGGGAGACCGACGGCGGCGACCTGTGGGAAGTGCTGGAACGCCTTGACAGGCAAGGGTGTTCGCGCTTCGTGGTCACCGATGTCACTAAGGACGGCACGCTGGGCGGCCCCAATCTCGACCTGCTGGCCTCGGTCGCGGGCCGGACCGAGGCGCCGGTGATCGCGTCCGGCGGGGTCTCGAGCCTGGACGACCTACGTGCCATCGCCACCCTCACCGACCGCGGCGTCGAGGGCGCCATCGTGGGCAAGGCCCTGTACGCCGGGCGGTTCACGTTGCCGCAGGCACTGGCCGCGGTCAAGGAGTAGCGCGGCGATGGATTTGGTCGCGTTGGTTGAGCAGGCGTCGGCGATCCTCGACGACGCGACGGGACCGTTCCTCGCCGGCCATCGCGCGGACTCGGCGGTCCGCAAGAAGGGCAACGACTTCGCCACCGACGTCGACCTCGCGATCGAGCGGCAGGTGGTCGCCGCGCTCGAAACAGCTACCGGAATCGGCGTGCACGGCGAGGAGTTCGGCGGCACCGACGTCAACTCCCCATGGGTTTGGGTCCTGGATCCCGTCGACGGCACGTTCAACTACGCGGCCGGATCGCCGATGGCGGGGATTCTCCTGGGCTTGCTGCATGATGGCGAGCCGGTGGCCGGGCTGACCTGGTTGCCGTTCATGGATCAGCGCTTCACCGCGGTGGCAGGCGGACCGTTGTACAAAAACGGTGTGGCCCAGCCGACGCTGGTGCCCATCGACTTGGGCGACGCCCTCGTCGGCGCGGGATCGTTCAGCGCGGACGCCCGGGGCCGGTTCCCGGGCAGGTATCGGATCGCGGTGCTGGAGAATCTGAGCCGGGTCTCGTCACGGTTGCGTATGCACGGCTCGACCGGTCTGGACCTCGCCTATGTGGCCGACGGAATCCTTGGCGCGGCAGTGAGTTTCGGCGGCCACGTGTGGGACCATGCGGCCGGCGTCGCACTGGTGCGTGCCGCGGGTGGCGTCGTCACCACGCTGGCGGGCGAACCATGGACCCCGGCGTCGCAGTCCACGTTGGCCGCCGAGCCCGTCGCGCACGAGAAGATCCTCGAATTGCTGCGCAGCACCGGCCGACCGGAGGACTACTGAGATGCATCCGAGTAATGGCCTTGCGGTGCGGGTGATTCCCTGCCTGGACGTCGACGCTGGGCGAGTGGTCAAGGGCGTCAACTTCGAAAACCTCCGGGACGCCGGCGATCCCGTCGAGCTCGCCGCCGCCTATGACGCGGAAGGCGCCGACGAGCTGACGTTTCTCGATGTGACCGCGTCGTCGTCGGGGAGGGCCACCATGCTGGATGTGGTGCGCCGCACGGCCGAGCAGGTTTTCATCCCGTTGACCGTCGGTGGCGGGGTGCGCACGGTGGCCGACGTGGACGTATTGCTGCGCGCGGGGGCCGACAAGGTCTCGATCAACACAGCCGCGATCGCCCGGCCCGATCTATTGGCCGACATGGCAAGGCAATTCGGCTCGCAATGCATCGTGCTGTCGGTCGACGCCCGCACGGTGCCGCCGGATTCGGTGCCGACCCCGTCGGGCTGGGAGGTCACCACGCACGGCGGTCGTCGCGGGACGGGCATCGACGCCGTCGAGTGGGCCTCCCGCGGCGCCGATCTGGGGGTGGGGGAGATCCTGCTGAACTCGATGGACGCGGACGGCACCAAAGCCGGGTTCGACCTGGAGATGCTGCGGGCGGTGCGTTCGGGGGTCACGGTGCCGGTGATCGCCAGCGGCGGCGCCGGGGCGGCCGAGCACTTCGCGCCCGCGATTGCCGCGGGCGCCGATGCGGTATTGGCGGCCAGCGTTTTTCACTTCCGCGAGCTGACCATCGGGCAGGTGAAGGCGGCCATGGCCGCAGAGGGGATCACCGTGCGATGACGCTTGACCCGCAGATCGCCGCCCGGCTGAAGCGCAACGCCGACGGACTGTTCACCGCCGTCGTGCAGGAGCGCGCCAGCGGCGACGTGCTGATGGTCGCCTGGATGGACGACGCGGCGCTGGCCCGCACGCTCGAAACCCGTGAGGCGACTTACTATTCGCGTTCCCGCGCCGAGCAGTGGATCAAGGGAGCGACGTCCGGTCACACCCAATACGTGCACTCGGTGCGGCTGGATTGCGACGGGGACACCGTGCTGTTGACGGTCGACCAGGTCGGCGCCGCCTGCCACACCGGAGACCACAGCTGCTTTGACGCCGACGTCCTGCTGTCACCCGAAGCTAGGTAGGCGGTACGTCCAGCCCGTCGGCCGCGGCGATCGCGGCGCGCGTCCATTCCCGGTGCACCACGGCCGGGTGTATCCGGCGAAGACCTGACCCTGCGTCAGGCCACCGCTTTCTGGCATGTAGGCATGCTACTGAGGTCATGTTCGGGGCAAGCCGGTAATGCGGCGCGTGCCCACCGGAGGCGCCGGCCGATCACTTCGATGAGAATGACGGGCGATGTCGAAATGGTTGTCGTGGAACGTCGTCGTGCCATTGGCTGCCGTCGTCGTGCTGGCATTGACGTGGGGCGAGCACCTCGGGCCGGCACTGGTCGGGCTGGCGGCGGTGTTCCTCATCGGCGCGGTATTGGCTGCGGTGCATCACGCGGAGGTGGTGGCGCACCGGGTCGGTGAGCCGTTCGGGTCGCTGGTGCTCGCTGCCGCGGTGACGGTCATCGAGGTGGCTCTGATCGTCGAGTTGATGGCGTCCGGGGGCAACGAGGCGGCGACGCTGGCCAGGGACACCGCCTTCGCCGCGCTGATGATCACCACCAATGGGATCGCCGGTTTGTCATTGCTGCTCGGTTCGGCCCGCTACGGCGTGACGCTGTTCAACGCCGAAGGCACCGGCGCCGCGCTGGCCACGCTGACCACCCTGGCGACGTTGAGCCTGGTGCTGCCCACCTTCACCACCAGCGAACCGGGCAAGGAGTTTTCGCCCGGGCAGCTCATCTTCGCCGCGGTCGCCTCGCTGCTGCTGTACCTGCTTTTTGTGTTCACCCAAACGGTCCGGCATCGCGACTTCTTTCTGCCGGTCGCGCAGAAGGGTCAAAAGCGCCTGTTCGAGGACGAAACCCACGCCGACCCGCCGAGCATTCCAGAAGCACTGACCAGCCTCGGGCTGCTGGTCGCCGCCCTGGCCGCGGTGGTCGGGCTGGCCGAGGAGGAATCGCCGGCCCTCGAGCATGCGGTGACCGCGGCGGGATTTCCGCAATCTTTCGTCGGTGTGGTGATCGCGGCGCTGGTGCTGCTGCCGGAGACCCTGGCGGCGGTGCGCGCCGCGCGGCAGGGCCGCATCCAAACCAGCCTGAACCTGGCCTACGGCTCGGCGTTGGCCAGCATCGGCCTCACGATTCCGGCGATCGCGCTGGCGTCGAAGTGGCTGAAGGGACCGCTGGCGCTGGGTCTTGGCTCCGTCCAGCTGGTGCTGCTCGCGCTGACCGTCGTGATCAGCATGCTGACCGTCGTGCCCGGACGGGCAACCCGGCTGCAGGGTGAGGTCCATCTGGTGCTGCTCGCCGCCTACGTGTTTCTGGCGATCAACCCCTGACACCTATCGGGTACGCAGCGTCTCCAACGCCTTATCGGCGTGGGTGGCCATGTTGAATTCGCTGGAGATCACGTTGAGTACCGTGCGATCGGTGCCGATGACGAACGTCGTGCGCTTGACCGGCATCAGCTTGCCCAGCAAGCCCCGCTTGACGCCGAACTGTGCGGCGACGGTGCCCTCGGTATCCGACAGCAGCGGGTAGTCGAACTTCTGCATGTCGGCGAACTTCGCCTGCTTCTGCACCGCATCGGCGCTGATGCCGACTCGGTTGGCGCCGACGGCGGTGAATTCCGAGGCCAGGTCGCGGAAGTGACAGGCCTCCTTGGTGCAGCCCGGCGTCATCGCCGCCGGGTAGAAGAACAGCACGACGGGTCCGCTGGAAAGCAGGTCGCTGAGCCTGCGTGGCGTTCCTGTCTGATCGGGGAGTTCGAAGTCGGCCACGGTCTCACCAGGTTTCATGGGCGACACGCTACGCCCGAGCGCCCGACTCGCCCCCGCGCGGCTGCGCCGCTGGGGGACCCCTACCTCGCCCCGCTGCGCGGCCCGCATCGTCATCGGGCGCCAGCCCATCTGGGAGGATGGTTGGGTGCACGCCAACCTCGCCGAGACGACCTCACGAGAGGCTTTCCGCCAGCTCGCCGCAGAGCACCGCGTGGTTCCGGTGACCCGCAAGATGTTGGCCGACAGCGAGACGCCGCTGTCGGCCTACCGCAAACTCGCCGCTAATCGCCCCGGTACTTTTCTGCTGGAGTCCGCCGAACACGGCCGATCCTGGTCGCGGTGGTCGTTCATCGGCGCGGGATCGCCGTCCGCGCTGACCGTGCGCGACGGCGAAGCGGTCTGGCTGGGCGCCGTGCCACAGGACGCGCCGACCGGAGGCGATCCGCTGCAGGCGCTGCGGGCCAGCCTCGACCTGCTGGCCACCGCGGTGCTGCCGGGCCTCCCGCCGTTGTCGGGCGGCATGGTCGGCTTCTTCGCCTACGACATGGTGCGCCGCCTGGAACGCCTGCCCGAGATGGCCGTCGACGACCTGCGGCTACCGGACATGTTGCTGCTGCTGGCCACCGACGTGGCGGCGGTCGACCATCACGAGGGCACCATCACGCTGATCGCCAACGCCGTGAACTGGAACGGCACCGACGAGCGGGTCGACGAGGCCTACGACGACGCGATCGCCCGACTGGACGTCATGACCGCGGCACTGGGCCAACCGCTGATGTCCACGGTCGCCACGTTCGACCGGCCCGAGCCGCAGTACCGCGCGCAGCGCACGGTTGAGGAATACGGGAAGATCGTCGACTACCTCGTCGACCAGATCGCGGCCGGGGAAGCCTTTCAGGTGGTTCCTTCGCAGCGATTCGAAATCGACACCGACGTCGAGCCGATCGACGTGTACCGGATGTTGCGGGTAACCAACCCAAGCCCCTACATGTATTTGCTCCACGTACCGAATGACGCTGGCGGAACGGACTTTTCGATCGTCGGGTCCAGTCCCGAGGCGCTGGTCACCATCCACGACGAGTGGGCGACGACGCACCCGATCGCGGGAACCCGGTGGCGTGGCGACACCGACGAAGAGGACCAGCGGCTGGAAAAGGAGCTGCTGGCCGACGAGAAGGAGCGCGCCGAGCATCTGATGCTGGTCGATCTCGGCCGCAACGACCTCGGCCGGGTCTGCACACCGGGCACCGTTCGCGTCGAGGACTACAGCCACATCGAGCGCTACAGCCACGTCATGCACCTGGTGTCCACCGTGACCGGGATGCTCGGCGCGGGCCGGACCGCGCTGGACGCGGTGACCGCGTGCTTCCCGGCCGGCACGTTGTCGGGTGCGCCCAAAGTGCGGGCCATGGAGTTGATCGAAGAGGTGGAGAGGACGCGCCGCGGCCTCTACGGCGGCGTGGTCGGATACCTGGATTTCGCCGGCAACGCCGACTTCGCGATCGCCATTCGCACCGCGCTGATGCGCAACGGCACCGCCTACGTGCAGGCCGGTGGTGGGGTGGTGGCCGACTCCAACGGTCCATACGAATACACCGAGGCGACCAATAAGGCGCGCGCGGTGCTCAACGCGATCGCGGCCGCCGAAACGCTCACCGCCCCGGACGTGCGCCCGAATGGCTGATATCCGGCGGGGCCGGCTGGCCACCGGGATCGCGCAATTGCTGCTGGTGATCGCCGCGGGAGCCCTATGGGCGGCATCGCGGCTGCCGTGGGTCGTCATCCGTTCCTTTGACGGGCTGGGACCACCCAAAGAGGTGACGCTGTCCGGCGGGTCGTGGTCGACGGCACTGCTGCCGTTGGCGCTGCTCATGCTGGCCGCCGCGGTGGCCGCGATCGCAGTGCGTGGCTGGCCGCTGCGGGCGTTGGCGGGGCTGCTGGCGGTGGCCAGCCTGGCGGTCGGCTATCTGGGGATCAGCTTGTGGGTGGTTCCCGACGTGGCGGTGCGCGGCGCCGAATTGGCGCACATCTCGGTGATGTCGCTGGTCGGAAGCGATCGGCGGTACTTCGGCGCAGGGGTCGCGGTGGCTGCCGCCGCATGCACGCTGATCGCGGCCGTCCTGCTGATGCGCTCGGCTTCGGATTCCAAGTCGGCGCGCTTGAACGCAATAAAGTACGCGGCGCCCGCGACGCGCCGGTCGAATGCGCAACGCAAGGACGCCGACGGGGCAATGCTGGAGGAGCCGGAGACGCCGGAGATGTCGGAGCGGATGATCTGGGACGCGCTTGACGAGGGTCGCGACCCGACCGATCGGCCCCGCGAGTCTGACACCGAGGGTCGGTGAAGGGCCGTGAGACGAAAGCCGCTACCCTTCAGTGACGTCGTCGCAATCGGCTGGGATGAACTGGGTGACGGTGGGTGACAGGCGAAGGGAAACGACAGGCATGAGTCCGGCAACCGTGCTTGACTCCATCCTTGAAGGAGTCCGGGCCGACGTTGCTGCGCGTGAAGCCCTTATCAGCCTTTCCGAAATCAAAGCCGTCGCTGCGGCCGCGCCGCCGCCGCTGGACGTGATGGCCGCGTTGCGCGAGCCGGGCATCGGAGTCATCGCCGAAGTCAAGCGCGCCAGCCCGTCAGCGGGTTCCCTGGCGACCATCGCCGATCCGGCAAAACTCGCCCGCGCGTATGAAGACGGCGGTGCTCGCATCATCAGCGTGTTGACCGAGGAGCGTCGTTTTCACGGGTCGCTGGACGACCTCGACACGGTGCGCGCCGCCGTCTCAATTCCGGTGTTGCGCAAAGACTTCGTGGTGCAGCCTTACCAGATCCATGAGGCACGTGCGCACGGCGCCGACATGTTGCTGTTAATCGTTGCCGCACTTGAGCAGTCGGCTTTGGCGTCCATGCTGGACCGCACCGAATCCCTGGGCATGACGGCCCTCGTCGAGGTGCATACCGAGGCGGAAGCCGACCGGGCGCTGAAAGCCGGGGCCAACGTCATCGGCGTGAACGCCCGGGACCTGGCGACACTGGAGGTGGACCGGGATTGCTTCGCACGCATCGCGCCCGGCCTGCCCAGCAACGTGTTTCGGATTGCCGAATCCGGTGTGCGGGGGACCGGGGACCTGCTGGCCTACGCGGGCGCGGGCGCTGACGCCGTGTTAGTCGGCGAAGGCCTGGTCAAAAGTGGTGACCCCCGCGCCGCGGTTGCCGACCTGGTTACCGCAGGCACCCATCCGTCCTGTCCGAAACCGGCTCGCTAGTCGTTAGTCACGTCAAGAGCCCCAGCGCTGAAACGTTGAAGCCGATGAGCCACCTCCTCGTAGAGCCCTGGTGATGGTGGACCTGTCCCGCCCGGATCTCCCACTTGCGAGTGCAGCCATCGCCGAACCCACCCGTCACGAACCAGATTCGGGTGGTCATTTCGGTGTCTACGGGGGGCGTTACGTCGCGGAGGCGTTGATGGCGGTGATCGAAGAGGTCACCGCCGCATACGAGAAGGAACGTGTCAGCCAGGATTTCCTGGACATCCTGGACCGTCTGCAGGCGAACTACGCCGGTCGGCCCTCACCGCTGTACGAGGCCGCACGCCTGGGCGAGCACGCCGGCTCGGCGCGCATCTTCCTCAAGCGAGAAGACCTGAACCACACCGGATCTCACAAGATCAACAATGTGCTCGGCCAGGCGCTGCTGGCCCAGCGGATGGGCAAGCGCCGGGTGATCGCCGAGACCGGGGCCGGTCAGCACGGTGTGGCGACAGCGACCGCCTGCGCTCTGCTGGGCCTGGATTGCGTGATCTACATGGGCGCCGTGGATACCGCGCGTCAGGCGCTCAACGTGGCACGGATGCGGCTGCTCGGTGCGGAGGTCGTCTCGGTCGACAGCGGCTCGAAGACCTTGAAGGACGCCATCAACGAGGCATTCCGGGATTGGGTGACCAATGCCGACAACACCTACTACTGCTTCGGCACGGCGGCCGGACCGCATCCGTTTCCGGCCATGGTGCGTGATTTTCAGCGGATCATCGGGCTGGAGGCGCGCGCCCAGATCCAGGCTCAGGCGGGCCGGTTGCCCGAGGCGGTGGTGGCCTGTGTGGGCGGCGGGTCCAACGCGATCGGCATCTTCCACCCGTTCATCGACGACCCCGGCGTACGGCTGGTCGGTTTCGAGGCGGCCGGCGACGGTGTCGAAACCGGTAGGCACGCAGCGACTTTTACCGGCGGGTCGCCCGGGGCATTCCAGGGATCGTTCTCCTACCTGCTACAAGACGAGGACGGTCAGACCATCGAATCCCATTCCATCTCAGCGGGTCTGGATTACCCCGGCGTGGGTCCCGAACACGCGTGGCTGAGGGAGACCGGACGAGCCGAGTACCGACCCATCACCGATGCAGAGGCGATGGACGCGTTCGGCCTGCTGTGTCGCACCGAAGGAATCATCCCGGCCATCGAATCCGCGCATGCGGTGGCCGGCGCCCTGCAACTGGGCCCCCAATTGAGCGAAGAGTTGGGGCCCGGCGCGATCATCGTGGTGAACCTTTCGGGGCGGGGGGACAAGGACGTTGAAACTGCCGCGAAGTGGTTCGGCCTTTTAGGGCCCAGCGAGCGATGACCTTGAAACAGGGCGAAGCGAGCAGGCTTGGAGCAATATTCGATGTGTGCCGTCAGGAAAATCGCGCGGCGCTGATCGGTTACCTGCCAACCGGTTACCCGGACGTGCGAACCTCTGTCGACGGGATGACCGCGCTGGTCGAATCCGGTTGCGACATCATTGAAGTCGGCGTGCCCTATTCTGATCCGGGCATGGACGGCCCGACCATTGCCAAAGCCACCGAGGCCGCTCTGCACGGGGGCGTGCGTGTCCGGGACACGCTCGCCGCGGTCGAGGCGATCAGTTCGGCGGGCGGACGCGCCGTGGTGATGACGTACTGGAACCCTGTGCTCCGCTACGGGGTTGACGCGTTCGCGCGGGACCTGGCGTCGGCCGGCGGGCACGGCCTGATCACCCCCGATCTCATTCCCGACGAAGCCGGTCAGTGGCTGGCCGCATCTGAGGAGCATCGGTTGGACCGGATATTTTTGGTGGCGCCGTCGTCGACGCCTGAGCGCTTGGCGATGACCGTCGAGGCGTCGCGTGGATTCGTTTACGCGGCTTCGACGATGGGCGTGACGGGCGCGCGCGACGCGGTGTCGCATGCCGCGCCCGAATTGGTGCACAGGGTGAAGGCGGTGTCCGACATACCCGTCGGGGTCGGGCTCGGCGTGCGCTCGCGCGAGCAAGCCGCGGAGATCGGCAGCTACGCCGACGGTGTCATCGTCGGATCCGCCTTGGTGTCGGCACTCGGTGACGGTGGTTTGCCCGCATTGCGCGCACTGACCGACGAACTCGCGGCCGGCGTCCGGCAAAGGACGTCCGCCTCATGACCATGATGCCGACGTATTTCCCCAGCCCGCCGCAAGGCGTGTGGCACGTTGGCCCGTTGCCGATTCGGGCCTACGCGCTGTTCATCATCGCCGGGATCGTGGCCGCGCTGATACTCGGCGACCGGCGCTGGGAGGCCCGCGGCGGCCAGCGTGGCGTCATCTACGACATCGCGCTATGGGCCGTGCCGTTCGGATTGGTCGGCGGTCGGCTCTACCACCTGGCCACCGACTGGCGAACCTACTGGGGCCCGGGCGGCGCCGGACTCGGCGCGGCGCTGCGAATCTGGGACGGTGGTCTGGGGATTTGGGGCGCGGTGGCGCTCGGTGCCGTCGGCGCGTGGATCGGTTGCCGACGCCGCGGCATTCCGCTTCCGGCCTTTGCCGACGCGATCGCCCCGGGAATCATCTTGGCGCAGGCCATCGGTCGGCTCGGCAACTATTTCAACCAGGAGCTCTATGGCCGGGAGACCACGCTGCCGTGGGGTCTGGAGATCTTCTACCGCAAAGACCCCTCGGGATACATCGATCCGCATTCGTTGGACGGTGTGTCTACGGGGCAGGTCGCGCTCGTGGTGCAGCCGACGTTTCTCTACGAATTGCTCTGGAACCTGCTGGTTTTCGTCGTCCTGATCTATGTGGACCGGCGGTTCAAATTGGGCCACGGTCGACTGTTCGGGCTCTACGTGGCCGGCTACTGCATCGGGCGTTTCTGCGTCGAGTTGCTGCGCGACGACACCGCCACCCACATCGCCGGCATCCGGATCAATTCGTTCACATCCACTTTCGTGTTCATCGGCGCCGTGGTGTACATCATGGCGGCGCCGAAGGGTCGCGAAGATCCCGAGAGCCTGCGTGGCAACGACTACGAGGCCGAGGAACCGGCGGAAGCAGAACCTGAAGCCGAATCCGGTGACGAGTCGCCGACTGAGGCGGTGGAAGCCGTTGATGCGGCCGAAGTCGCCGAGCCGGACGCCGCGAAGCCCGAGGCAGAGGCAGAGACCGAAACCGAGGAGCCTGAGGCCGAAGAGCCAGCGGAGCCCGGGGTCGAAGAGGCTGAGAAGCCTGGGGTCGAAGAGGCTGAGCCGACGGCCGAAGAGGCTGAGGCGGAGGAGCTGGAAAGCGAATCCGACGCCGAGCCGGAGAAGGTCGAGGCCGAGGACGCCAAGGAGCAGCCCGAACCTGAGGCGGAGCCCGAGCCAGACGAGGCCGAAGCCGAAGAACCAGCCACTCAGGAGACGGACAGCTCCGCCGATCAGGCCGCAATTCAACAGGAAACTCGGCAGCGTTGGAGCAAGCGCCTGAGAAACCGGTTGCCGCGCCGCTAGACGGCCAAAGCCCGCGACTTTTCTCGGCAAGCGGGAGCAACGCATCTGGCATGCTGAAAAGCGTGACCAACGCGGGGTCCGGCCTACGTCGTCACCGCCTTTACGTCGCGGCCGGTACCGGCACGCTGTTGGGCGGCGCGCTCGGTTATGTCGCGCTGGTCGACCCGCACAGCACCGATTCGGTGTATCCGCTGTGTCCGTTCAAGTGGCTCACCGGCTGGAATTGCCCCTTCTGTGGTGGGCTGCGAATGACACACGACCTGCTGCACGGCGACTTGATGGCCAGCATCAATGACAACGTTTTCCTCTTGGCCGGTATCCCGATGTTGGCCGGTTGGGTGCTGATTCGCCGGGCTCGGGGGAGGGCACCGCTGCCGGTATCGGCGCTGGTTACGGTCGTTGTCGCGGCGATCGCCTGGACGGTGCTGCGCAATTGGCCCGGTTTCCCGCTGATTCCGACGGTACTGCGCGGTTAACCGTTCACCGCGCGGCACCGCGTAGGTCGGGCCATGGTGACTCAGCGCGACTATGGTGGTTAGTCGTGAGTAGACGCGGAAAGATCGTCTGCACCCTTGGCCCTGCGACTAATTCGGATGCGTCGATTCTGGCGCTGGTCGAAGCCGGAATGGACGTTGCCCGGCTGAACTTCAGTCACGGTGACTACGCAGATCACAAGGCTGCCTACGAGCGCGTCAGGTCCGCGTCCGACACCACAGGCCGTGCCGTCGGCGTGCTCGCCGATCTTCAGGGCCCCAAGATCCGGCTCGGACGCTTCGCGACGGGCTCCACGTATTGGGCAGATGGCGAAATCGTGCGGCTCACCGTCGCCGACTGCGAGGGCAGCCACGATCGGGTGTCGACCACCTACAAGAAGCTTGCCGAGGACGCCGTCGTCGGGGACCGG
Source organism: Mycobacterium sp. (assembly GCA_036500645.1). GTDB lineage: Bacteria > Actinomycetota > Actinomycetes > Mycobacteriales > Mycobacteriaceae > Mycobacterium. Next base: position 13,141 of record DASYBR010000133.1, on the reverse strand, counting down.
GTCCTGGTTGACGACGGCAAGGTCGGACTCGTGGTCGACGCCATCGAGGGCCAAGACGTGATCTGCACCGTCCTCGAAGGCGGCCCGGTCAGCAACAACAAGGGCATGTCGCTGCCCGGCATGAATGTGTCCGCTCCACCCTTGTCGGGAAAAGACATTGAGGACCTGACGTTCGCGATGGAGCTCGGGGTCGACCTCGTCGCGTTGTCCTTCGTGCGCTCGCCGTCCGACGTCGAGCTGGTCCACGAGGTGATGGATCGAGTCGGGCGGCGTGTGCCGGTGATCGCCAAACTCGAAAAGCCCGAAGCCATCGACAACCTTGAAGCCGTCGTGCTGGCCTTCGACGCCATCATGGTGGCCCGCGGCGACCTCGGCGTGGAGCTGCCGCTGGAAGAGGTCCCCCTGGTGCAGAAGCGGGCCATCCAGATGGCCAGGGAGAACGCCAAACCGGTCATCGTCGCGACCCAGATGCTGGAGTCGATGATCGAGAGCTCGCGACCGACGCGGGCCGAGGCCTCCGATGTCGCGAACGCCGTGCTCGACGGCGCCGACGCGGTGATGCTGTCCGGGGAAACCTCGGTCGGGAAGTACCCGCTGGCCGCGGTCCGGACGATGGCGCGGATCATCTGCGCGGTGGAGGAGAACTCCACGGCCGCCCCGCCGCTGACGCACGTGCCGCGCACCAAGCGAGGGGTGATCTCCTATGCCGCCCGCGACATCGGCGAGCGGCTGGACGCCAAGGCGCTGGTCGCCTTCACCCAGTCCGGTGACACCGTGAAGCGGCTGGCACGCCTGCACACACCGCTGCCGCTGCTCGCGTTCACCGCGTGGCCCGAGGTGCGCAGCCAGCTCGCCATGACGTGGGGGACCGAGACTTTCATCGTCCCGATCATGAAGTCCACCGACGAGATGATCCGCCAGGCCGATAAGTCGCTGATCGAGCTGGGCCGCTATAAGCGGGGTGACCTGGTGGTGATCGTCGCCGGCGCGCCACCTGGCACAGTAGGGTCAACCAACCTGATCCACGTGCACCGGATCGGGGAGGACGACCTCTAAGCGCATTCAGTCCCTAGGAGAACCCGTGCCGGCCGGCAACCAGCCGATGACTGACTTCGAAGAACTGCTGGCGGCCCTCGATCTCAACCGCATCTCCGACGACCTGTTCATCGGATCGCATCCGAGCAAGAACCCGATGCGGACCTTCGGTGGTCAGCTGATGGCGCAATCGTTCGTCGCGAGCAGCCGCACCCTGGTCAGGGAGGACCTACCGCCCAGCGCGCTGTCGGTGCACTTCATCAACGGTGGAGACACCGCCAAGGACATCGAATTCCGCGTGCTGCGGCTGCGTGACGAGCGGCGGTTCGCGAATCGGCGCGTCGACGCGATGCAGGACGGCATGCTGCTGTCGTCGGCGATGATCTCCTACATGTCCGGTGGCCGCGGCCTCGAGCACGCCATCGATCCACCACAGGTGCCCGAGCCCCACACGCAACCCACGATCGGCGAGTTGTTGCGGGGTTACGAGGAAACCGTTCCGCACTTCGTCAACGCCCTGCAGCCGATCGAATGGCGCTACACCAATGACCCGGCTTGGGTGATGCGGGAGAAGGGGAACCGGCTTCCCCACAACCGGGTCTGGGTCAAGGCATTGGGAGTGGTGCCCGACGACCCGGTCCTGCACACCGCGGCGATGGTGTACTCCTCGGACACCACGGTGCTGGACTCGGTGATCACCACCCACGGCCTGTCCTGGGGCTTTGACCGCATCTTCGCGGCGTCCGCCAACCACTCCGTGTGGTTTCACCGGCAAGTCGATTTCAACGACTGGGTGCTGTACTCGACGTCGTCGCCGGTGGCCGCGGATTCGCGCGGGCTCGGGACCGGGCACTTCTTCGATCGCTCCGGACAACTCCTCGCGACGGTGGTGCAAGAGGGAGTGTTGAAATACTTCCCCCCTCGCGCCTAGCAGACGAAATACCCACAGGACACCTGTCCGATTTCGGCTCTGCGGGCTGGATCAGCGTAGATTCGTATGTGCCGGGTATTCGGTGCAGCGGTGGCGTCAAGCCGCCCAGCTGAACTTTCAGCGCATCGGGAGGTGAGCGATGAACGGATCGCCGGTGCATGTCGCGGCGAAGCCTCGCGCGCGCGAACGCGTTGTCGTGCATGTCGATTCGCTCGCGGCACGCTGTATCGGCGCCGCGGCCCTGCTGTCCGCCACGTGCTGGCTCATCGTCATACTCGCTCGCCATCATCACCACCCGCAGTGGCACTACACCGATCGACTGGCCTGGTCCCTGACGATCCTGGCGGCCGTGGCATGGATCGCACGTGGCATCTGGCTGGGCCGTCCGGTGACGGCTCTGCACGGCGCCGCGGCCGCTTTGTTTGTGCTGGCGGGCTTGGGATTACACGTGTTGTCCTTCGACCTGCTCGGTGATTGCGTGATCACCAGCTCGGGACTGGTGCTGATGTGGCCGACGACGTCGCATCCGCGGCCCGAGGATCTGCCCCGGGCATGGGAATTGATCAAAATCACCAAGGACGACGCGCTGGCACCGTTCACCCTGCAGACCGGCAAGTGCTACCACTTCGCCCCGGACGGCGCCGCGGCCCTGGCTTACCGCACGCGGCTGGGTTTTGCCGTGGTCGGCGGCGACCCGATCGGCGACGACGCGCATTTCCCGCAATTGGTTGCCGACTTCGCCGCTATGTGTCACACCCACGGCTGGCGGATCGTCGTGGTGGGCTGCAGCGAGCGGCGCCTCGAGCTGTGGAAAGACTCAGTGGTGCTTGGCCAGTCGTTACGGGCCATCCCGATCGGCCGTGACGTGGTCGTCGACGTGGCCAACTTCGACATGGCCGGGCGGAAGTTCCGCAATCTGCGTCAGGCAGTCAAACGCACTGATAATTACGGCATCACGACCGAGATCGTGGGGGAGCAAGAACTCACCGACGCGCAGCACGCCGAGCTGGCCGAGGTGGTGCGGGCGTCATCCAAAGGGGCACACAGTGATCGCGGGTTCCACATGAACCTGGACGGGGTGCTGGAGGGCAGATTCCCCGGAATGCTCCTGATCATCGCCCGCGACGCCTCGGGAAAGGCCCAGGCGTTTCATCGGTACGCAACCGCCGGAGGTGGCAGCGACATCACCCTCGACGTGCCGTGGCGGCGGCGCGGGGCGCCCAACGGCCTCGATGAGCGGCTCAGCGTCGACATGATCATGGCCGGTAAAGAGGTTGGGGCACAACGGCTATCGCTCGCGTTCGCCGCATTCCCCGAGATCTTCGACGACAAGAACCGCGGTAGCACCCAGCGCGTTTTCTATCGGTTGATTCATATCCTTGACCCCCTGATCGCTCTCGAGTCGTTATACCGCTATGTGCGCAAGTGGCACGCGCTGGGCGCTCGGCGCTACGCGCTGGTTTCGATGACTCAGATACTTCCCTTGCTGTTTGTGCTGCTGTCACTGGAGTTCATGCCGCGCCGACGACACCTCTGACCGTACGGGCCGCGCAGCTGCGACGTCGTAAAAGCACCATCCGCGAATCAAGTTCGAGCCTCTCCCGATTAGAGGCAACAGTAGCGGCGTGGTGGTTGAACTGCGGCCCCACGAGCTGGCGCTTCTGCTGTGGGGGCGGTGTCCGTCGAGGCCGCGCGATCCGACGCCAACACCGAGACGGTGGGGGACCCGCTTGAGCGCCTGGGCTCAGGCGATGTGGGCGCGGTCGACGCGTAGTTCGCGACAGTCGATCCCGTCGGGCAGATGGTGCGTCGCCACCACCACGGTCCGGTCCTTGGATATCAGCGCCGGATTTCCGCCGAGCAGATCAAAAAGCACCGGCGCGGCATCGACCACGTCGAGGTGTTCGGTGGGCTCGTCGAGCAGCACGATCCTGGCAGGGGCGATCACCGCCCGAGCCAGCAGCAACCTTCGGCGCTGGCCCGCCGAAAGCGCTTGGGCGCCACCGATCAGCACCGTGGACAGCCCATCCGGCAAACCGGCAAGCCAGTCGCCCAGTCCGACCGCGCACAGCGTTGCGATCAGTTCGTCGTCTCGGCAGTCACCCCGGGCAACCAGCAGATTGTCGCGGACGGTGGTGGCAAAGACATGGGCGTCCTCGGCGAAAAAGCCGATGGCGCTGCGCAAATTCTCTTCTCTGAACTGGTCGATCGCGATCCCGTTCAGCAGCACCTGGCCGTCCAGTGGCGGCAGCAATCCGGCGAGGGTCATCAGCAGTGTCGTCTTGCCGGAACCGCTGGCGCCGGTGACGGCGAGCCGGGCACCCGGCGGCAGGTCCATCGCCGCGTGGGTCGAGTGTGGCGTGCCGGGGTGGCCGGAGCGAATGTCGGCAGATAACAGAGCGGTGCCAACGGGTCTCGACGCGGTGGCCGTCGACGTGGTGGATTCCGGCGGCTTCTCGGTCGCAGTCAGGTCGAGCAACCGGTGTGCGGCGATCCGTGACCGGGTCAGCTGCACGGCAGCGGCCGGTAACGGAGTCATTGCCTCAAAAGCCGAGAGCGGCAACAACATCAGGACCGCCAGCGTGGTGGGCGCGACCGCGGGTGCCAGCGCGATGCCGGCCACGATCGCGCCGAGCACGCTCACCCCGATGGCCGCGCTCGGCATCGCCTCGGCGATGGCGGCCGGCCTGGCGGCGGCGTCGAGGGCATCGCCCCAAGCGTGTTGGCGGCGTCGCGATTCGGCGATGACGCCAGAAAGTCGGCCGGCAACCCGAAGCTCGGGCGCGTGTTCCAGGGCGATCATCGCCGACGTATCGCGCTCCGAATGTTGCTGTCGGGCAATGCCTTCCTGCGTCACCGCAGCCCTGCCCGCCAGACGCGGCGCGATGACGCCGGCGATCAGCAGGCAGATCGCGAGAACGGCCGCGGCCGCCGGCGAGATGATCGCGACCACCGCGGTCGCCGCGGCCGACAGCACAACCGCGACACCGATCGGCACCAGCGCCCGCACCAGCACGTTGGCCAGGTCGTCGACGTCAGCGCCCACTCGGGCCACCAGCTCGCCACTGTGCAGCCGCGCGGTGGCCGCCGCCGGCCCCTGGGCCAACCGCTGATAGATCTGCGCGCGCGCCGTCCCCGCCGCGCGCAACGCGGCGTCGTGTGTGACCAGTCGCTCGCAGTAGTGCAGCAGGCCACGCGAAATCGCAAACAACCGCACCGCGACCGCCGCGACAGACAGATCCAGCACGGGCGGCATCTGCCAGGCCCGCGTGATCAGCCACGCCGAAATGCCGGCCAGTGCCAGCGCGCTGCCCAGCGACAGCACCCCCAGGGTGATGGCCGCGAAGAGGCGGGACAACCGCGGACGCAACAGCGCGGTGATCGCGGTGGTCAGCCGGCGGTCAGCCGCGTTGTCAGACCGGCGCATAACGCACCCCACCCTCGGCGACCACCTCGATCACCCGGTCGCCGATGGCGACCACCGGCTCGCGGTGGCCGACGACGACCACCGTCGCGCCGGCACGGGCACGCTCGACAATTGACCGCAATACCCGCTCCTCGGTGCGGTCGTCCAGGTGCGCGGTCGGCTCGTCGAGCAACAACACGGGCGCCGTCGATCCGAGCGCGCGGGCGAGGCCCAGCCGCTGCCGCTGCCCCAGGGATAACCCGACACCGCCGCGACCGAGCACGGTGTCGAGTCCGTCCGGTAACTCCGCCAGCACTGCATCGAATCCTGATGCGGCATAGGCGGTCTCAAGGTCATCCAAATCGCCGAGCAGGAGCAGATTGTCGGCGACGGTGCCGGGGACAAGCACCGGACGTTGTGGCAGCCAGGACAGCTGGCGCCACCACTCGGTCGGATTCAGGTCGGCGACGTCGAGTCCGGCCACGCTGATCCGCCCCGATGACGGGACGGTGACGCCGGCGATCGCCTGCAGCGTGGTGCTCTTGCCTGCGCCATTTCGTCCGGTGAGTACCGTCACCGACCCGGGTTCGATCACCGCGGTGAGATCGCGCGGTGCCTGGCCGTCGCGGCCGGTCACGGTGAGATTCTCCAGGCTCAGCCGCGCGCCGCGCGCGGTGACCGCCTGCGTTCTGTGCTGCGAGGCGGCCGGCGCGCCGATGAGGGCGAAAGCCTCGTCGGCCGCTGTCCTGCCGCCCTGGGCGGCATGGAATTCGACGCCGATCCGACGCAGCGGCCAGTAAACGTCCGGCGCCAGCAGCAGGACCGTCAGGCCGGTGGTCAACGTCATCTCACCGAACACCAGGCGAAGCCCGATCCCGACCGCGATCAGCGCCACGCCGAGCGTGGCGAGTAACTCGAGCACCAGTGCCGACAGGAACGCGATCCGAAGCGTCGCCATGGCCGAGCGACGATGGGCCGCAGCGAGTTCGGCGATGCGGTTTTCCGGGCCCTGGCCGCGCCCCAGCGCCCGCAGCGTGGGGATGCCGGCGATCAGATCGAGCAACCGGGACTGCAGGGTTGTCATGGCGGCCAAGGCCGCCGCCGACCGGTCGGCGGTCGCCAGCCCGATGAGCACCATGAAGATCGGTATCAGCGGCAGGGTGATCAGCACGATCACAACGGATTTCAGGTCGTAGACCGCGATCACGGCGACGGTCGCCGGGGTCAGGATCGCGGCAAGCAACAGCGTCGGCAGGTAGCCGGTGAAATAGGGACGCAAGCCGTCCAGACCGCGGGTGACCACTACCGCCGCGGCGTCGCGCTGGCTGGCGAGTTCACCGGGCTGCCGGGCGGTCACCGCCGTAAGCACCTGGCCGGACAGATCCGCGATCACTGCGCTGGCGCCACGCTGACTCAGGCGAGCCTGTAGCCAGTGAACCACCGTACGGACAATCCATAGCGCCAACAGGATTGACAGAGGTCCCAACCAGATGTGCATGCTGCGCACCGAGGGATCGCCCACTACGCGGGCGACGATGCCCGCCAGCACGATGGCCGAGCCGATCGCACAGCCGGAGATCATCACCCCACAGCCCACCGCGGCAAAGAGGTAGCGACGCACCGTCGTCGACGCCCGCCACAACCGCGGGTCTAAGGGGCCGCGTGCTTGTGAGGCCGCCGGCGAGCGCTGTGTGCTCAGGACGCACGCCTCGCCAAGCCGATGGGCGGCGGGATCCGATCAGCCGAGATCCGTTGCCGGAAAATCCAGTACGACCAGGCTTGGTAAATGACAGTCAGCGGAGCCATGAAAACCGTCACCCACGTCATCACCTTGAGCGTGTAGGGGGTCGACGAGGCATTGTAGATGGTCAGGCTCCATTGCTTGTTCAGCGTCGAGGGGACCAGGTTTGGATACAGCGCGCCAAACAAGAGGATCACCACCGACGCGACCACCAACGCCGTGCATACGAACGCCCACCCGTCGGATGCGCGTCGCCACACCACCAGCACCGCAGCCAGCTGTGCCACCACCGCGACGCCCAGCACCAGCCAGGTCCAGTCCTTGCCGTGCGTTAGTTGCGTCCACAGACCAAAGGCCGCAACCAGTCCGGTGACCGGAAGCGACAGCCAGACGCCGAAGCGGTGTGCGTCGTCGCGGATGGCGCCGGAGGTCTTCAGCGCGACGAACGCCGCGCCGTAGAACAGGAACAGCCCGGCGGTGGCCAACCCGCCCAGCAGGGTGTAGGGGTTGAGCACATCGGTGATCGACAGGTCGACGTGGCCTGTGGCGTCCACCGGGAGCCCGTGTACGAGGACGGCGAACGCGACGCCCCACAACACCGCGGGCAGCCACGACCCGGTCGCGATCGCGACATCGGCCCAGCCGCGCCACTTCGTGTCGTCGATCTTGCCGCGCCATTCGATCGCCACGACGCGCACGATCATGCCGAACAAGATCGCGAGCAGCGGCAGGTAGAGCGTGGAGAACATGGTGGCATACCAGCCGGGGAACGCGGCGAACATGGCCGCGCCGCCGACGATCAGCCAAACCTCATTGCCGTCCCAGACCGGCCCGATGGTGTTGAGCGCCGTGCGGCGCAACGGTTCGGGTTCCCCGATGCCAACGCGCGCGAACGGCTCCATCAGCATCCCCACGCCGAAGTCGAAACCCTCCAGGACGAAGAAACCGACGAACAGCATCCCGATGACGCCGAACCACAACTGCTGCAGTCCCATCGGTCAGCTCCTTTCCGGCTCGTTAAGCCTGAGCACGCGTCAATAGGCGAAGGAGAGCGGTGCCACCTCGTCGTCGGTGGGGGCGGGCGGGGGCGCCGGCTCCGCGTCGTGTTCCAGGGGGCCTTCGACGATGTAGCGCCTGAGCAGATAGAACCAGATGACCGCGAGCACCCCGTAGAGAAGCGTGAAGGTCGCCAGTGACGTGATGACCATGCCGGGCGTGTTGTGAGATACGCCTTCGCGCACGGTGATCCGAATAAGTTGATCGCCAGTCGGGTTGGGCGCCACCACCCAGGGCTGACGGCCCATCTCGGTGAACACCCAGCCGGCGATGTTGGCCAAGAACGGCGTGGGGATGGTGAGCAGCGCGAACCAGGAGAACCACCGTCGGCTGGGGGTTCGCCCACCGCGGGTCAGCCACAACACGGTCAGCGCGAATAGCACTGGGATTGCCAGGAATCCGATCATCGCCCGGAAGGACCAATAGGTGACGAACAGATTCGGCCGGTAGTCGTCGGGTCCGAACCGCTGCTGGTATTGCTGCTGCAGGTCGTTGACTCCTTGCAGCGTCACGCCACTGAAGCGGCCTTCGGCCAGGAACGGCAACACATACCGCACCTTGATCACTTCGGTGACGCTTCCGCAGTTGTTGTGGGTGCCGATGGTCAAAATCGAGAAGTCGGGGTCGGTCTTGGTGTTGCACAACGATTCCGCCGAGGCCATCTTCATCGGTTGCTGCACGAACATCAGCTTGCCCTGGCGGTCGCCCGTGAAGAACAGTCCGAGCGCGGCGATCAGCACGACGAAGCACCCCAGGATGGCCGCCGGTCGGAACATGGTGCGCGCGTCTGACTCGGCGGCGGCGCTGTCCGACGCGGATTTGTGCGAACGCACCATCCACCACGCGCTGGTGGCGGCGACGAACGTGGCCGCCACCAGCAGTGCGCCGGCCACCGTATGTGAAAACGCCGCTTGGGCAGTGTTATTGGAGAGCAACGCCCAGATGCTGTCTAACTCGGCGCGCCGCGTCGCCGGGTTGTAGTGCGCACCGACCGGGTGCTGCATGAACGAGTTCGCCACGATGATGAAGAACGCGGACGCGTTGACGCCGAACGCCACGATCCAAATGCAGGCCAGGTGCACCAACTTCGGCAGCCGGCTCCAGCCGAAGATCCACAAACCCACGAAGGTGGACTCGAAGAAGAAGGCGAATAAGCCTTCCATGGCCAGTGGCGCACCGAAGACGTCGCCGACGAATTTCGAGTACTCACTCCAATTCATGCCGAACTGAAATTCCTGAACAATCCCGGTCGCCACGCCGATGGCGAAATTGATCAGGAACAACTTGCCGAAGAACTTGGTGAGGCGGTACCACCCGGCGTTCCCGGTCACCACCCACACCGTCTGCATGATGGCGAGCAGGGGCGCCAACCCGATTGTGAGCGGCACGAAGATGAAGTGGTAGACGGTAGTGATACCGAACTGCCACCGCGAAATATCGACGACATTCATCTGTCATCTCCCACTGCGGAGGCCTAACAAGCGGCTACGACAAAGTGTAGTAGACCTGTCGAGTTGACGCTACCCCGCGTCGGCCTCAGCTGGTCAGTGTTCTGGACGCCTTGCGGATGCCGAACGACGCCACGATCTCGAAGATGCCGATGACGACGAACCAGACGCCGACGACGATCGCAAGAGTGACAATCGATTCGAGCGGTGAAGCCAGGACGACGATGCCGGCGACCAAACTGATCACGCCGACAAAAATTGACCAGCCGCGGCCAGGCAGGTGCGGATCACTGATGGCCGAAACCGTCGTGCCGACGCCGCGGAAGATGAAACCGATACCAATCCAGATGGCCAGCAACAGGATTGCGGTCAGCTGGTCTTTACCGAAATGGCGAAACGCCAGGACGGCAAGGATGAGTGACGCGGCGCCGCTGATGAAAAGCAGGATGCGGCTCCCCGCCGAGACATGCAGGCTGAACGCGAAGAACACCTGTGCGGCACCGGTGATCAGCAGGTAGACGCCGAACGCAATGGCGGCAGCCAGAATCGAGATGCCAGGCCATGCCAGCACCAGGACACCAACAATCAGTGACAGAATTCCCGACAGCAGCGTGGATTTCCACAAATGAGGCAACAAGCTTGGAACAGGCGTGGTTGCAGGGGAAGTGGTCATGGCCGAAGTCTGGCACAAACACAGGTTTTGGTACAGGGACTTTGGTCAGACGTGGGCGGGGCGCGAGTCCTCCGCGACCAGATCGGTGAGTTCCTCGGCCGGCCTGCGCCCGATCAGGTACCAGGTGCTCATCCAGCCTTTGCCCTTGATCTCGATCTGGCCCCGCTCCTGGAGCACGAATTCATTCTTGAGGCGCTCGTACATAGCCTCGGGCACCTGAATTCGGCCCACCGAATCGGTGGATTCCATCCGGGATGCGACGTTGACCGCGTCTCCCCACACGTCATAGAAGAATCGTCGCGAACCCACCACACCCGCGACGACCGGTCCGCATGCCATACCTACCCGCAACGGAACCGCGTGCCCGTGCGGATCTTTCAGCCTGGCCGCAACGTCGGCCATGTCGATCGCGAAGTCGGCCAGAGCCATGGCGTGATCCGATCGGGCGCGCGGAACCCCACTCACCACCATGTAGGAGTCACCGCTGACTTTGATCTTCTCCAGCCCGTGTTTGTCCACGAGTTCGTCGAACGCGCTGAAAAGGACGTCGAGGAACCGCACCAAGTCGGCCGGCGGGGTGCTGCTGGCGCGTTCGGTGAAGCCGACGATGTCGGCGAACAAGACAGACGCTTCGTCGTATTTGTCGGCGATGACGCTGCGGTCGGGCTCCTTGAGTCGCTCGGCGATGCTGGACGGCAACATGTTGGCCAGGAGCGCCTCTGAGCGCTGGTACTGGGCCTCCATGACCGCCTCGGCGCGGGCGGTATCGCGTAAGGCGAACCAGACGGTCACGACCACCATCACGACGGCGGAGACGGTCGTGATGACGAAGCCCATCGACTGGGCCCAGGCGGGCTGCAGACCGGTGTTGCGCGGCACCAAGAACTCGAGCGCGATGATCAGGCCGGCGGAGAAGGCCGCCATTGCCGACGCCAAGACGATGTGTTCGATTCCCAACAGCAGCAGAACCAGACACGCGCCGACCAAGAAGAAGAACTCAGATCCCGAATCGGTGCCCATAGCCCAGCAAGTGGCCACGATCGAGGCGTAGGCGGCACCCATAAAGGTAAGCGGCGCAACCAATTCCCCAAATTTGTTGAGCCAGGGAATCATCGCGAAGACGGTGGCCGCCGCGACGTTGATGGAGGTGACCTGCCAAGTCCATGCCCCGCTGAGGATCTGCACGAGCACGAAGCTCACGCTCACCGCGACCGCGAGCCAAGCGGTAATCGTGAGAACCCGGGCCCGCCGCGCCGCGCTGTCGGCGTAGTGCTTGTTGCGGTCGCGCGCTTGTGCCCGCACCGCGGCAACGCAGTCCGGGCGCTTCGGCGAACCTTCTGACCATTTCGGTGGGCCACCGCATTTCCTGGGCGCCACCAAGTAAGCGTAACCGCTGACCTCGGCGATGTCGGCTCCTTATTTCAAGACGGGTCTGGCAGGCTATCGGTGGGCCCACCCGACACGGAGCGCCAGCGCCGGCTGAATGATCGCGTATCACCCCTACACCCGCTCCCGCCACACCGACGATCGCCAGCTGTGCTCCAATCTCGAACGGGTAGGTGAATCCGTGGCCAGAGCTGCCGTTTGGCTTGCTGAGGATTGCTTTTCGTCAACAGAGTTGCTGAGAGGGGTGGACCGTAATTGGTGCGACATTATGCTCATCGACCGACCCTTCAAACGCGACAGCAACAAGCGAACGCGAGCCTGTCATGGTCGGTTTCGCTAGCACATGAGTAATTCGCTAGTCGAATCCGTTGCTAGCCGTGACGGGACTGCGTTCCTGGGGAAATGGGCGACACCAGCGGTGGAGTTTGGCTAGGCGGCCCTGGCAAATGCCGGCGCCGCCGGCTTCGATGCTCACGCAAACTCAGCAGAGTTCCCGGTCGCCGAGCGACATCTCCGAAGACGTCCTGGACAACGTGTAGTAAGCCATTTCCGCATCGCCGCACAGCGGTCTTGGTAAGCCTTGCCGCATCTAGATGCTGCACGTCGTGCGGATGACCCACTCCTACCGCCAGCACCGCGGGAATCACGTTTGCTTTTCGCAGGGCAGTTGTTACTCGGTGTGCTCCAGATTGGTCCATCTCAATACCTTCTGTCCGGATGCCCCCCGTGCAGTAGACGATCGGTATCACATTTGGGATAGCAATCGGATGATTTTTTGAAAAATTTTTCAGGATCTGACGATCGCTAATCGAGCACGATCCGACACAAATGCATTTAAATCCGACACAAATGCATTAATGGCCCAGGGTAATAGTTCAGTTTTCTGGGGCCGCAAGCTTCCACCCCGGTCGTTCTCGGCGTTTGCTGAATCAAACTGTGTTGGGCGTGCTGGGAAAGTGCTGGTCAGAGTGTTCGTTTTGTTGGCTAAAGAATGCTGTCGCCAGCTCTACCGCAGACGGTCTGCGGACGGTTGCGTATACCGGGCAGCCAGCACACGGAATTCCGATTCACCCGGACGAGCGCCATCGTGTCCCGCATCCCGGTTCGGGTGCGCTACGGCACCGGGCTGGTCGGGCCGCCGGTCATTCCCGGCCTGACCAGCTGCCTTGGCAATTACTAAGTGGGAATACTTAGCAACACCAGAAAGGGCAACGTTGCTCAAGGCAGCGTGGGTGCTGCCAATCTGTCCTGCTCGTCGAGCTGCGGATTGCTATCGGGGCGTCGGCACGCCGGACTGGTCGGACCCATACTGCGCCAAAGCGCTTCTGCTGTAGTTACTTCGCTTGGTGGGGCACGCCGATGAGCACCAGTTCAGCGGCGCGCCGCGGCGCTTCGGACAACAACGGAAAAAGCACGGCTCGCTTCGGGATCCGCACGTGCCTTCGGCCCTTCCGTACGGCCTCAA
>DASYBR010000132.1:0-4195 GCA_036500645.1 Mycobacterium sp. | reverse complement strand
TCAGGCCGCGGTGATCGCTCGTGAGGATCGGCCCGGCGACAAGCGGCTCGTGGGTTATATCACCGGTAGCGCGGATCCGGTGGACGTTCGTACGCAGTTGGCGCAGCGCTTGCCGGGCTACATGGTGCCGGTCGCGGTCGTGGTGCTCGACGCGCTGCCGCTGACCGTCAACGGCAAGCTCGACAAGCGCGCCCTGCCCGCACCCGAATACCACAAGGCCGGTGGACAGTACCGCGCCCCGAGCACCCCGGTCGAAGAGGTCCTGGCCGACATCTATGCCCAGGTGCTGGGCGTGGAGCGAGTGGGCGTGGATGACTCGTTCTTCGATCTGGGCGGCGACAGCATCTTGTCGATGCAGGTGGTGGCCCGGGCTCGCGCGGCGGGCGTGATGTGCCGTCCGCGGGATGTCTTCGTCGAGCAGACAGTGGCCCGGCTGGCCATGGTCGCCGGTCTGGTCGACGACCAGGCCGGCGTGGTCGACGAGGGCACCGGTCCCGTGGTGCCCACCCCGATCATTCGCTGGCTGAACAGTGTCGACGGCCCGGTTGACCACTTCAACCAGACCATGATCGTGACCGCCCCGAAAGGGGTCGGCAAAGCCGACGTCGTGGTGGTGCTGCAGGCACTGCTGGATCGGCACCCCACGTTGCGGATGCGCGTCGATGACGACGGCGCCGGCGGCTGGTCGCTCAACATTGCCGAACCCGGCTCGGTGCAGGCCGAGGACTGCCTGCACTCGGTCGAGCTGTTGTCGGACGGCGCGCTCGTGGATGCGCGGTCGCGGCTGAACCCGTCCACCGGGACGATGCTGCGCGCGGTCTGGGCCGGCAGGTCGGGTCAGCTGGCGTTGATCATTCACCACCTGGCGGTCGATGGGGTGTCGTGGCGAATCCTGCTGGAAGACCTCAACATCGCCTGGGCGCAGCACCACAACGACCAGCCGGTCGCGCTGCCGACGGGCGGGACGTCGTTTGCCCGCTGGTCGTCGCTGCTGGCCGAGTACGCGCACAGCCCGGCGGTGGCCGAGCAGGCCGAGGCTTGGCGACGAGTCGCGGCTACCCCGGCCCTGCTACCCGCGGCGGACCCCGAAACCGACACCTACATCACTGCCGAGCAGTTGTCGGTCTCGTTGGATGTGCCGACGACCAGGCTGCTGCTGGGTGAGGTGCCCGCAGCGTTCCACGCCGGCGTGCAAGACATCCTGCTGATTGCGTTCGGGCTGGCATGGACGCAGTTCTTCGACAACGACGGAGCACCGATCGGCATCGATGTCGAAGGTCACGGGCGCCATGAGGAACTGGGCCCGCACGTCGACCTGTCGCGCACGGTCGGCTGGTTCACCACCAAGTACCCGGTGGCCCTGAACGTCGGGGGGACGGTCGACGGACTGTCGTGGTCTCAGGTGACCGCGGGCGACGCGGCGCTGGGCGCTGCGATCAAGGACGCGAAGGAGCAGCTGCGGGGCCTGCCCGACGGGCTCACCTACGGTCTGCTGCGTTACCTGACCCCCGGAGTGGACTTGGGCGGGGCTGACCCCGTCATCGGTTTCAACTACCTGGGCCGGTTGGGTGCGGGCGCCGACCTGCCCGGCGAATTGTGGCGGATCAACCCGGAAAGCTTGTCGTTGGCCGGCGCGGCCGCGGCGGTCCCCATGCCGCTGATGCACACCGTGGACCTGAACGCCGGGACCATGGATACCGAGGCCGGCCCACACCTGCACGCCAACTGGACGTGGGCGCCTTCGGCGCTGAGCCGCCAGCAGGTCGCCCGACTGAGCCAGTTGTGGTTCGAGGCCCTGGCCGGCATCTGCGCCTACGTGCGTACCGGCGGCGGGGGTTTGACCCCGTCGGACATCGCTCCCGCCAGGCTGAACCAGCAGCAGATCAACAAACTCGAGCAGCAGTACCAAATCGCTGACGTGCTGCCGCTGACCCCGCTGCAGCAGGGTCTGCTGTTCCACGCCAGCTTCGCGCACGACCCGGGTGACGACGTGTATGCGGTGCAGCTCGGGGTCACCGTGACCGGTGCCCTCGACCCGCACCGGCTGCGCGATTCCGTGCACGCAGTGGTCGATCGGCACCCGAACCTGGCGGCGCGATTCTGCCCCCAGTTCGGCGAGCCGGTGCAGGTCCTGCCGGCCGACCCGGGGATGGCGTGGCGCTATATCCAGCTCGGCCCCGAAGACCTCGACCCCGACGAGAAGATCGAGCAGCTGTGTGCCGTCGAACGCGCCGCGGTCAGCGACCTGGCGAACCGGCCGGCGTTCCGGGCTGCGTTGATCCGCACCGCCGACAACCGCCACCGGTTCGTGCTCACCAACCACCACATCGTGATGGATGGCTGGTCACTGCCGATCTTGCTCCGCGAAATCCTCGCCAGTTACTACGGCGACGGCCTGCCCGCGGCCCCGTCGTACCGCAGCTACCTCACCTGGCTGGCCGATCAGGATCGCGCTGCCGCGCAGGCGGCGTGGCGCGGCGTCCTGGCCGAGTTCGACACCCCCACGTTGGTGGGTCCGGCAGGCCGCATGACGCTCGGCCGGCGAGGCGTCGAGTCGTATCGGTTGTCGGCGGAGAGCACCCGCGCGCTGGGAGAGTTGGCGCGCGCGTGCCACACCACCATCAACACGGTGCTGCAGGCCGGGTGGGCACAGCTGCTGATGTGGCTTACCGGACATCACGATGTCGCGTTCGGGACCGCGGTCTCGGGTCGGCCGGCCGAGCTGGTGGGCGCGGAATCGATTGTGGGCCTATTGATCAACACCGTCCCGGTGCGGGCCAACACCACCGCGACGACGACGATCGGCGAGCTGCTGGACCAGTTGCAGAGCGCCCACAACGACACCCTTGAGCACGAGCATCTGGCGCTCAGCGACATTCACCGCGTCGCCGGTCACGACCAGTTGTTCGACACACTTTTCCTGTACGAGAACTACCCGATCGACACCAGCGTGCCGATGGGCTTCCACGAGTTGGCGATCACCGATGTCACCAACCGCGAATACAACCATTACCCGCTGTCGGTGATGGCCCTCCCAGGCCGCGAACTGGGCCTCCGCGTCGAGTTCGACACCGAGGTGTTCGACGCGGCCGGAATCGACACCTTGGTCGAGCGGTTCCAGCGGGTGCTGACCGACATGACCGCCAATCCGAGTCGGCGCTTGACGTCCATGGACGTGGTCGACGAGGGCGAGCACGCTCGACTGGACCTGCGGGGTAACCGGGCGGTGTTGAGCAAGCCCGCGGAGACGGTGTCCTCGATCCCGGCGTTGTTCGCCGCGCAGGTGGCACACGCGCCGGAGGCGCCGGCTCTGACCTTTGAGGGTCGGTCGCTGACCTATCAGGAGCTGGATGAGGCCGCCAACCGGTTGGCGCACCTGCTGGCCGGTCATGGTGCCCGCCCGGGTCAGTCGGTGGCGTTGTTGCTGTCACGCTCGGCCGACGCGATTGTGTCGATCCTGGCGGTGCTCAAGACCGGGGCGGCGTACCTGCCGATCGACCCCGCGATCCCGTCGGCGCGGATCGAGTTCGTGCTTGATGATGCCAAGCCGATCGCCGTGCTCACCACCGCCGAGCTGCGGCCGCGGTTGGACGGGTCCGATGAGGGATCCGGGGTGCTGGTCATCGACGTCGAGGACCCGGCGGTGGCGGCTCAGCCGGCCGCGGCGTTGCCGGGCCCGACTCCGGAGGACATCGCCTACCTGATCTACACGTCGGGCACCACCGGTGTGCCCAAGGGCGTGGCGGTAACTCATCAGAACGTCACCCAGCTGCTGGAAAAGCTGCACACCGACCTGCCGGAGGGGGGCGTGTGGGCGCAGTGGCACTCGCTGGTCTTCGACGTCTCGGTCCACGAGATCTTCGGGGCGCTGCTGCACGGCGGGCACCTGGTGGTGGTGCCCGAGTCGGTTGCCGCCTCCGCGGACGACCTGCACGCGCTGCTGGTCGCGGAACACGTCAGCGTCCTGCACCAGACGCCGTCCGCGGTGGCGATGTTGTCGCCGGAGGGGTTGGAGTCGACGGCGTTGATTGTGGCCGGTGAGGCCTGCTCGTCCGAGGTCGTCGATCGGTGGGCGCCGGGTCGGGTGATGATCAACGCCTATGGCCCGACCGAGGGCACGGTGTATGCGGCGATGAGTGCGCCGTTGAGTGCCCAGGAGGGTGCCCCGATTGGTGCGCCGGTGCCGGGGGCTGCG
>DASYBR010000131.1:0-4872 GCA_036500645.1 Mycobacterium sp. | reverse complement strand
AGCGTGATGGTCTTGGCGTTGAACTGGTCGATGACGTCACCGGATGAGCCACCACCGAACGAACCGCTGTGGACGCCGAAGATATCGTGCAGCCGGTGCACGACAAATCCGGACAGCGCGACGACAGCCACGATCGTGAGCACCAGCCAGAAACGCCCCAGAAGCCCCTTTTTCCTAGCACGCTGCGGGGCGACCTTGTTGCCCTCGCTGGAGCCCTGCTTCTTTAGCGGCTCGGTCCTTGGCTCACTCGTCGTCATGGGCGGTTCAAGTCCTTCACGTTCACCGGTTGCAGTTCGCCGAGCCACAGCGCTCCGGCCTCCTTCCTGAATTCATGAGGATCCCGAGATGAGGCCGACGCAGGTGGCCGTCAGCAGGCGGGTAAGCGCGGACGCGAAGTCCAGATTCCATTCGGGCGGAACCACTTCGGGCTCCTCGGCGTAGATGTCGGTCAGCTGCTCGGGCGGGTTCGCGATTTGCCACAGCGTGGCCGCCAGCGAGTACGCCGCCAGCAAGATGTCGAGCGAGCCCGATCGTCCGAGTTCGGGCAGCGCGCTGCCGATCGAATCGGCCAGCGAGAGTGTGGCCGCAGTGCTGATCCGCCTGACCTCGATGACCCGCTCCGCGTCGACCTCGTGTTCAAGGTGCAGGTGCAGGTTCGCCAGCAGGTCGCAGAACAGTGGGTCGTCGGCCAGGGCTTCGGCCAATGTCTCGGCGATGCGCGACGGCGACTTCGCGCCGGGCTCGGCCAGCTTCTCCGACACCGTATTCGACCACCGCACCCAGCCTTCGGCGGACAGGTGCAGCAGAACTTCTTTGTGCGAGGTGAAGTAGCGGCGCACCGCCGAATAATGAATCCCGGCGCGGCTGGCGACCGCGGTCAGGGTGACCGACGCGACGCCTGTCTCCATTGCCAGCGAGCGTGCGGCTTCCACGAGGGCGTCCGCACGTTGGCGCTTCTTTTCCTCGGTGCGGGCGCGCTGGAATGTAAGTTGCGCCACCGCCCGAGGGTAACGCACGTCGTGTGATTTGTATAACGCACGTTGCGTGATTTGCGGCCCCTCACTCGTCGGTGGCAAACCAGGTAAAGGTGTATTCATGATCATGGTCCGGTGCCCTTCACGCCCCTCCGAGTAGCCCGTGCAGACCATCGCACTGATCGGATTTCTCGGTGGCCTGATCACCGGTATCTCGCCGTGCATTCTGCCGGTGCTGCCGGTGATTTTCTTGTCCGGGTTGGACAGCGACCGGGCCAGCAGCTCGGCCGCCCGGCCGTATCTGGTGATTGCGGGCCTGGTCTGCAGCTTCGGCGTCGTGACCCTGGCCGGCTCGGCCCTGCTGTCGGCGCTGCACCTGCCGCAGGACGCCATCCGTTGGGCAGCCCTGGTGGTGCTGACCCTCATCGGCCTGGGGCTGATCTTCCCGCCCCTGCAACACCTGATCGAGCGGCCCTTCGCCCGCATCCCTGCGCGTCAACTCGGGAGCGGCAGAAGCGGTTTCGGCCTCGGGATGACGTTGGGTGCGCTGTACGTGCCGTGCGCCGGACCCGTGCTGGCCGCGATCGTGGTCGCCGGCGGCACGGCATCCTTCGGGTGGCCGATCCTCATCCTGACCGCGACGTTCGCGTTCGGTACCGCCTTGCCGTTACTGGTTTTCGCGCTCGCCGGGCGTGGCGTCGCCGAACGCGTGGGCGCATTTCGCCGCCGGCAGCGCACGATTCAGGTCATCGGCGGGATCACGATGATCATCCTGGCCGTGGCCCTGGTATTCAATCTGCCCGCGATGCTGCAGCGCGCCGTCCCCGACTACACGGCCGCAATGCAAAAAACCGTCGGCGCCAACGAGATCCGGCAGCAGCTCCAGCCGGGCAACCCCGCGAAAGGCCAACTGGGCGACTGCACCGAGGGCGCCGATCAGCTCGAGCAGTGCGGGGCCGCGCCCGCCCTCGTCGGCATCACCGATTGGCTCAACACCCCGGGCGGTGCGCCGGTCAACCTGGCGTCGTTGCGCGGCAAGGTCGTTCTGATCGACTTCTGGGCGTACTCCTGCATCAACTGCCAGCGCGCCATCCCGCACGTAATCGATTGGTACAACCGGTATCACGATCACGATTTCGTCGTCATCGGGGTGCACACCCCGGAGTACGCCTTCGAGCGGGTGCCCGCTAACGTGACCAGCGGCGCCGCCGCGTTGCACATCCCCTATCCGATCGCGCTGGACAACGCCGACGCGACCTGGAACGCCTACCAAAACCTATACTGGCCGGCCGAATACCTGATCGATGCGAACGGGACGATCCGGCACACGAAATTCGGTGAAGGCGACTACGACGGCACCGAGAAGCTGATCCGCGAACTGCTGGCCGACGCTCGTGCCGGCGGCCAACTGCCCGGGCCGACGAATGCCGCCGACACCACGCCGAATACCAGGCTCACATCCGAGACATACCTTGGCGCGGACAGAATCGGTAACTACGGTGGGACCGGCGAATACAAGTCAGGCACAGCCACATTCAGCTACCCGGCCCAGCTTGCCAACGATAAGTTCGCCTTGACCGGCAGGTGGAAGCTCGACGACCAGGGCGCCACCGCGGACAGCGACGACGCCGCCATCCGGCTGAACTACACCGGCAAAAATGTCTACGCTGTCGTCGGCGGAACCGGCACCCTCACCGTGACCCGGGACGGGAAAACCACGACGACGCCCATCGGTGGGGCGCCCACGCTACATCAGATCGTGGCCGACAACGACGCTCACCGCGACCAGCTCGACATGCGGGTCAGCCCTGGGCTGCAAGTGTTTTCGTTCACTTTCGGCTAGCCGACGGATCAGGACTTCTTGGCGAGGCCGCCCAGCACCGCGACGACGACGCCGAAGCCCACCAGGGCTACGCCGGCGAGCAACGTGAAGTTGAGCCATTGGTGCAGACCGGCTTCGGCGCGGCCGACCATCGCGTCGGCGATGCGGCGGACGTCGCCGGTGGCGTGGTTCAACACATCGTTGATGCGGCGGCCGCCGATTTCGATGCCCGCCCATCCGCCCGCACCGACGAGCAGCGCCGAGACGCCGAGGCTGGTCAGCGCCTTGCCGCGGCGGCGCGCCGCGGCAAGCGTCAACAGCGCGCAGAAGCCACTGAGGGCTGCCGCCCCGAAACTCAGCAGGGGTCCCCAGGTGGACAGCGGACTCAGCTGTCCCTGATGCAGCGAGTGCGGCACCGACGCGGTCAGCGGAACAGTCAGCGTCGCAGGCACTTTGACGTTGTGGTCGGTCAAAATCTGCTGAATCGAGGCGTCCTTGAGCATCGGCGCCACGTCGATGACCCACGAGCCGCCGGACCCGTCGGCGGTGAACAACCAGCGGTGCGCCGCGCTGTTCGCCTCGGCGAACAGCGACGGGAACGACGGTCCGGCCGTGAACGCGGCGGCCGCGGAGTGCACCTGCGCACTGTCGACCGGCTGGCGCCCGCCGCTGTGGGCCGCGATCAGCGCCATCGCGCGGTTGGTGAGCTCGTCGGCCGCGGCGGCCTGCAGGCCCGGGTCGGCGGCGGCCCGCCGCGCGAGCGCGGCGTAGCCACCCTCATCGACGATGTTGCATTGCACCCACATCGCGGGGATCGCCACCGCCAGCGCAACCGTGGTGGCCAGCCACATCACCACCGTCAGCGCGGATCGCACCGGAGATAACCTACTGGATGCCCCGCAGGTAAGCCGCCTGCCCGAGATGCTGGGCGCAGTCGTCGATGATGCTCACGATTCGCGCACTGGCCGTCACCGGCGGATCCCAATTTTTGTCGACGACGCGGCACAGCTCCTCGGCGGTCACGCCGGCGACGTACCCCAGGGTGAGCTCGTGCACGGCGTGGTAGTAGCCGGACAGCAGGTCCGCGGGGGCATGCACCTTCGCCACCTCGTCGGGGCCGTGCCCGTAGCCGGTGTCATTGCGCGGCAGGTCGAGGGCGAAGCGGTCCACCCAGCCGTCGCGGGTCCACACCTGTTCGACGCCGGCCACATCGGCCAACTGAATGTCCTGCACCCGCGCGCTGTGCCAGATCAGCCAGGCGATGCTGTTAGCGTTCGGGGCCGGCCGATAGTCAGACACCTCGTCGGTCAATCCGTCGGTCAGCTCATCGACGTGCTCGATCAACCGGGTGAAGGCGTCGCGGAGCAGCTCCTGAGCGGCATCATCGGTGCTGGCCATACTCGCGACATTACGGGAGGCGTGTGACCGCCGGCCAACGACGCGATTCACCCTGGCACGACCCCCGGCACGGTCGTAGATTAGTTAGATGACCTACGACCTCATCATCCGCAACGGCACCATCGTCGACGGCCTGGGTGGTGAGCCGTACGTCGGAGACGTCGCGGTCCAAGACGGCGTCATCGCGGCGGTCGGCGCCGTCAACGGTCAGACCGCCGACCGGGAAATCGACGCCAAGGGGCTGTTGGTGACGCCCGGCTTCGTCGACCTGCACACCCACTACGACGGCCAATCCATCTGGTCGGAGCGGCTGACCCCGTCGTCCGCGCACGGCGTGACCACCGTGGTGATGGGCAACTGCGGGGTCGGCTTCGCGCCCTGCCGCCAGGAAGACCATGACGTGCTTGTCGACGTGATGGCCGGGGTCGAGGACATTCCCGGTGTCGTCATGACGGACGGCCTGCCCTGGACGTGGGAGACCTTCCCCGAATACATGGACGCGCTGGATGCGGGCAAGCGCGACATCGACGTGGCCGCGTACCTGCCGCATTCACCGCTGCGGGTCTACGTGATGGGCGAGCGCGGCGCCAACCGCGAGCCGGCCACCGCCGAGGATCTCGCCAAGATGCGGGCCCTGGCCACCGAGGCGATCGAGGCCGGCGCCCTGGGCTTCGCGTC
>DASYBR010000130.1:0-3626 GCA_036500645.1 Mycobacterium sp. | reverse complement strand
GGCGTAACCGCCCGAATACGGGCGTGATCGAGGGACGACTTGTTATATGGGCTAAATACTTGTTATACTAACTAAGTAAACCTGATCTGACTTGAGGAGCACGCAATGCCGCGCACCGATAACGACACCTGGGACCTGGCGACCAGTGTGGGAGCGACCGCGACGATGGTCGCCGCCGCCCGGGCAATCGCCAGCAACGCTGACAACCCCCTGATCGACGACCGGTTCGCCGAACCGCTGGTCCGAGCCGTCGGCGTGGATTTCCTGACGAGGTTGGCCACCGGTGAGCTGGACGCCGCCGACGTCGACGACGACGAGGCCCCCTGGAAGCTCGAGCACATGCCGGTCGCGATGGCCGTCCGCACCCGCTTCTTCGACTCGTTCTTCTTCGACGCGACGCAAGCCGGGATCCGCCAGGCGGTCATCCTGGCGTCCGGCCTTGACGCCCGCGCCTACCGGTTGGACTGGCCCACCGGTATGACGGTCTTCGAGGTTGACCAACCCCAGGTGATCGCCTTCAAGACCACCACGCTGGCCGACCTCGGCGCCGAGCCGACCGCCGATCGCCGTGCCGTCGCTGTCGACCTTCGAAACGACTGGCCGACCGCGTTGATCGAAGCCGGCTTCGACAAGAGCCAACCCACCGCGTGGATCGCCGAGGGACTGCTCGGCTATCTGCCGCCGGAAGCGCAAGATCGCTTGCTGGACAACGTTTCCGCACTCAGCGCCGACGGCAGCCGGCTTGCCACCGAGGCTATTCCGGACATGTCGGACGTCGACCACGACCAGGCGCGGGAGATGATGCGCAAGGCCACCGAGAAATGGCGCGCCCATGGCTTCGACCTCGAGTTCTCCGAGCTCGGGTATGAGGGCGATCGCAACGACGTCGCCGCTTACATGGACACATTGGGCTGGCGCTCGACCGGCCGGCCGATGAGTGAACTGCTGGCGGACAACGGGCTTCCGGCGATCCCGCAGGGCAACGACTCGGTGTCGGTGGCCGACACGATCTACTACACCTCGATTAGGTGACCGCCGCAGCGCAACGTCGCGGGTTCAACGACGCCGTCACACGGTTCTGGGGTTTCGCGGCACCGGCCTACAACTCGCCGTTCTTGCAGCAGTGGGTATACCGGCCGGCGCACGACGAAGTGATTGCCCAACTACGCGCGCACTCTTCTGCGCGCGTAGTTGACATCGCCTGCGGCACTGGAATTTTGGCCGACCGGATCGAACGTGATCTGCATCCCGCGCAGGTCTACGGCGTGGACATGTCCGAGGGCATGCTGAACCAGGCCCGCGCCCGCTCGACGGTTGTGCAGTGGTTGCGTGGCCCGGCCGAGCAGCTGCCGTTTGACGACGGGGCGCTGGACGCGGTCGTGACGACGTCGGCGTTTCACTTCTTCGACCAACCCGCGGCGTTGCGCGAATTCCACCGGGTGCTCTCCCCCGGCGGACTGGTAGCGGTCTCGACTCTCAGTGCGCGACAACTCCTTCCGCAAGGGCCCGCGACAAGCAGGTGGAAGCCGGCCCATCACCCGTCGGCGGCCGAGATGCGGCGCTTGTTCGAGGGCGCGGGGTTCACCGTCGAAGAGCAACACCGAGTCCGGCGGCCGCTGTTAACCCGGGCCATCTCCGACCTGATCACGGTCGGCATCAAGGGCTGACGTCGTCCGGTGGGCGTGCAGGG
The DNA here is from genome assembly GCA_036500645.1 of Mycobacterium sp. Lineage (GTDB taxonomy): Bacteria > Actinomycetota > Actinomycetes > Mycobacteriales > Mycobacteriaceae > Mycobacterium. Next base: position 1,936 of record DASYBR010000130.1, on the reverse strand, counting down.
CCTCACCGAGCGTCCAGATCGCCACGCCCATCAGCACAACGTCTTTGAGCAGAAACTGCCCAGGCAGTGCGGACAGCACCGGAATGGGCCCCACGAACCGGGTCGCCACGCCGGGTGTGGTGAACAGGAAGCTCAGCGTTCCGCAGAACAGAACGATCGCCATCGCGCTGCCGGCCGCCGATAACCGCGCCGACACCGGCCGAAGGGAAATCAGAATCGCCGCCGTGATCTCCAGCGTTCCCAGACCGCGCGCGACGGTGTTGGCGCTGAATACGTCATAGACCCAACTCATCAACGGGCTGTGCTCGATCAGGACCCGGGCTTCCATCTTGATGTACTTGCCGAAACCGATCCACGCCAGCGTCAGGGCAAGTCCGTACCGGCTGACCGCTTGCCCGATGGAACTCAGCCGTGCCGCCCACTGGTCGGTAGATCTCGTGGTCGTCGTTGACAAATCACTCCTCCGTTCGGGTCATATGCGTTGCGTCCGTTCGGATGACGGGTGGCGTCTGGACTCGGTTCACCGACGTTGGCCTACCAGGCCAGCGGTCGGCGCGCCCCTGACGTCAGGTGCGCGGTGGACGCGGATCGTTGGGATCGGTCGGATCAGGGTCGCCGAACCAGCGCGACGGCACGTGCTCGCCGTATGCGTCGTGCCAGTCCCACCATTCATAGGGCGGACTCTGCGGGTAGCCCTCCGGCGAGTCCTCCCAGGTTTCCTGCCGGCCCAGCGCCGTCATATCGAGGTAGCTCCAGGTGTTCTCGAACGCCTCGTCGCCCCGGTTGTTGATGAAGTAGGTGCGGAACACCCGCTCGCCGTCATGAATGAACGCGTTGGTGCCGTGCCAGTCGTCCACGCCGAAATCAGCGTCGAAGCTGTCGGTGATGGTGTACCACGGCATGTCCCAGCCCATCCGCGCCTTGAGCCGCTCGATATCCGCCTGCGGCGCCGGCGACGCAAACACAAGCGTGGTGTCGCGGGCATTCAGGTGAGCCAGGTTGCCGATGTGATCGGCAATCATTGAGCAGCCCTGACAGCAGTGATCGGGCCAGCCTTCTATTTCGGGCCCGAAGAAGGCGCGATAAACGATCAGCTGACGCCGACCGTGAAACAGCCCCAGCAAGCTGATTTTGCCGTCGGGCCCGTCGAACTCGTACTCCTTATCTACCGCCAGCCAGGGCATCCGCCGACGCTCGGCCGCCAGCGCGTCACGCGCACGGGTCAACTCCTTCTCCTTCACCAGCAGCCGCTCGCGCGCGGCGGCCCACTCCTGCGCGGACACGATCGGGGGTGTTTGCATTCCGGTCTCCCTTGAAGTTTCGGTGCGATCAGGCCAGCGGCGAAAGGCCCGCGGCACTAAGCATGTACGCGAGGTGGTCCGGGTGTCCGCCGGTCGCCAGATCCACGACGGATTTCCCGGCTTGTTCAGGGGTGAGCACTGGCCCGCGGTTCTTCAGGAAGGTGTCGACGTCAACTCCTTCCCACGCGGCGTAGGCCGCCACTGCCGGCACGCCTAGGTCGGTGGCCGGGGTCAACTGCGGGAGAACCGACACGAAGTCGATACCCAGCCCGGCCCGTCGCGATTCGATGGCGGCGTAGCCGGTGATGAATCTGACGGTGGCCTTCGCTCCCGCGTAACCGCCACTCAGTGGCGATCCGTTGACCGCTGCGCCACTGGAGATCGCGATCACCGAACTGCCCGGTGCCAGCGGGCGCTGCAGCGCTTCGCGGATCCAATGGAACGCTTGCGCGACGTCGACGTTCCAGTTCTTGCTGAAGGTCTGCCAGCTCTGCTCGGATAGCGGGCTGATGTGTGGGGCGGCCCCAGCGCACAGCACCAGCGTGCGCGGCCGATGCTCCGCGACGAGGCGGCTCGGTGTCGCTGGATCGGCTGCATCGGCGGCGACGGCAGTGAACCCGTCGCCTAACAGGTCG
>DASYBR010000129.1:0-1935 GCA_036500645.1 Mycobacterium sp. | reverse complement strand
TACTTCTACTTCTATCTGGAGCGCGTCTAGGTCTGGGCCCCCGCCGGATTGCGGCCGGTGAAGGCGATCAGCTGGTCGAGCGCGGGCGCATCATCGGGCACGGGTACCGGATCATCGAAGCCCACTGCCGCCCGCGTTTTCGGGTTGATGACTTTCCTGGCGAGCCCCAGCGTGTAATCGGCCAGCGACTCGGTGACGTTAATCGGGTGTTTGGTCGCGGCCGCGTAATCCCAGCCATGGACCAGGAATTCGAGTGTCAGGATGCTGACGGCGAACGTCGCGGGTAACTCATTGGGGCCCAAGCTCACCGTGTCGTTCAGGCCGCGACGGTGCCACGCGTCCAGTGTGGGCCGGGCTGCGCCGACCACCTGTCGTTCCACCGAGTCGTCGCTGTCGCGCTCCGGCAGCTGCGCGCCCGCCGCGCCACCGAGCAGGGTGATGGAGTTCAGCAGATGGTCGGTCAGCGCCATCACGTCGTATTCCGGGCACGGTGTGGATTTGGACAACTCGTCGCGCGAGATCGGGTGCAGGACATGCTGCAGGGCGCCCAGCGCGGCTTCCGCGCTGGCCAGCTCGTCGGTGGGTGGGGAGTCGGGTCCGGGCCGCAGGTCGGAAGGCATGACGTCCACGGTACGGTCTCGACATGGGCCAGCAGTACGAATCCGTCGCCGTCGAAACCAAAGACAACGTCGCGCAGGTGACGTTGATCGGACCGGGCAAGGGCAATGCGATGGGCCCGGCGTTCTGGTCGGAACTGCCTCAGGTGTTCGGTGAGCTGGACGCAGATCCTGACGTGCGGGCCATCGTCCTGACCGGGTCGGGGCGCAACTTCAGCTATGGCCTGGACCTGCCGGCGATGGGCGGGACGCTGGCCCCGGTGCTGGCTGACGGGGCGTTGGCGAGGCCCCGCAGTGAATTCCACGCCGAGGTGCTGCGCATGCAGGGGACGATCACCGCTGTGGCCGATTGCCGCACCCCCACGATCGCGTCGGTGCACGGCTGGTGCATCGGCGGCGGGGTCGACCTGATCTCCGCGGTGGATATCCGCTACGCGAGCGCCGACGCCAAGTTCTCCGTCCGCGAGGTCAAGTTGGCGATGGTTGCCGACGTCGGCAGCCTGGCCCGGCTGCCACTGATCCTGTCCGACGGGCACCTGCGCGAACTGGCATTGACCGGCAAGGACATCGACGCCGCCCGTGCCGAGAAGATCGGCTTGGTCAACGACGTATTCGCCGACGCGGACGCCGCGTTGGCCGGCGCCCATGCCACCGCCGCCGAGATCGCCGCCAACCCGCCGCTGACAGTCCGCGGTGTCAAGGATGTCCTTGACCAGCAACGGATTTCGGCTGTGTCGGCAAGTCTGCGTTACGTGGCGGCGTGGAACGCAGCGTTCCTGCCGTCCAAAGACCTGACCGAGGGCGTGTCGGCAACCTTCGCCAAACGCCCGCCACAGTTCACCGGCGAATAGCACGGTTCGGCATGCTCGCGTTTGGCCGCTGAGTCCGCGGGCAACCCAAATCCTCATGGATTCTCAACGCCTACGCCCGCTACTGACCGCCCGCGGACCGTTCGCATCGGTCTATTTCGAAGACTCCCACGACACCGCAGACGCAGCTGCCCAGCTGGATTTGCGATGGCGCAGTTTGCGCGAACAACTCGAGGAGCTGGGCGCCGAGGCATCGGTGACCTCCGACATGGAGCGCGCCGTCATGGACGTGCGCCCGCCGGTCGGCCGCAGTGGCCGCGGAGTGGTGGCCGGGGCCGACGGTGTCGTCCTCAACGAGCACCTGCTGCGGCCGACTGTCGCGCCGATCGTGCGACTGTCAAAGCTCCCTTACGTCATCCCGATCGTCGAGCACGGCCTGCAGGACCTCAACTACCTGCTGGTCGCCGTCGATCACACCGGCGCCGACATCACCGTCCACGTTGACAGCA
>DASYBR010000128.1:0-3736 GCA_036500645.1 Mycobacterium sp. | reverse complement strand
TAGATACGACACACCGCACCCCTTAACGTGTTGACTTCATCCTGCGTTGAAGAGCATGTCCTTCCACGTCTTCGGCTTCGACGACCGCGCGAGATCAGCCTGCCGAAACATCTGACCATCGGGAGTGACGTAGCGACCGGTGGCCGGGTCATAGCGAACGGTGGCGACCGACGGCCCAGCACCGGAACCGTTGGGCGCAAACGCACTTGGCGCTGTTGGCGGAACGTTGACCGAACCCGGGGCCGGTGGCCCAGGCGGTGTTCCCGCGGGCGCCGCGCCCGGCGGCAACGGCGTCCCATCCACCGGGCCGAAAATGCGTTCCGGGACCGTCACCCGGTCATCGGGCGGCACACCCTGCGAGAGCAGGTTGGGGTCCAGCGGAGACGGACCCAGCGCGTGCTGCCGCATCGCTAAAGGCACATAAGGCTTGTCACTGTTGCAGATCTCGACCGTCGGGGCCCGCTTTCCCGGGTGGCCCATGCAGGGGTTGTTGCGCACACCGCGAACGGCGATGGGCGAGTCTTGCGGCAGTTTGCAGTACAGATTATCGGGTGTATCGATCGTGTCTGTTTCGGCCGGTGAGCGCCACTGCGAGGGCGGTAGGAATCCCACCGTGCAGGCCGGCGGGTCGGCGACCGTTAGCGTGAAGCCACCGACGGCCAGACCGGTCGGGTTGTTGGTGACACCATAGGAGCCGTAGGCCGCGACGGTCGGCGGCAGCAGCACCAGCAGTTGCTCCAGCGACGGGTGGTAGGTCACACCGACTTGACCGATGGTCGTCAGGTTGGCCAGCAACACCGGCAGCGTGGGCTTCAACTGGGTGAGCAGCCGGGAAACCTCTTGGGCGAAGCCAGGTCCGGTGTCCAGCAGCTTCCGGAACTGCGGGTCATCGGTCACCAACTGCTCGGTGACACCGGCCAGATTATGCGCCCAGCGCCGCGTCGCATCGCTGGTCTGGGCCTGCGCATCCAGGAACGGCACGGCGTCATCCACCAGCGCGCGGGTGTGGTCGGCGGTGTCATTAGCGTCGTGCGACACCTGGGCCGATGAGTCGAGCAGGGTCTGCAGGTCGTAGCCGGCCCCGTTGAAACTCTTGAATGACTCGTCGAGCAGTTGGGAGAGTTTGTCTTTGGGGATGCTGTTGGTCAACGCGCTGAGCCGGTCCAACATCGGTCCCACCGGCGGCGGGATGCTGGTGTCACGCGCGGCGATCACCGACCCGTCGCGCAGGTAGGGCGCCGACTCCGAGCGCGGGACCAAGTCGATGTACTGTTCGCCCACCGCCGAAATGCTGCGCACCGCGGCATGCACGTCCGCCGGGATCTTCGGCGACGTATCAATCGACAGCGTGGCCTCCGCGCCGTTCGCCGTCGGACCCACCGCGGTCACCTTGCCGATCTGCACGCCCCGGTAGGTGACATTGCTGAACCGGTACAGGCCACCGGTCTCCGGCAACTCCAACTTCACGGTGAGCCGGCCGATCCCCAGCAGCGTCGGCACTTGCATGTACTGAAAGACCATCACCGCCATACCGACAACCGACGCGATCGCAAAGATGGTCAGCTGTATCCGGACGAAACGCGTCAGCATCAGCCACCACCTGGATGATCAAGCGGCGCAATGGGACTCATGTCGGACTCCGCGAAAGCCGGCGCCGGCGCAGCCCCAGCGGGCGGCCCGGATCCCGGTAGCGGCGGCGGTGTGAGACCAACCTTCAACGGGTCCCTGGTATAGCTCTGATACCAGGGATCGCCCGGGGCGGGCACCAGCGATGCGTCCACGTCTCCCCAGCGGGTGCCGGCGCCCAGTGTTCTTTTCAGCCGGGGAACGGTGATGTCGATGACGGCGAAGACGTTGAAGTAGTCGCCGCGGATGGCTCGGTCGACGAAGTTCTGAGTGAACGGGAATGTCGGAATATAGCCCAGCAGGATCGGGAGCTCGGGTCCCACGTCTACCAGCGCGCGGATCGTCGGCTCGAGATTCTGCAAATTCTTGACCAAGTCGGCCTGGGTGTCGTTGACGAGCCGGGTCGCGGTATTGCTGAAGACGCGAAGCTTGTCCAAAGCTGTGGTGATGCGGGGGCGTTCCCGAATCAGCACATCCAGCGCCGGCGGTATCTTGCGCAGCGCATCCGAGATCACCTCACGCTGGGACGCGAACGTACCGGCGAGCCGGTTCAACGCTTCGATGGACGTGATGATCCTTTCGCGCTGCTGATCCAACACCCCGACGAAGTCGTCGAGCCGAGTCAACAGTTCGCGGACGTCGCTCTCATGGCCGGACAACGCGGTGCTGAAGTTGTGCACGATGTCACCAATTTGCCCCAGGCCACCGGAATTCAGCACGACCGACAGCGCCGAGAGAGTCTGCTCCGTCGACGGATACGACGACGACCGGTCCAGCGGAATGGTGGTCCCGGGCTCGAGGCGTCCCTGCGGTCGTTGGCCGAGCGGAGGATTGAGCTCCACGTGCATCGAACCCAGCAAGCTGGTCTGCCCGACGGTGGCCACCGCATTCGCGGGTATCACCGCATCGGGTTTGACCGAGACTTCGATGTCGGCGTGGTCGCCCTTGACCCGCATTTTGCCGACGCTCCCCACCACGACGTCGGCCATCATCACCGGCGAATTCGATTCCAGCGTTCCGATATTCGCGATCTCGATGTGGTAGACGCTGGCATGCGGTCCGCGGCCCACCGCCCCTGGCAGCGGCAGCGAGTTGACGCCCTGAAAGGCGCAGCCGCCGACGGTGGCCGCACACGCCACGACGCACAGGGCCCGAATCATGCTCACGGCGGTGGCCCCCCTCCGCCGGGCGGTGGTGGCTGATCGGCTGGCTGATTGGCTGGGAGAGCAGGACTTACCGCCGGCAGCAACAAATCGGACACGCTCTTCGGCGCCGAATCATTCAGGCCGGTGTACGCGGACACTGCCGGTGGCGGCTCCGGTGGTGTCGGAGAAGGCCCCGCACCGCCGGGGGCCAGGTTCGGCTCGGCGTAGATGATTTTCCCCGGTGTCGCGATTTGTTGCAGGATCAGATTCGTCGGAATGGGTAGGTAGTTGAAGTTCGCGGTGCGCGCACCGGGTCCGAGGTATTCAGCGCACAGCTTCCCTGTTTCGGTCGCGGTGACGTTGGCGAGGACGCCGATCTCGTCGCAGATGAAATGTGTTGGGTTGGCGAAGTTTTGGATGATGAAGCTTCCCATGGCCCCGGGGGTGTTGGGGTTGTAGATGTTGTAGCCGTTGGCGAACGCGGTGGGGGCGGCGTGCAGGATGTTTTCCACATCCATCCGGTGGTCGACGAGGACCTGGGTGACGTCGGCCAGCCGCTGGACCTGCACGGCGGTCTTGTCACGGCTTCCGGCGACGAATCGTTGCACCTCGCCGACCGCAGTCGATAGATTCGACAGCGCCGCATCGAGATCGGATCGGCTGTCGTCGAGCACGCTGCTCAGCGTCGCCAGCCGGTTTTGGAACTGCACGATCTGTTGATTGCTGTCGCGCAGCACGCTGACGAAGTTTTGCAGGTTCTTGATGACGTCGACGATGTTGCCGCTGCCGTTGGCCAGGATACGGCTGATCCCGGACAGCTGGGTGAGGGTCTGGCGCAGCTTTTCGCCGTTACCGTCCATCGCGTTGGCGGCGCTGTCGATGAATCGGCTGACCGATGTCGATGACACGGGACTGGTGGGGCCTAGATCCGTTGCCAGCCTGGTCAATTGCGCGGTGACCTCGTC
>DASYBR010000127.1:0-31393 GCA_036500645.1 Mycobacterium sp. | reverse complement strand
CCGTAGCCGCCGTCTTCGGTGCTGTTGGTCAGCAGGGTCCACGCGAGCTCGATGGCACGACGCTTGAAGTAGTCACCGAACGAGAAGTTGCCGGCCATTTGGAAGAAGGTGTTGTGCCGGGTGGTGATGCCGACCTCGTCGATATCGGGCGTGCGGACGCACTTCTGAATGCTGGTGGCCCGCGAGTACGGAGGGGTGCGCGCGCCCAGGAAGTAAGGCACGAACTGGACCATACCGGCGTTGACGAACAGCAGATTGGGGTCGTCGAGGATCACCGATGCGCTCGGCACCTCGGTGTGTCCCGCTTTCACGAAATGATCAAGAAACCGCTTCCTGATCTCGTGTGTCTGCACTTTCTGGTCCGCTTCTTCCGTTTTGTTTCGACGTCTTATCCCAAGCCTATTAGCCGGAAATTGGAAGGCTGTCTAACGACGCATGTCGACCGCAAACAGTACCTGCTCTGCTGCCGTGTGTTTGGTCCGCTAACCCTCCAGAAAGCTCAGCCGAACCGCGCGTTGCGGGTTGTCCCGGTTCAGGTCCACCAGGACGATGCTCTGCCAGGTGCCCAGCATCGGCTCCCCGGCCGAGACCGGGACCGTCACCGACGGCGAAACGATCGCCGGCAGCACATGGTCGGCGCCGTGGCCTGCGGAGCCGTGCGCATGCCGATAGCGGTCGTCGCGCGGCAAGAGTCGTTCCAGCGTGTCGACCAGGTCGTCGTCGGAGCCGGCACCCGTCTCGATGATCGCGACCCCCGCCGTCGCGTGCGGAACGAACACGTTGCACAACCCGTCGCCGCGCGACCAGCAGAACCCGCGCACCGCATCGGTCAGATCGACGATGCGGCGACGGGAGGTGTCCACATCCAGCACATCGGTATGCATCCGGACAAGCCTACGGCGCGCCGGTTGCGACCAGCCAATCGTTTGTGAGCGCGGCCACAATCTGAGAAGGCCCCAAAAGTCATTGCGGCGGGCACCTGCCAGGAGGAAGGTGACAAGTGGACCGGTGGCGCCACTGGGGCGCTGCCCCAACTTCAGGAGGGGTCGATCGTGTACGCACGCTCTACCACCATCCAGGCGCAACCCTTGTCGGTCGACATCGGAATCGCGCACGTCCGCGATGTCGTCATGCCCGCTTTGAAGGAGATCGACGGGTGTGTCGGACTGTCGCTGTTGGTCGATCGGCAGTCGGGCACCTGCATCGCCACCAGCTCGTGGGAAACCATCGAGGCGATGCGCGCCAGCGCCGAGCGGGTCGCCCCCATTCGGGACCGCGCCGCGCTGATGTTCGACGGCAGCGCGCGCATCGAGGAGTGGGACATCGCGTTGCTGCACCGCGACCACCCCTCCCGCCAAGGAGCGTGCGTGCGGGCCACCTGGCTCAAAGTGGTGCCCGATCAGCTCAGCCGATCCCTGGACTTCTACCGGATGTCGGTGCTGCCCGAATTGCAGGACCTCGACGGGTTCTGCAGTGCCAGCATGATGGTCGACCACCCCGCATGCCGGCGGGCGGTGTCCTGCTCGACGTTCGACTCCATGGAGGCGATGGCCCGCAACCGCGACCGGGCAACCGAGTTGCGCAGCAGGCGCGTCCGGGAGCTGGGCGCCGAGGTGGTCGACGTCGCCGAATTCGAGCTGGCGATCGCGCACTTGCGGGTGCCCGAGTTGGCCTAACTCCAGTCGCGCCTGTTGCGGATAATCGCGCGCAGCCGATCCAGCCGCTGGGCGATGGCGCGCTCCGCGCCGTGGTCGGTGGGCCGGTAATAGTCCACGCCCACCAGCTCGTCGGGCGGATATTGCTGGGCGACAACGCCGTCCGGGTCGTTGTGCGCGTAGTTGTAGCCCTGCGCGTTGCCCAGCGCCGCCGCACCGGAATAGTGCCCGTCGCGCAGATGGGTCGGCACCAGCCCGGCTTTGCCCGCCTTGATGTCGTCCATCGCCGCGCCGAGGGCGGTGGTGACCGAGTTCGACTTCGGCGCGGTGGCCAGATAGGTGGTGCAGTGCGCCAGCGTCAGCTGAGCCTCAGGCATGCCGACCAGCGCCACCGTCTGCGCGGCGGCGACCGCGACCTGCAGCGCCGTCGAATCGGCCATGCCGATGTCCTCGCTGGCCAGGATCATCAGGCGGCGCGCGACGAAGCGTGGGTCCTCGCCGGCGACCAGCATGCGGGCCAGGTAGTGCAGCGCGGCGTCGACGTCGGAGCCGCGCACCGATTTGATGAACGCGCTGATGACGTCGTAGTGCTGGTCACCGTCGCGGTCGTAGCGCACCGCGGCCTTGTCCAGGGACTGCTCGATGGCGGTGACCGTCAACTCGTCGCCGTCGGGCACCGCTTCGGCCGCCACCTCCAGCGCGGTGAGGGCGCGCCGCGCGTCACCTGCGGCCAGCCGCACCAGCAGCTCGACGGCCTCGGATGCCACCACGATCCGGCCGCCCAACCCGCGCGGATCGTCGATCGCGCGCTGCACCACGGTACGGATGTCGTCGGCGGTCAGCGGCTGCAACTGCAGGATCAGCGAACGCGACAGCAGCGGCGCCACCACGGAAAACGACGGGTTCTCGGTCGTCGCCGCGACGAGCAGGACGACCCGGTTCTCCACGGCGGACAGCAGGGCGTCCTGCTGGGTCTTGGAGAACCGGTGCACCTCGTCGATGAACAGGACGGTCTGCTCGCGGGAGAGGAGCGCTTGCCGCGCCTTTTCTATGACGGCCCGCACTTCCTTGACACCGGCCGACAGCGCCGACAGCGCCTCGAACCGGCGTCCGGTGGCCTGGGAGATCAGCGCGGCCAGCGTCGTCTTGCCGCTGCCGGGCGGTCCGTAGAGGATGGCCGATGCCACGCCCGAGCCTTCGACCAGGCGGCGCAGCGGCGATCCGGGTGCCAGCAGATGGTCCTGCCCGACCACTTCGTCCAGCGAGGTTGGACGCATCCGGACCGCAAGGGGTGCACCGGACGACACGCCCAGGCCATGGTCGCTCGTCTGTGGCGTGCCGGGCAGGTCAAACAGACCGTCGGACACGGTTTTAGGCATACCACGGCAGGCGGACAACCGGACGGGGGCGGGCGCGGCCGCAGCAATACGCGCGTCCCGACCACTTATTTGCTAAGTTCCGGTTTGCCAAGTTCCGTGCGCGTGCCCATAGAGCAAATCGAAAGCTAGGACGGACATGAGCCAGCCTCCTGAGTATCCAGGCAGCCCGGCCGAACCCCACGGCAGCGAACACCACCCCCCGGGTTACCCGCCACCGCCGGGATATGGCCCCCCACCCGGCCCGCCACCGGGATACGGCGCCCCGCCGCCCCCACCGGGCCCGCCACCGGGATACGGCGCTCCCCCGCCCCCGGGATACGGGCCGCCACCCGGATACGGCGCCCCGCCGCCCCCGCCCCCGGGATACGGCCCGCCCCCCGGCCCGCCACCCGGGTACGGCGCCCCGCCGCCCCCGCCACCCGGGTACGGCACCCCGCCGCCCCCGCCGCCGGGATACGGCCCACCGCCCGGCTACCCCCCGCAGCCCGGCTACGGCGGCCACCCGAAGCCCGCGTTCAGCGTGGGTGAGGCGGCCAGCTGGGCGTGGCACACGTTCACCAAAAACGCCGTGGCACTGATCGTTCCCGCCCTGGTCTACGCGCTGCTGATCGGCGCCGCCTCCGCCGTGATCGGCATCGGCCAGGGCATGGGCGATACCACATCAAGCTCCGACGACTCCGGCTTCAGCTTCTCGACGAACGTCAGCGGCACCGGGTTCGCGGTCTTGATCGTCGGCTACCTACTCGCCTATCTCGTCGGTGCTTTCGCTCAATCCGCGTTCCTGTCCGGATGCTTCGACCTCGCCGACGGACGCGCGGTGACCATTGGTTCGTTCTTCAAGCCTCGCAACCTGGGCACGGTGTTTCTCGCGGCACTGCTGGTGGGTGTCCTGACCACCCTCGCCTCGGCCCTGTGCTTCCTCCCCGGCCTCATCCTGGGCATCTTCACCCAGTTCACCATCCCGTTCGTCATCGACCGCTCACAGTCGGCCATCACCGCATTCACGTCCAGCTTCTCGACCGTCTGGTCGAACTTCGCGAACGCTCTGCTGGTGTGGCTGGTCGCGGTCGCGGCGCTGCTCGTCGGTGCGCTGGCACTCGGTGTCGGATTGTTGGTGGCGGTCCCCTTCGCCTCCCTCGTCATCGTCTACGCCTTCCGCAAGCTGACCGGCGGCCAGGTCGTCCCGGCAAATCAGCCCGGTTACCAATCGGGTCCGCCTTCGGGGCCCGCGCAGGCGTAGGGCCCTCCCCGGTGCGCTGCGGCCCTGTGGCGCTTGTGATGCAATCAGCGGATGAGCATCAAAGTTGCGCTGGAGCACCGCACCAGCTACACCTTTGACCGGCTGGTCCGGGTGTATCCGCACGTCGTGCGGCTGCGCCCGGCTCCCCACACCCGCACGCCCATCGAGGCGTATTCGCTGCGCATCGAGCCCGACGAGCACTTCATCAACTGGCAGCAGGACGCGGTGGGTAATTTCCTCGCCCGGCTGGTGTTTCCGAATGCGACACGCCAGCTGACCATCACCGTCGGGCTCATCGCCGATCTCAAGGTGATCAATCCTTTCGATTTCTTCATCGAGGACTGGGCCGAGAAGTGGCCGTGGGTCGGCTTGGCGTACCCGAAGGACCTGGCCGACGATTTGGAGCCGTACCTGCGACCGGTCGACGAGAACGGCGACGGCTCTGGCCCAGGCGATCTCGTACAGGCCTGGAAGCGCAACTTCTCGGTGCCCGACGGGATCCGCACGATCGACTTGCTGGTGGCGCTGAACCGCGCGATCAACGCCGACGTCGCGTACAGCGTGCGGATGGAACCGGGCGTCCAGACCCCGGATCACACGCTGCGCACCGGGGTTGGCTCGTGCCGGGACTCGGCGTGGCTGCTGGTGTCCATCCTGCGCCAGATGGGGCTGGCCGCCCGGTTCGTCTCCGGCTATCTGGTGCAGCTGGCATCCGACGTCAAGGCGCTCGACGGGCCGTCGGGACCGGCCGCCGACTTCACCGACCTGCACGCCTGGACCGAGGTGTACATTCCCGGGGCGGGCTGGATCGGGCTGGACCCGACGTCGGGCCTGTTCGCCGGCGAGGGGCACATCCCGCTGGCGGCCACGGCCCAACCGGCGTCCGCGGCGCCGATCAGCGGCGGCACCGAACCCTGCGCGTCGACGCTGGAGTTCGCCAACACCGTCACCCGCGTCCACGAGGACCCGCGCGTCACGCTGCCCTACACCGAGGACGCGTGGCGCACGATCCGCGAGGTGGGCCGCCGCGTCGACGAGCGGCTGACCGCCAGCGACGTCCGGCTCACCGTCGGCGGCGAGCCGACGTTCGTGTCGGTGGACAATCAGGTCGCCAAGGAGTGGACCACCGACGCCGACGGCCCGCACAAGCGGCAGCGGGCATCAGATCTGGCCGCCCGCCTCAAAGCCGTGTGGGCGCCCAATGGGCTGGTCCAGCGCGGACAGGGCCGCTGGTACCCGGGAGAACCGTTGCCGCGCTGGCAGATCGGGTTGTATTGGCGCACCGACGGGCGGCCGCTGTGGACGGACGACGCGCTACTGGCCGACCCGTGGGGGGTCGGGCCCAAGAAGCCGGTCGACGGCGAGGCGGCCCACGAGGTGCTCGCCGGGGTCGCCGACGGGCTGGGACTGCCGCTGTCGCAGGTGCGGGCCACCTATGAGGACCCGCTGCATCGGCTGGCGGCCAAAGTGCGCCTGCCCAAGGGTGATCCGGTGGACGTCGACGACGACCTCGAAGCCGACTCCCCCGCCGGTCGCGCCGCGCTGGTGGCGCGCCTCGACGAATCGATCACGGCCCCAGCGGCTTTCGTTCTGCCGCTGCACCGCCGCGACGACGGCCTCGGCTGGGCGAGCGCCGACTGGCGGCTGCGCCGCGGCCGCATCGTGTTGCTGCCCGGGGATTCCCCGGCGGGTCTGCGGCTGCCGCTGGATTCGATCAGCTGGCGCCCGCCCCGCCCGAGGTTCGACACCGACCCCCTCACCGTCGGCGACGCGCTGTCGACGGAATCTAGCGATGCGGAGGTTGTCGACGACGACACCGCACCCCCGACCGCGATGGTCGCCGAGATCCGCGGCGGGCTGCTGTACATCTTCATGCCGCCCACCGAGGCACTCGAGCATTTCGTCGACCTGATCACCCGGGTCGAGGCCGCGGCGGCGAAGGCCGACTGCCCGGTCGTGATCGAAGGCTACGACCCCCCGCCGGATCCGCGGCTCAAATCCACGACGATCACCCCGGACCCCGGTGTCATCGAAGTCAACGTGGCGCCCACCGCGAGCTTCTCCGAACAAAGCGAGCAGCTCGAAACGCTCTACGAACAAGCACGATTGGCACGGCTGTCCACCGAATCCTTCGACGTCGACGGCAGCCACGGTGGCACCGGCGGTGGCAATCACATCACGCTGGGCGGCATCACGCCCGCGGACTCACCGCTGTTGCGCCGGCCGGACCTGCTGGTCTCGCTGCTCACCTACTGGCAACGGCACCCGTCGCTGTCCTACCTGTTCGCCGGGCGATTCGTCGGCACCACATCCCAGGCTCCTCGGCTCGACGAAGGCCGCGCCGAGGCTATCTACGAAGTCGAGATCGCGTTCGCCGAAATCGCCCGCCTGTCGGGCGGCGGCGCCCCCAAGCCCTGGGTGATCGATCGCGCCCTGCGGCACCTGCTCACCGACATCACGGGCAACACCCACCGCGCCGAGTTCTGCATCGACAAGCTTTACAGCCCCGACAGCCCGCGCGGCCGCCTCGGCCTGCTGGAGCTGCGCGGCTTCGAGATGCCCCCGCATCTGCGCATGGCGATGGTGCAGTCGCTGCTGGTGCGCTCACTGGTGGCCTGGTTCTGGGACGAACCGCTGCGCGCCCCGCTGATCCGGCACGGCTCGAACTTGCACGGGCGATACCTGTTGCCGCACTTCCTGATTCATGACATCGCCGACGTGGCCGCCGACCTGCGCGCGCACGGCATCGCGTTCGAGACGAACTGGCTCGACCCATTCACCGAATTCCGCTTCCCCCGCATCGGCACCGCGGTGTTCGACGGCGTGGAGATCGAGCTGCGCGGGGCGATCGAGCCATGGACCACGCTCGGCGAGCAGGCCACCGAGCAGGGCACCGCGCGCTACGTCGACTCATCGGTCGAGCGCATCCAGATCCGCATCATCGGCGCCGACCGGCACCGCTACGTGGTGACGGTAAACGGCTATCCGGTTCCGTTGTTGGCCACCGACAATCCCGACATTCACGTGGGCGGGGTGCGGTTCAAGGCCTGGCAACCGCCGAGCGCGCTGCACCCGAGCATCTCGGCCGACGGGCCCTTGCAGTTCGAGCTGATCGACCTCACCAGCGGAACGTCGCGCGGCGGCTGTACGTATCACGTCGCCCACCCCGGCGGGCGTGCCTACGACGAGCCGCCCGTCAACGCCGTCGAGGCCGAGGCGCGCCGCGCCCGCCGGTTCGAGGCGACCGGCTTCACCCCCGGCAAGCTCGACCTGTCCGACATCCGGGAGAAACAGGCCCGGATATCCACCGATGTCGGCGCGCCGGGCATCCTCGACCTGCGTCGCGTGCGTACCGTGCAGCAGTAATGGCGTTTGCGGACATGACATTCGGCTCGGGCGCGGAGCCGACGGCGGTTGGCGACAGGTACGCCGACCGCTATGACGCCGACCGTCTGCTGGCCGGCTACCGGGCCGCGAGCGCCCAGGAAGCCCTCTTCGACCTTCGGCACGGCCCCGCGGTGGGCTACGACGAATTCGTCGACCAGGACGGCAACGTGCGCCCTGCCTGGATCGAGCTGGCCGACGCCATCGCCGAGCGCGGCAGGTTCGGGCTGAATCGGCTGCGTTCGGTGGTGCACAGCCTGATCGACAACGACGGCATCACCTACACCGAGGTCGACCCCGACGGCCAGGGTCAGGAGCCGAGACCATGGAGCCTGGACACGCTGCCGATCGTGCTGTCCGCGGCGGATTGGGAGGTGCTCGAGACCGGGCTGGTGCAGCGGTCGCGGCTCCTCGATGCCGTGCTGGCCGACCTGTACGGACCCCGCACCTTGGTTACCGAAGGAATCCTTCCGCCGGAACTGCTGTTCGGCCATCCCGGTTATATCCGGGCGGCCAACGGCATCGAAGTGCCCGGGCACCACCCGCTTTTCATGCACGGCTGCGACGTCAGCCGTCGTCGGGACGGCGGCTTCGTGGTCAACGCCGACTGGACGCAGGCGCCGTCGGGTGCCGGCTATGCGCTGGCCGACCGGCGCGTGGTCGCACACTCGCTGCCCGACCTCTACGAGCGAATCGCGCCGCGTCCGAACACGCCGTTCGCCCAGGCGCTGCGGCTGGCCCTGATCGACGCCGCGCCCGACGTAGCCCAGGATCCCGTGGTGGTCGTGCTCAGCCCCGGCATCTACTCGGAGACGGCCTTCGACCAAGCGTATTTGGCCACCCTGCTGGGTTTCCCGTTGGTGGAGAGCGCGGATCTGGTTGTGCGCGAAGGCAAGTTGTGGATGCGATCGCTGGGCACCCTGAAACAGGTCGACGTCGTGCTTCGCCGGGTCGACGCCGAGTACACCGACCCCCTGGATCTGCGCGCCGCTTCCCGACTCGGGGTGGCCGGTCTGGTGGAGGCGCAACGCCGCGGAACGGTGACCGTCGTCAACACCCTGGGTAGCGGCATTCTGGAAAACCCCGGCCTGTTGCGCTTCCTGCCCACGATGGCCGAACACCTCCTCTCCGAAACCCCGCTGCTGCATACCGCACCGGTCTACTGGGCCGGCATCGACAGCGAACGCTCCCACCTGCTGGCGAATCTGCCTTCCCTCCTGGTGAAGTCGACTGTTGGCCGGAAAACAATTGTCGGACCGACGCTTTCGTCTCACCAGCTGGAGCAGTTGGCCGACTGCATCCAGACGGCGCCCTGGCAGTGGCTCGGCCAGGAGCTGCCGCAGTTCTCCTCGGCGCCCACCGACCACACCGGCATGCTGTCGTCCGAATGCGTCGGCATGCGACTGTTCACCGTTGCCCAGCGCGGGGGCTACGCGCCGATGATCGGCGGCGTCGGCTACGTGCTGGCGTCCGGGTCCGCCGCATATTCCTTGAAAACCGTTGCAGCAAAAGATGTCTGGGTGCGCCCCACCGAACGCGTGCGGGCCGAGACGGTGACCCTGCCCACGCTCGCGCCGCAGGCGAAGACGGCCGCGGGCACCTGGGGCGTCAGTTCACCGCGTGTGCTGTCCGATCTGTTCTGGATCGGCCGCTACGGCGAGCGCGCGGAGAGCATGGCCCGGTTGTTGATGGTCGCCCGCGACCGGTTCCACGTCTACCGGCATCACCAGAACACCGAGGAAAGCGAGTGCGTGCCGGTGCTGATGGCCGCGCTGGGCACAATCACCGGGACCGACGCCGCCTCCGACGGCGATCAGGCCGAGATGATCGCCGTCGCGCCCTCCACGCTCTGGTCCATGACGGTCGATCCGGGCCGGCCCGGATCCCTGGTGCAGTCGGTGGAGGGCCTGGCGCTGGCCGCCAGGGCGGTGCGCGACCAGATGTCCAACGACACCTGGATGGTGCTGGCCACCGTCGAGCGCGCGCTGGCGCTACCCAGCGAACCGCCGGACTCACTCACCGAGGCCGATCCCCTGCTGGCCGCGGCGCAGGGGCACACCCTGGCGGGGATGCTCACGCTCTCGGGGGTGGCCGGCGAGTCGATGGTGCGCGACGTCGGCTGGACGATGATGGACATCGGCAAACGCATCGAGCGCAGCCTCTGGCTGACCTCACTGCTGCAGGCCACGCTCACCGTCGTCCGCGGCGCCGCCGCCGAACAGTCGATCATCGAGTCGACCCTGGTCGCGTGCGAGTCCTCGGTCATCTACCGGCGCCGCACCGTGGGCAAGGTCAGCGTCACGGCCGTGGCTGAACTGATGCTCTTCGACGCGAAGAACCCGCGGTCGCTGCTGTACCAAGTCGAGCGGCTGCGGGCCAACCTCAAGGACCTGCCCGGCGCGTCGGGGTCGTCGCGCCCGGAGCGGCTGGTCGAGGAGATCGGCACCCTGCTGCGCCGCTCGGTCCCGGCCCAGCTGGAAGCGGTCAGCGCCGACGGGCGCCGTGCGGAGCTGGCGGACCTGCTCGGTTCGGTGCACGGCGAACTGCGCGAGCTGGCCGAGATCATCACCACCACGCAGTTGGCGCTGCCCGGTGGCATGCAGCCGCTTTGGGGCCCCGACGAACGACGGGTGATGCCGGCCTAACTGGCCACGGCGGCCGGGGTGCTCGACGTCACCTCTTCGATGACGTCGTGGATGAACTGCATCTTTTCCAGCACCGGTGCCGGCAGCACGAACGGGTACAGATCGTCGCGGCCCATCGATCGGTTGACCATGTTCAGCGACCACGACAACGGCAACCACAGATCGATGATGGCACCAAAAGCGCTGGGGCCCAGCGGCGGTCGGTCAAACGTCGCCGACGCCGGCGCGAAGCCGAACCAAGCGCAGGTGTCCAGTGTG
This sequence comes from Mycobacterium sp., assembly GCA_036500645.1. Taxonomy (GTDB): domain Bacteria; phylum Actinomycetota; class Actinomycetes; order Mycobacteriales; family Mycobacteriaceae; genus Mycobacterium. Next base: position 20,832 of record DASYBR010000127.1, on the reverse strand, counting down.
TCGCGGATGTGCAGGTAGTGGGCGAACGTCTCGGCCCAATCCTCGGCGGCGTGCATGGTGGCATACGACGACACGAAGGTGTCCTTCCAGCCCTCGGGCGCGCCCTCTTTGTAGTGGCGGTCCAGCGCCTCCTGGTAATCGGCGTCGGGGTCACCGAACAACTCGTTGAACCGCTTGCGGTAATCGTCGGACGTGACGAGACGGTAGAAGTAGTAGTGCCCGATCTCATGGCGGAAGTGCCCGAGCAGCGTCCGGTACGGCTCGTCCATCTCGACCCGCAACTGCTCGCGATGAACGTCGTCGCCCTCGGCCAAATCGATTGTGATGACTCCATTCTCGTGCCCGGTCATCACCTTTTCGTGCGCACTGGACAGCAACCGGAAGGCAAGCCCGAAATCGGGATCCTGATTGCGGCCGATTATCGGGAGCTTCAGCTCATGCAGCTCGACGATCAGCCGCCGCTTGGCCGCCTCCGCCGCGGCGAACTCCGCCAGCCCGACCGTGTCGGCGTCGTTGGGCCGTTCGGTCGTCAGCACACACGACGCGCAGAGCAGGCGAGGGTTGTTTACCGGGACCAGCCAGTTGCACTCGGCCACTAAACGATTCACGCACAGCTGATACTCGGCCGCACTGACGAAGCCGGGTTGCCCGCTCGCCTCGCCCTCGGCGATCACCAGCAGCGCCATCTGCTCGAGGGAAAACCCCAGGGCGCTGCCACAGCTCAGGCAGGTGGAGTTCTCGAAGGTCAACCGCTGGCCGCAATTGGGGCAGTTGAAGTCACGCATGCAGCACGTCCCCTTCGAAGGGCACCACGTCCACCGCGACGTCGATCACGCTGCGTTCTGAGTTGGTGTAGATGATTCCGCGCAGCGGCGGTACGTCCGCGTAGTCGCGGCCGCGCCCGACGATGATGTAGCGCTCGTCGACCAGCTGGTCATTGGTGGGATCAAGCCCCAGCCACTCGAACTCGCCCGGCTGCTGCGGTGTCCACACCCCAGCCCAGGCGTGGGTGGCGTCTATCCCGATCATTCGATCCTTCCCCGGTGGCGGGTTGGTGGCCAGGTAGCCGGATACGTAGCTGGCCGCCAAACCATTGGCTCGCAGGCAGGCAATCGCCAACCTGGCAAAGTCTTGACATACCCCCTCGCGGGCCGCCAGAACCTCATTGACTCCGGTGGAAACCGTTGTCGATCCCGAGCGATAGGTGAAGTCGGTGAAAATCCGCGACACCAGATCGCGCAACACGTCGACCAACGCGCGCCCGGGTACGAAGCTGGGCGCCGCGTACTCGCGCACCTGGTCGGTGATCTCCGGCGGATCGAGGTCCAGGGTGAACTCAGTCGCGAGGGCCCCGCGCAGCCCGGCCGGCCGGGCGGCCTCCCACGGCTCGACCGCGGGCCCGCTGGCGTACCGGCCCGAAGGCGGCGGAAACACGTCGACGATGGAGTCGCTGGTGACCGTCAGGGCGCTGTGCGGCTCGGTGACGTGGAAATAGGAGCTGACGTTGCCGTAGACGTCGACGCTGGTGGAGCTGTCGGTGGGGGCCGGCTCGATGACCAGCTCGTGGGCGATGCAGTGCTGGCGCTGCGAGTCGCGCGGTGTCAGGAATCCGCGGCCATACGAGCTGGTCACGACGTCCGAATACCGGTACTCGGTGCGGTGCGTGACGCGATGGCGGCGGGCGAGCGGGTCTGGCAAGGGTGTACCTCCTCGTCGCTGATCCCATCACAGCCAGGCCGGTTTTGTGGGACCGCTGCGCCGCCCGGGCGTCGACCGTTTGCCGATACCGCGCCAAACCGGCCCAACCGAGAGCACAATCGAAAGGTGGCCACGTGGGACAACGTCGCCCGCATTATCGGTGAGCTGGCACTCACGTCCGAGCCGTCGCTGCACGACTGGCGCGTCGGCAAGAAGTTGCTGGCGTGGGAGCGGCCGTTGCGCCCGTCCGAGCGCGAGGCGCTGACGCGCAGCGGGGAGGGCGCCCCGGACGGCAACATCCTCGGTGTCCGGGTCGCCGACGAGGGCATCAAGTTCGCGCTGATCGCCGACGAACCCAAGGTGTATTTCACGACACCACATTTCGACGGATACGCCGCGGTACTGGTCAAGCTCGACGCGATTTCGGTGCGCGACCTCGAGGAGCTGATCACCGAGGCCTGGCTGACGCAGGCGCCGCGGAAGCTGGTGCAGGAGTTTTTGGCCGACTCGCGATAGCCGGCTTTTAGGTTTGACGCAGGTCGATGACGCGTTGCAGGTCGTCGACGCAGGCGGCGACGACATTGGCGAACACCATCTGGTTTTTCTCGCGGGCACCCGACTGCAACTGCGAGGCGTGGTGGCGCGCCGCCCCGAGGTAGGCGCTTGCGCCCGCGGGATCCGAGTCCGCGAGGGCGGTCGCGGCGGCGAGCGCGACCAGGACCGCCTCGACGGGTTCGTGGCAGCCGTCGACGGGTGGCGCGACGGCGCGTGCCACTTGCAGGATCGTGCCCGCCAGCAGGGCCAGATGGACGGCCTGATGATCGGCCGTCTGGACGGCTTGGCGCAGTCGCCACCGGCGCGGCGAGACGAGCACCACCTGGCGTGCGGTGGTGCGGGCCGCGATGAGCCCACCCAGTTGTTCGTGCACCTGGTCGACGACCGAGAACGGCCAGTCGGGCGCGGGAACGACCCGACCGGCGGCGACGTCCGCGGCGCGCGTCAGGCCGCGGTGCAAGACGCCCAGCACCCCGACGCGCGCCCTGCGCAATACCTGCAACGGGTCGGCCGGGAACAGCAGGACGGCGAACACGATGGCGAGCACGCCTCCGATCAGGGCGTCGAAGATGCGCTCCCACCCGACGCCGCTACGAAACAACGCCAGCACCAGGATCGATGACACGACAGTCTGGTTGGCGAACATCATCCCTTGCCCGATGAAGCCCTGACCGATCAGCACCGCGAACGACAGCGCCAGCAGCGCGGCGATGCCGATGGGCACGGACCCGGTCCCCAGCAGCCCCTGCACCAGGGTGCCGATCCCGATCCCCAGGGTCACCCCCACCATCATCTGGACGGCGCGCTGCGCCCGCAGGACGTTGGTGATCGACAGGCACACCGCTGCGGCGATCGGCGCGAAGAACGGCTGCGGATGCGCCAAGAGGTCATGAGCGATATACCAGGCCAGACCCGCGGCCACCGCTGTCTGTACCAGGTTGAACCACCGGTTTCGTAACCGGCGCAAAGCCGCGAGCGCAGCGGTGCGCACAGTAAAGGGCACCGCCACGCCAGCTAGGTCCGCTGCAATTCGAACAGCGGAATCACGCGGCTGGTCTTCGACTGATAGTCGGCGAAGCCCGGCGCCGCTGCGGTGACTTTGTCGAAAAGCGCGTCGCGCTCGTCGGACGGCAGTTCGTGCGCGGTCACGTCATACGCGTCGGCGCCGACCTCGATGTGCGCCTGCGGGTTGGCCCGCAGGTTGTGCACCCAGGCCGGGTGCTTGGGCGAGCCGGCGAACGAGCCGATGATGATCAGCTTGCCGTCGATGTTGAAGTACGCCAGTGGCGACAGCCGAGGCTCGCCGGACTTGGCCCCCGTCGTCGTCAGCAGCAGCAAGTTGGCGTTTTCGAATTGACCGGTCACCTTGCCGCCGTTGGCGCGGAACTCGTCCGCGATGGCCTTATTGAACGCGTTGACTGTTTCGGTGTCTGGCATCTCGCTCATGCCTCGTCAACCTGCTTGGGCTTGGCGTCTATTCCGGACTCTTTACGCTGCTGGGCGGTGATCGGCGCCGGCGCATCGGTGAGCGGGTCCACACCGCCGCCGGTCTTCGGGAACGCGATCACCTCGCGGATGGAGTCCACCCCGGACAGCAGCGCGTTGATCCGGTCCCAGCCGAACGCGATTCCGCCGTGCGGAGGTGCGCCAAAGGTGAACGCTTCCAACAGGAATCCAAATTTTTCTTCGGCCTCGGCCCGGTCCAGACCCATCACCGCGAACACCCGTTCCTGAATGTCGCGGCGGTGGATACGAATCGACCCCCCACCGATCTCGTTGCCGTTGCAGACGATGTCGTACGCGTCGGCGAGCACATTGCCGGGATCGGTGTCCACGGCATCGGTGTACTCCGGCTTGGGTGAGGTGAACGCGTGATGCACCGCGGTCCACGCCCCCGAGCCGACGGCCACGTCACCGGCCGCGGTCGCGTCGTCGGCGGGCTCGAACAGCGGCGGATCCACCACCCAGACGAACGCCCACGCGTCAGGATCGATCAGGTTGAGCCGGCTTGCGACCTCGCCGCGGGCCGCCCCTAACAGGGCGCGCGACGACTTTGGCGGGCCCGCCGAGAAGAAGATGCAGTCTCCCGGGTTCGCCCCGACGTGGGCGGCCAACCGAGAGCGTTCGGCATCGCTGAGGTTCTTGGCGACCGGGCCGCCGAGCGTGCCGTCGTCACCGATCAGCACGTAGGCCAGTCCCCGGTGTCCGCGTTGTTTGGCCCACTCCTGCCAGCCGTCCAGTGTGCGCCGCGGCTGCGAGGCCCCGCCGGGCATCACCACCGCACCGACATACGGCGCCTGGAAGACACGAAATGTGGTGTCGGAGAAGAACTCTGTGCAATCGACAAGCTCGAGGCCGAACCGCATGTCGGGCTTGTCGGAGCCGAACCGCCGCATCGCGTCCGCATAGCTGATCCGCGGGATGGGCGTCGGGATCTGGTAGCCGATCAACGCCCACAGCGCGGTCAGGATCTCCTCAGAGACCGCGATGATGTCCTCGGCGTCGACGAAGCTCATTTCGATGTCGAGCTGGGTGAATTCGGGCTGGCGGTCGGCGCGGAAATCCTCGTCGCGATAGCACCGCGCGATCTGGTAGTAGCGCTCCATGCCCGCGACCATCAGCAACTGCTTGAACAGCTGCGGGCTCTGCGGCAACGCGTAGAACGAGCCGGGCTGCAGCCGGGCGGGAACCAGGAAGTCGCGGGCGCCTTCGGGTGTCGAACGCGTCATCGTCGGCGTCTCGATCTCGACGAAGTCGTGCGCGGCCAGCGCGCCCCTGGCTGCGGCATTCACCTTGGAACGCAACCGAATTGCCGCGGCAGGGGCGTCGCGACGCAGGTCGAGGTAGCGGTACTTCAGCCGGGTTTCCTCGCCCGCGGGCTCGTCGAGCTGGAACGGCAGCGGCGCGCTCTCCCCCAGTACGGTCAGCGTGGTGGCGTTGACCTCGATGTCGCCGGTGGCGATCTCGGGGTTGGCGTTGCCTTCCGGCCGGGTCTCCACGACACCGGTGACGGCCACGCAGAACTCGGCGCGCAGGCGATGAGCCTGGGCCAGCACATCGGCGGCCCGGAACACCACCTGCGCAACCCCGGTGGCGTCGCGCAAATCGATGAAGATGACACCGCCATGGTCGCGGCGGCGGGCCACCCAACCCGCCAACGTCACCTGCTGGCCGGCGTCGCTACTCCTCAGCGAACCAGCGGCGTGGCTGCGCAGCACTAAACACTCCCTCGACGTTTGAACGACTGACCAGTCTAAAGGGCCGTGTAGTTTCGTCCGTATCGCCACCAACATCGCCCTCGTCGGTCCCGGCGCCGTCGGCACGACGGTCGCCGCATTGCTGTATAAGGCCGGCAATTCGGTGCTGGTGTGCGGTCGCAGTCCCCGTGACAGCATCGAATTGCGGCCCGACGGCGCGGATCCGATCGTCGTGCCCGGCCCGGTGCACACCGATCCTGCGCAGGTGTCCGGCCCGGTCGACGTTGTGATCCTGGCCGTCAAGGCCACCCAGAACGAAGCCTCGAGCGGCTGGCTGGCCCGGCTGTGCGGCGAGCACACCATCGTCGTCGTCCTGCAGAACGGCGTCGAGCAGGTCGAGCAGGTGAAGCCCCTCTGCCCGTCGTCCCCGGTGATCCCCGGAATCGTGTGGTACTCCGCCGAGACGCAGCCCGAGGGTTGGGTGCGGCTTCGTAGCGAAGCGGCCCTGGTGCTGCCCAGCGGGCCCTCGGCGGAGACGGTCGCCGAGCTGCTGCGAGGGGCGGGCTGCCGGGTCGACTGCGACCCCGACTTCATCACGGCCGCCTGGCGCAAGCTGCTCACCAACGCGCTGGCCGGTTTGATGGCGCTGTCCGGGCGGCGGTCGGGCATGTTCCGCCGCGACGACATCGCCGCCCTGTCACGCCGTTATGTCGCCGAATGCCTGGCCGTCGCGCGGGCCGAGGGCGCCCGGCTGGGCGACGGCGTGGTCGACGAGGTGGCGGACCTGTACCGCAGCGCTCCGGAGGACATGGGCACCTCGATACTCGCCGACCGCGAATACGGTCGACGGATGGAATGGGACATCCGCAACGGGGTGATCATCCGCAAGGGACGCGCCCACAATCTGGCGACGCCGATCAGCGACATCGTGGTGCCGCTACTGGCCGCGGCGAGCGACGGCCCGGGCTAGATTCAAGCCATGCACCCCTGCGAGCGCGTGGACCTCGACTTCATCGACAACGCACCGCTGCGCTTGCGCAACAGCGTCGACCTGGCCATCACGCCCGAGCAGCTGTTCGAGGTGCTAGCCGACGCCGAGTCCTGGCCGCGCTGGGCGAGCGTGATCACCAACGTGACCTGGACCAGTCCCGAGCCGCGCGGCATCGGGACCACCCGGGTCGTCGAGATGCGCGGCGGGATCGTCGGCAACGAAGAATTCATCGCGTGGGAACCTTTCACGCACATGGCGTTTCGATTCAATGAATGCTCGACGCGATCCGTGGCCGCGTTCGCCGAGGATTACCTGGTCGAGGTGATCCCCGGAGGTTGCCGGCTGACGTGGACGATGGCGTGCAAGCCCGCAGGTCCGGCACGGCTGGCGATGGCCGTAGTCGGGCCGCTGCTGAACCTGGCCCTGCGCCGATTCCTGCGGAACCTGCGCAGCTACACCGATAACCGGTTCGCCGCCTCAGGTCAGCGATAAGCTGAGTCCACCAACGTATTTGCCGGATCAGACTTAACGGAGCGTGCGATGACCTTCAACGAGGGTATGCAGATCGACACCAGCACCGCGTCCTCGTCCGGCGGGGGCGGTATGGGGATGGCCATCGGGGGTGGCGGCCTCGGGCTGCTCATCCTCATCGGGGCGATGCTCCTGGGCATCGATCCGGGCCGCGTGATGCCCCAGCAGCAGACGAGCAACAACGGCGGCTATTCGGCGCCCGGGTTCGACCTGAGCCAGTGCAAGACCGGGGCCGACGCCAACAAGTATGTGCAGTGCCGCGTCGTCGCCACCGGCAATTCCGTGGATGCGGTCTGGCATCAGCTGATGCCGAGTTACACGCGCCCGCATGTGAAGTTGTTCAGCGGATCGGTGGAGACCGGCTGTGGACACGCCACCACCGCGGTGGGGCCGTTCTACTGCCCGGTGGACCAGACGGCGTATTTCGACACCGACTTCTTTCAGGAGCTGGTCGACAAATTCGGTTCCAGCGGTGGACCATTCGCGCAGGAGTACGTCGTGGCCCACGAATACGGCCACCACGTGCAGCAACTGCAGGGCCTGCTCGGCCGCGCCCAGCAGGGCGCTCAGGGCGCCGGCGGTAACGGCGTCCGCACCGAGCTGCAAGCGGACTGCTACGCCGGCATCTGGGCGCACTACGCGTCGACCGTCAAGCAGGAGAGCACCGGCGTGCCCTACCTAGAACCGTTGAGCGACAAGGACATCGCAGACGCCCTCTCGGCCGCGGCATCGGTGGGTGACGACCGGATCCAGAAGCAGGCGACCGGGCGCGTCAGTCCCGAGTCGTGGACGCACGGTTCCTCAGAGCAACGACAGCACTGGTTTACCACCGGCTACCAGACCGGTGATCCGCACCAGTGCGACACGTTCTCCGCACCCGACCTCGACTAGCCCGGGTGACTACCCGAGCCGGCAGGTGACGGTGGTGGTGGCGTCCTGGCGGACAACCACCTGCCCGTCCACCGCGATCTCGCAGTGAAACTGCGCGGGGCCGTTGCCGGAATCCGGCCAGTGCAGCATGCCGCTGGCGGTGATGCTCGCGTACTGATTCGGGTTTGCCAGGGTGGCGGTGTAGGTGACCGGCGCACCCCCGCTGAGCGGGGCCTGCACGCTGGTCGAGAACTTCGACGGGTCTGCGTTGTAGGCGGCCTGGCTGGGCGGATCGGAACTCACGTAGTTGACGGTGGCGGTCAGGTTGTTGGGACTCGTGATCGTGTAGGTCACCTGGTGGCCGTCCGCGTGTGAGGTCGCGGGCGTGAGATACACCGCCGTGGCCACCGCGAGCGCCGCCGCCAATCCCCACCTCGAGATACCGCTGGTCACTGTTCGCACGTTCGTCATATCGAAAACGCTACCGAATTCGTTACGCCGGCCTGGGCCGAAACGGATGTTTAGCGGCACCGACGCCGGTGGTTTGCCTGGCTCGGGTATGAAGCTTGCATGAGCGACGATCCCGTTTACGGCATCAGCCGACGCAGGTTGTTGACGACCAGCGCCGTCTCCGCCGCCCTTGGGGCCGGCATCGGGGGTGGGGCCGCGCTGCTGTGGTCGCAGCATGTGCACTCCCAGGGGGCCGGGGTGTGGCGCCAGCCGGATCGCAACGGCGCACCGCCGGTGGCCGGCCTGCATCTGCAGTTCGGCAAGAACGCCGCCACCGAAGTGGTGGTGTCCTGGCACACCACCGACGCCGTCGGCAATCCACGGGTCATGGTGGGGACGCCGGCATCCGGGTTCGGCCGCACCGAGGCGGCCGAGACCCGAACATATCGGGACGCCAAGTCCGGCACCGAAGTTCGTGTCAACCATGCACGCCTGACGAATCTTTCTCCGGACACCGATTACGTCTACGCCGCCGTGCACGACGGCACCGAGCCGGTGCAGGGAACCGTCCGCACCGCGCCACTGGGACGAAAGCCGTTGCTTTTCACCAGCTTCGGCGACCAGTCCACCCCGGCGCTCGCCAAATTGCCCGACGGCCGCTACGCCACCGACAACATCGGCTCGCCGGCTGCCGCCGACACCACGATGGCAATCGAGCGGATCGGCCCGCTGTTCAACCTGGTCAACGGCGACCTGTGCTACGCCAACCTCGCCCAAGACCGCATTCGCACCTGGTCGAACTGGTTCGAGAACAACACGCGGTCGGCGCGCTACCGGCCGTGGATGCCGGCGGCCGGCAATCACGAGAACGAATTAGGCAACGGGCCAATCGGTTACGGCGCCTATCAGGCCTACTTCGAGCTGCCGGATTCGGGCTCGAGCCTTCCGACCCGCGGCATGTGGTACTCGTTCACCGCCGGGTCGGTGCGGGTGATCAGCCTGAACAACGACGACATCGCCTTCCAGGACGGCGGCAACTTCTACGTGCACGGCTACTCGGGCGGCGAGCAAAAGCGCTGGCTGACAAGTGAACTCGCCGCCGCACGCCGTGACCCCGACGTCGACTGGGTAGTCGTCTGCATGCATCAGACGGCGATCTCTACCGCCGATAAGGCCAACGGAGCCGACCTGGGGATCCGCGAGGAGTGGCTGCCGCTGTTCGACCAGTATCAGGTCGATCTGGTGCTGTGCGGGCACGAACATCATTACGAGCGGTCACACCCGTTACGCGGCACGCTGGGCACCGACACCCGAACGCCGATACCCGTGGACACCCGCGGCGACATCATCGACTCGACCCGGGGCACAGTGCATCTCGTCATCGGCGGCGGCGGCACCTCCGCGCCGAGCAACGGGTTCTTGTTCCCTGAGCCGCGCTGCCGTGTGCTGATGGGCGTTGGCGCTTTCGATCCCGCGATCGGCCGCAAGGTACCGATATACGTGATGGAGGACGCGCCGTGGTCGGCGTTTCGCGACCGCGACAACCCTTACGGCTTCGCGGCGTTCGACGTCGACCCGGGCCGGGCCGGGGGCAACACCTCGATCACGGTGACGCACTACGCGTTGAGCGGGCTGTTCGGCGCGGTGACCATCGTGGACCGCTTCACCCTCACCAAGCCGCGTGGTGACAAACCCGCCTAGCTCAAAACAGCGTGGGCTGGACGGGTTCCGGTGGGGTCGCCGAGGCGGCCGGGGCGAAGGGGCGGTGATCGCCCGCCAGCCGGTATTTGGCGATCAGCGGGGCGGCCCTGGACCGCAGCATCTCTCGGTAGCTCGGCGGCAGGTACGCGCCCCGGCGGTACAGCTCGCGATAGCTCGCGACCAGATCGGGATGCGAGCGCGCGAGCCAGGACATGAACCATCCACGGGTCGAACCGCGCAGGTGCAGGCCGAAAACCGTGACGCTGCCGGCGCCCGCCGCCGCGATATCGCCGAGCAGCCTATCGAGGTGCTCGGTGGAGTCGGTCAGATGCGGCAGCACCGGCGCGACCATCACATGACACTCCAGGCCGGCGTCCCGGATCGCGGCGATCAGGCCAAGGCGAGCTTGCGGCGTCGGCGTGCCGGGCTCGACGTCGCGATGCAGCTCGGCATCGCCGACCGCCAGCGACACCGCGACCGACAGCGGAACCCGCGTCGCCGCATCCGCGATCAGCGGCAGGTCGCGCCGCAGCAGCGTGCCCTTGGTCAGGATCGACAGCGGCGTACCGGATTCGGCGAGGGCACCGATGATGCCCGGCATCAACGCGTAGCGGCCCTCGGCTCGCTGGTAGGGATCGGTGTTCGTGCCGAGGGCGACGGTCTCGCGCTGCCACGACGGCCTGCGCAACTCCCGGCGCAGCACCTCGACGACGTTGGTCTTGACGACCACCTGGGTGTCGAAGTCGATGCCGTTGTCGAAATCCAGGTATTCGTGGGTGGGCCGGGCGAAGCAGTAACGGCAGGCGTGCGAGCAGCCTCGATAGCCGTTGACCGTGTAGCGAAACGGCAGCGCCGCCGCGCCGGGAACCTTGTTGAGCGCGGACTTGCACAGCACCTCATGGAAGGTGATTCCCTCGAATTGTGGTGTGCGCACGCTTCGGACGAAGCCGATCCGCTGCAGCCCCGGGAGCGCCCCGTCCTCGACGGGCGTGCCGTTCACCGCGACGGCTTGGTTGGCCCAACGCATCCCTCTATTCGAACAATAGTTCGAAGCAGAGTCAAGTGCTTGCGTTTTCGCCTGAGCGCGTTGGGGTACCAAGTAAGGGCTTCGTCACGAAAGGACCTGACATGTTGCATTCGGTGATTTTGGCGAGTTCGGACCCGCTCGCGGCGGGCCTTATTCTTCGTGGCATTAAAGGGATCTTCGTCGCTATCGGCAGCGTTATCGCCGCAATAGTCTGCGGCATCATCGCAATGACGAAGGGCCGAAATCCGTTGGGCTGGGGAATTCTTGGGCTGTTCTTCTCCATCCTCACGTTGATCGTCATAATCGTCATTCCGAGCAAGAAATAGCTTTACCGGCAATCAGAATGGCGGTGGCTCGCCGTCGCCTTCGGCCAACGGCTCCGTCTGCGCAACGCTGGCGGCTAACCGAATTCGGCGACTGTGCCGGCGCTCGGCGGCGATGCGGTGGGCCCGGCTCTGAGCGCGGGTGCTGGTCCGTAGCGGCATCATCGCCGTGCGGTCAGCGCAGTGTTCGGGCCCAGGCGCGGCGGCCGGCAAGACCTTACCGGTGGGTGCGCACAAGGTCGGGAAGAACAGCGCGCTACCCGGGCTCGTGACGTAGGTGTCCCCGTCAGGCAGCGTCCAGATGACGGTCCCGTCCTGCAGCTGCTGGTCCCGCCAACCCCAGAACGTCTTCATCAAATGATGAAGGCGGCAAAGGGATTTCAGGTTCGACGCGTGGGTGGCACCCCCCTGCGAATACGGGATCGTATGGTCCACGTCGCATTCGGTGGCCGGGCGCCCGCAACCCGGAGCGCGGCAGGTCAGGTCCCGGCATCGCACGAAGTCGGCCAGCTTGGCCGATGGGACGTAGTGCGATTCGGCGCCCACGGGTGCGATCAGCGGCACCAGCCGCGCCGATTTAACCAGTTCGGCGATCACCTCGGCCGGAACGAGGCCCTCCGCGCCCGATAACACGCCCGGCGCCGACCCGGTGCCCTCGACACTGGCCCGCTCGGCAACCACGTGAATGACCACGTTGCTTGTAGTCGGTGCCGCGGCCGGACAGCCGGACACTCCGCAACCGCAAACCAATCGCTGGGCACCGGCGGCAAGCGCCCCCAACGCATCGGCACGCCGTTGCGCCCGGGTGCGCGGGTCCTCCTCGCACACGCTGCCCGCCAACTCATCGAGCCTCTTGTCCAGGGCTCGCCCGTCGGTGCCCAACACGTTTCCGCTCACCCAGGCCATCCCCGACTCATTGGCTCGCACATCCAGGAAACGATCGGTCGCGGCCCGGGAGGCCCGTCGCACCGCGTCGGCATCGACGATGGCCACCACGCGGTCAACGGCGGCGCCCAACCCGCCCCGCGTCAGCGACGGACGCCTCGACACCAATGCCGCCACGTGTGCGTCCACCTTCGCCAGCACATCGGCGTCGGCGATCAGGTCGGTGCGAAACACGATCGTCTGAAAGGCGCGATAGTCGATATCGCCGGCCTGGAATGCCTTGCCTACCTGGGGCAGCCGGTCACGCATCGCCATCGCGTGCCGCAGATAGCTGTGTGCCAGCCCAACGCTGCACTGCAGCGCGGCCGCCACCTGAGCGGCGACCGCTTCCCAGGTGTCTGCCGCCCAGTCCGGTCGCTCCCCGGACTCGCGACAACGCACCATCAGCAATTCGCCGACCGCAACGAGCCGCTCGGCGCCCGCCCGCGCCTCTGCGCGACGTGACTCGCGCATCCGATCCAGCAGCACCGCCGACTCCGGCGTCGGGCGGGAGGCGTACCAGTATTCGAACATACATTCGATGATAGTGACGGCCACCGACAAACTGCGCCGGGCGACGGCGGCGGCGGATAGCATCCCGCCAGCCCAGAAGCTTTTCATCAAATGATGGCACCGCGTAAACCGCGTTGTGGCTGAACGTATCTCGATTCATCTGCGATCGGTGGCCGGCGCAATACGGGATATCCCTCGCAAGATCCACGGTGTCCGCCTGACCATCACCTCCACGGCGCGGTCCGAGCGGCGCATCGTGGCCCGGCGGCTGGGGGTCGGCAGTGATGCCAGCTCCGCCTCGGCCGACCCCACACGCGCGCCGTGGCGATCCACCGCCAAGAGTTGCCAGCTGCCGGGCACGCCGCGCAAGTCGACGCTGCCGCGCTCCTCGAAGCCCGTGCCCGATCCGACGACCAGGTCACGCACCGTGCGGGAGACAAGGATTTCGCCGGCGCCCGCGTGGCCGCAGATCCGCGCGGCGATATGAACCGCGATCCCCCCGATGTCCGCGTCGAGCAGCTCGCATTCGCCGGTGTGGATGCCGGCGCGGATCTGGATGCCAAGTGTCTCGGCGTCAGCACGCAAGGCCTCGGCGCAGCGGATGGCCTGCGTCGGCCCGTCGAACGTGGCGAGGTGGCCGTCGCCGGTGCTCTTGACCACCGTGCCGCCGAACCGTTGCGTGAGCTCCGCGGTGATCTCACCGAAGCGATGCAGCACCGCCCGCCACCGCTCGTCGCCCGCCACCGCGGCGCGTTGCGTCGAGGCGACCATGTCGGTGAACAACACGGTGCGCAGGGCGCGGTGGGATTGCGACGGTGCCGCATGGCTCCCAGTGAGGAATTCCTCGATCGCCGTCAGGATCGTGTCGGGCTCGGTGACCCAGGGCGCATGGGCCGCGCCGTCGACCTCGAGGTACCGCGCGTCGGGAATGTGGTCTGCGAGATAGCGGCCGCCTTGCACCGAAACGGCGGGGTCCCCGCGAGCATGGATGACCAGGGTCGGCGCGCTGATCGTCGGCAGGATCGCCCGAACGTCGACCCGGAAGACCGATTCCACTGTCGCTCGGAACATCCCTGGGCTGGCGCACATGCGCTCGAACATTCCGAGTTGGCGTACCGACCGGATCGACGGGAACAAAACGTTAGTGGCCGCACCGCTGCCCCACGCCGTGCTGCCGGCGCGAATAATTTCCTGGACGCGGGCAATCTGCTCCACCGACGGCGTGTACTGCTCACCCAGCTCGGCAAGGGCGCGGGCCCGCAGCTCGGCAGGGTCGCGATCCAAGTCGTCCCAGCTGCCGCCAGCGGTGCACGCGAACGAGCCGTAGATGACCAGCGCCCGCGTTCGCTCCGGTTTTCTGGCCGCAAACACGATGGCCTGCGGGCCGCCCTCGCTCATAGCGAAGAGGGCGGGCTTTCCGAAGCCGACGGCATCCATGACGGCCTCGATCTCGGCCGCTCGCTCTTCAAGCAATCGCACTTTCGGGATGGGGTCCGACAGCCCGACCCCAGCCTTATCGAACATGACGACCCGACAGAACGTGCCGAGCTGATCGAAAAAGGCCTTGAATTCGGGCTGGGTCCAGAGCAACTCGACGTGGGTGACTATCGGCCCGACAAAGACGAGTTCAGTCGGCCCGTCGCCAAACACCTGATACGCCAGGCTGAGATCGCCGCACTTGGCGTATGACGTTTCCGCCACCGCATGAGCGTACAGCCGCCAGGCGCTGGTTGTACCGTATCCACTGACTCAAGACAGACGGCCACCGCCAACCGACCGCCGTCGGTTGAGGTAGTGAACTACTCGCGTCATTCGCCGACGTCGGCGTTACGTTCGCCCCAGCGCCGCAGAGCAGCGGCGCACAGCAACGGAACTAGGGGAACGACATGCCGGTACGTTGGGAGATCGACGGAAATTGGACGATCGCAGCCAATTCCATCCAATACTGGAATTGGAATTTCTTCACCGACCCGGGTCCGACCGGTGGACCCAACCAGGGCCCGATCATGTTCAGGGCGATACCCAAGGGTCGGTCGCAAGGGGGCAACAACACCGCCCGAAACGTCTTGGTCACTTACGATTTCGCGATGTGCCGCGGCGGCCCGGGCGATGACCACGCGCCCGAGGTGTTCTACGAATTCAAGGTCAGAAACGACAGCAGCATTGCGGTACCGTTCGTGCTCCAATTCATCAAATTCAGCGACCTGCCGCTCAACACCTGAATGGGGACAGCTATGAAGATCACGGTCATCACCGACGATCTCGGCAACATCATCGGCACCGCCGGCAAACCCGCGTCGACCAAGCCCGAAGCGGGAACGGGTGGGCCGATCGCCGGGCCGGGTCAGTCGATCCGCGAAATCGACCTGCCGAGGGAGTTGGCCGGCGTGGAAGATGTCGCCGAGCTACATCAAAAGCTGGGAGCGCACCTCGGGAAGTGACCGGCTACCCGCCCAGCTTCGAAAGAACCTCAGCGACAACCGAATCCGCTGGAACGGATACCTGATCCCCCGTCGCCAGGTCCTTCACACCGACCGTGCCGGACTCGATGTCGCGATCACCCAGCACCAGTGCGACGCGCGCACCCGAACGGTCGGCGGCGCGCATCGCGCCCTTGAGCCCGCGGTCGCCGTAGGCCATGTCGACGCGCGCACCGGCGGCGCGCAGCTTCACGCCCAGCACCGCCAGCTCGAGCTTGGCCTGCTCGCTCAACGGCACGCCGAACACATCGCAGCGCGTGGTCTCCCCCGCGCTCTTGCCCTCGGCCCGCAGCGCCAGCAGGGTGCGGTCCACCCCGAGCCCAAAACCGATGCCGGACAGGTCTTGTCCACCGAGTTGTTTCATCAGGCCGTCGTAGCGGCCTCCGCCGCCGATGCCGGATTGCGCGCCCAGACCGTCGTGCACGAACTCGAACGTGGTCTTCGTGTAGTAGTCGAGCCCGCGCACCATGCGCGGGTTGATGACGTAGGGCACCCCGAGCGCGTCCAGGTGAGCCAGCACGGTGTCGAAGTGTTGTTTGGCGGCGTCGGACAGGTGATCGAGCAGCACCGGCGCACCGGCGGTCATGGCCCGCACCTCGGGTCGCTTGTCGTCGAGCACCCGCAGCGGGTTGATCCCGGCGCGTTTGCGGGTCTCCTCGTCGAGGTCGAGCGCAAAGAGAAACTCCTGCAACAGATCCCGGTACTGCGGGCGGCAGCTCTCGTCACCCAGGGACGTGATCTCCAGCCGGAACCCGTCGAGCCCCAACGACCGAAAGCCGGCGTCGGCGACGGCGATCACCTCCGCGTCCAGCGCCGGGTCGTCGACGCCGATCGCCTCCACTCCGACCTGCTGCAGCTGGCGGTAGCGCCCGGCCTGCGGACGTTCGTAGCGGAAGAACGGCCCGGCGTAGCAGAGCTTCACCGGCAACGCGCCGCGGTCCAGGCCGTGTTCGATGACCGCGCGCACCACCCCGGCGGTCCCCTCGGGCCGCAGCGTCACCGAGCGGTCACCGCGATCGGAGAAGGTGTACATCTCCTTGGATACCACGTCGGTGGATTCGCCGACGCCGCGGGCGAACAGGGACGTGTCTTCGAAGATGGGCAACTCGATATCGCCGTATCCGGCCCGGCGGGCCGCGCCCAGCAGGCCGTCGCGCACGGCCACGAACTGCGCCGAGCCGGGCGGAATGTAGTCCGGTACCCCTTTGGGTGCCGAGAACGAGTCCGTCACTGGCTCAGGCCTTCGAGGAACGGGTTGAAACGCCGTTCGGCGCCGATGGTGGTGGAGTTGCCGTGTCCCGGCAACACGACGGTCTTGTCGTCCAGCACCAGCAGCTTGTCGACGATCGACGTGATCAGGTCGCGACCGCTGCCGCCGAACAGGTCGGTGCGGCCCACCGAGCGCTCGAACAGGGTGTCGCCGGTGAAGACGACATCGGAGTCTGACGACACCCGGAAGATCACCGACCCGCGCGTGTGTCCGGGGGCGTGATCGACGTTGACGGTCACACCGCCCAGGTCGATCTTGTCGCCGTCACGGTCCAGCTCGACGACCTGCTTGGGCTCGCGGAAAAAGGCACCCGTCACCAGCTGCGCCAGGCGCGGGCCCAGGCCGTGGATCGGGTCTTTCAGCATGAACCGGTCCTCGGGGTGGATGTAAGTCGGGCAACCGTAGGTGTCGGACACCTTCTGTGCGGACCACATGTGGTCGATGTGCCCGTGGGTCAGCAACACCGCGGCAGGGGTCAGCCGATTCTTGTCGAGGATGCGCCGCAACGGGCCCATCACACGCTGCCCAGGGTCCACGATGACGGCGTCCGTGCCGGGCCGCTCGGCCAGCACGTAGCAGTTGCACTGCAACATCCCGGCGGGAAATCCGGTGATCAACACGCTTCCCAGTTTCCCACGGGGCCCGCTTGACACGGGTCGCGGCGCCCACATTAGCCTGAGCAGGCCACCTCGGGCCCCGACTGACTTATGGAGGCATCCGCGCCATGCCGACCAACGAACAGCGACGCGAGAACGCCAAGCGCAAGCTCGAACGGCAGCTCGAGCGCCGCGCAAAGCAAGCCAAGCGGCGCCGAATCTTACTGATCGCGGCCGGCTCGATCGTGGCCGTGGCCGTGGTCGTCGCGGTGGTGCTCACGATCATCAACACCAAGCACGAGCACAACACCAACACCGCCACATCGTCCACTCCCGCGAGCAGCTCCGCGGGGACGACGGCGACCGCGCCCGGGCAAACCCCGCAGGCTCCGGCGTTGCCGCCGTTCAAGCCGTCGGCCAACCTGGGCGCCAACTGCCAGTATCCGGCGTCGGCGGATCCTGCCGCGAAAAAGGTCAAGCCGCCGCGGACCGGCAAGGTGCCGACCGACCCGGCGCAGGTGAGCGCGAGCATGGTGACCAACCAGGGCCACATCGGCCTCATGCTGGCCAACAACGAATCACCTTGCACGGTCAACAGTTTCGCGAGCCTGGCCGGTCAGAAATTCTTCGACAACACCAAATGCCACCGGCTGACCACGTCGCAGGACCTGGGCGTGTTGCAGTGTGGCGACCCCAAGGGCGACGGCACCGGTGGTCCCGGCTACCAATTCGCCAACGAGTACCCGACCGATCAGTACCCGCCCAACGACCCCAATGCGCAGCAGCCGGTGCTCTACCCGCGCGGCACCTTGGCGATGGCCAATGCCGGGCCCAACACCAACGGCAGCCAGTTCTTCTTGGTCTACAAGGACTCCCAGTTGCCGCCGCAGTACACCGTATTCGGCACCATTCAGGCCGACGGGCTGGCCACACTGGACAAGATCGCCAAAGCCGGCGTCGGCGGCGGCGGTGAAGACGGGGCGCCCGCCGAAGACGTCACCATCACCTCGGTGCTGCTCGACTAGATTTCCATAACGGCGTGCCGCACGCGCGCGACACCTTATGGTCGTTGCGTGGGGACAGAGTCATTTGGCCATTACCAATTGGTCGAAGTCTTGGGGCGCGGCGGCATGGGACAGGTTTACCGCGCCTATGACGTCAGCACCGACCGGGTAGTCGCACTGAAGGTCCTTCCGCCGAACATGGCGCAGGACCAGGAGTTTCAGCAACGGTTCCGGCGCGAAGCGCGAATAGCGGCGAGCCTCAACGATCCACACGTGGTGCCCATCCACAGCTACGGCGAGATCGACGGTCAACTGTATGTCGACATGCGGTTGATCGAGGGCCGCGACCTGGTGCAGTACATGGCCGAACACGGTGGACGGCTCAGCCCCGAGCGTGCGGTCGCGGTCATCGAACAGGTTGCGGCGGCACTGGATAGCGCTCACGAGGTGGGATTGATCCATCGCGACATCAAGCCGAAGAACATCTTGGTCACCACCGCACGAGATTTCGTCTACCTGATCGACTTCGGCATCGCCCGCACCCTCACCGACACCTCGCTCACCCAGACCGGCCACACGATGGGCACCGTTGCGTACATGGCACCCGAACGTTTCAGGGGCACAACGGATCACCGCGCCGACGTGTATTCGCTGGCCTGCGTGCTGCACGAGTGCCTGACCGGCAAACGCCCGTTTGCCGGTGACAGCCTCGAAGAACAGCTCAATGGGCATTTGAACACCCGGCCGCCGCAACCGTCGATCAGCACACCCGGTGTGCCGCCACTATTGGACGCGGTGGTCGCCCGGGGCATGGCCAAGGACATCGCATACCGCTATCAGTCGGTGATGGAGCTCGCCGAAGCGGCGAGGGCGGCGCTCGAGCGCCCCGCCGACCTGGCGGCAACCGGCCCGCAACCGCCGGTCATCCCACCGCCGCCGCTCGCCGCTCCGTCGCCGCCGGCCGGTAAACCCGATCCGCAGCCCGCGTACCGCCCGCCAACGCAATCCAAGCGTTTGCTGCTCGGCATCGTCGGCGCATCGGCCCTGGCGCTGGCCGCCGTCGTCGCCTTGGTCATCGCGCTGGTCACCCAGAGCCACGACCCCACCGACACCGCCGCCTCGAACAGCCCGACCCGCGGCAGGGCGCCAAACCGGTCGGGATCGACCTCCGATGCGACGGCGACGGCGACGGCCACGGTGCCGCCGTTGCCGGCGTTCGCACCGCCGGCCGACCTGGGCGCCAATTGCCAATACCGTCCCTCGGCGGATCCGGCCGGTAAGCCGGTCGACCCGCCCGCATCGGGCAGGGTGTCCACCGACCCGCCGCAAATCCACACGGTGCTCTCAACCAACTACGGCGATATCGGGATTCAGCTGGCCAACAACGAGTCGCCTTGCACGGTCAACAGTTTCGTCAGCCTGACAAAGCAGCATTTCTTCGACAGCACCGACTGCTACCGCACCTACAGCGCGCCCGACGGAGGCTTTGTGCTGTGCGGCGGCCCCGTTGATGGCACCGGGGGCCCGGGGTACGAATTCGCCGACGAGTACCCCACCGACCAGTACCAGCAGGGCGATTCCGCGCTGCGGGCGACGGTGATCTACCCGCGGGGCACCGTGTTCTCGGCCAATGACGGCAAGCCGGGCACCAACGGCAGCCAGTTCGCCCTGGTCTACAAGGATTCCGAAATGGAGCCGCAGAGCACGGTATTCGGCACGATCGACCAGGCGGGTCTGGACACGCTCGACAAGATCGCCAGACTTGGCATCGCCGGCGATCGTCAGATGGGTGCGCCCGCCAGCCCCGTCACGATCAATTCGGTGCGCTTAGGGTAAGCCTCTTAAGCCGCCGAGGTCACCCGGTAGACGTCGTAGACGCCCTCGACGTTGCGCACGACGTTGAGCAGATGCCCGAGGTGCTTGGGGTCGCCCATCTCGAAGGTGAAGCGGCTGATGGCCACCCGGTCACCGGAGGTGGTGACCGACGCCGAGAGGATGTTGACCTTCTCGTCGGCCAGCACGCGGGTCACGTCCGACAGCAACCGGTGCCGGTCGAGCGCCTCGACCTGGATGGCCACCAGAAACACCGACGACGGTGACGGCGCCCAGAGCACCTCGATGATGCGTTCGGATTGTTGTTGCAGCGACGCGGCATTCGTGCAGTCGGTGCGGTGCACGCTCACTCCGCCGCCGCGGGTGACGAACCCCATGATCTGGTCGCCGGGCACCGGGGTGCAGCACTTGGCCAGTTTGGTCAGCACCCCCGGGGCGCCGGGGACCGAAACCCCGACATCGTCGCTGCTGCGCGGTCGCCGCAGCATGGTCGTCGGCGTGGACCGCTCGGCGAGATCCTCCTCGGCCTGGTCGATGCCGCCGAGCTCGGCCAACAACCGCTGCACGACGTGCTTGGCCGAAACGTGCCCCTCACCGATCGCGGTGTAGAGCGCCGACACGTCGGTGTAGTGCAGCTCGCGCGCCACCGACGCCATCGCCTCGCCATTGACCAAGCGCTGCAACGGAAGTCCACCGCGGCGCACCTCGCGGGCCATGGCGTCCTTGCCGGTCTCGAGCGCCTCTTCGCGGCGCTCCTTGGCGAACCACTGCCGGATCTTCGCCTTGGCGCGTGGCGACACCACGAACTGCTGCCAGTCCCGCGACGGCCCCGCGTTGGGAGCCTTCGATGTGAATACCTCGACGACTTC
>DASYBR010000126.1:0-30496 GCA_036500645.1 Mycobacterium sp. | reverse complement strand
CATCCGGGAGAACTACGGGATGTCCATCGCCGTCAACGCGGCCGGGTTGATCATCGGTGCCGGCGGTGCGTTATCCCCGGTGCTGGCCGCGATCCTGCACAACGCGTCCTCGGTCGCGGTGGTCGCGAACAGCTCGCGGCTCATTCGGTATCAGTTGGACTAGTGGCGATCGCAAGCGCGGCGAAGCCGGGCGCAGCGGGTCGCCACCACCTAATTCAGGCGATCGCAAGCGCGGCGAAGCCGGGCGCAGCGGGTCGCCACCAGCTACTTCAGCACCCGCAGGCGTGGCCGCCCCATGCGCGGACGCCCTGCCACGCCGCAATGCCGGCGATCGCCAGCCCGACCGCGGGGTCGACCCACCAGCCGTTGGACCAAAGCGCCGTCATCGCAAGGCCGACCAGCACTCCGGCGGCCTGCGCGCCGCACAGGTAGTTCTGGATTCCCTCGGCCTCCGTGGCGCCCGAGTCCAGCCGCCCGCCCAGTTCGTGATTGGCCCGGCCGAGGACCGGCATCAGCAACAGGCCCACGATCGTCAACCCGATGCCGATCACCGACGTCTCGGCGTGGTGTTCGCCCGCCAGGCCGTGGATGGATTCGGCGGCGATGTACGGCGCTGTCAACCAGAACGACACCGCGACACCACGCTGCGCGCGCCGCTCGGCGGTCCGCGAATACGTGCGCGCACCGCTGAATCGCCACACCACCATCGCGCTGGCCAGGGCCTCGGACACGCCCCCCAGGGCCCATCCGGTCAGTGCGACGGATCCGACCGCCAGCCCCTGCCACAGACCGATGACACCCTCGACGAGCACCACGGCCAGGCTGACCCAGGCCAGCCGCCGCGCCCACTCGGCGTTGCGCTGCCACCCCGGGTCGTGGGCCTCGGCGACAGCGTATTCCTGTTCGATAGCAGGGGAAGTGGTCATTTCGCGAGGCTAACGACGCCCCGCCGGGTGCGCGATCCGCAACGCCCGGCGGTAATACAACCGTGTCAAAGGTGCCGCAATGCCTCTAGTTATGCTGGCTAAACAGCAGAGGTGGAAAGGAATTTCCCGATGGCGCGCACCGACAACGACTCCTGGGACCTGGCGACCAGCGTGGGAGCCACGGCCACCATGGTGGCCGCCGGAAGGGCGCGCGCCACCCGGGACGCCCTGATCGACGACCGGTTTGCCGAGCCGCTGGTGCGCGCCGTCGGCGTCGACTTCATGACCCGATGGGCCGCCGGTGAGCTCGACACCGCCGACGTCGACGTGCCCGGCGCCCCGTGGGGCATGCAGCGCATGACGGACATGCTGGCCGCCCGCACCCGGTACATCGACGCGTTCTTCTCCGAGGCGGCGACGGCGGGCATCCGCCAGGTGGTAATCCTGGCCTCCGGACTGGACGCGCGCGCCTACCGGCTGCCCTGGGCGCCGGGCACCACCGTGTTCGAGATCGACCAGCCGCAAGTCCTCGAATTCAAGGCCGCCACCATCGCCGAACTCGGGGCCGAGCCCACCGCCGAAGTGCGCGCGATTCCGGTCGACCTGCGCCACGATTGGCCGTCGGCGTTGCGGCAGGCCGGCTTCGACACCGAAAGTCCCGCCGCCTGGGCCGCCGAGGGACTGATCGGCTTCCTGCCGCCCGCGGCTCAGGATCTGTTGCTGGACAACATCACCGCCCTGTCCGCCGACGGCAGTCAGTTGGTGGCCGAGGTCTTCGTGAATACGGGGATCAACGGGGATGCGTTGAACGCCGCGAGCGAAAAGTGGCGGCAGAACGGCCTGGAGATCGCCCTGGGCGATTTGGGCTTCCCCGGCGAACGCAACGACGTGGCGACCTATCTGCACAACCACGGGTGGCAAGCGGCCCGCACCTCGCTGAATCAGTTGTTGGCCGACAACGGACTGCCGCTGCAGTCGGCCGAACCCGATGCGCCGTTCTCCGGGAACTACTACTGCACCGCGGTGTTGCAGAAGGCAGCTTAAAGGAAGGCTCCACATGCCAAACAGCACGCCCGCCAAGCCACTCGATGGATTCCGGGTACTCGATTTCACCCAGAACATAGCGGGGCCGATGGCCGGGCAGGTGCTGGCCGACCTCGGCGCCGAGGTCATCAAGATCGAGGCGCCCGCCGGCGAGGCGGCCCGGCATATCACCGCCGTGCTGCCCGGGCGCCCGCCGCTGGCCACGCTGTTCCTCCCGCACAACCGCGGCAAGAAGTCGGTGGTGGCGGACCTCACCAGCGACGAGACCAAGCAGCAGATACTGCGGCTCGCCGACACCGCCGACGTCGTGCTGGAAGGGTTTCGCCCCGGCGTGATGGAACGCCTGGGCCTGGGGCCCGACGAATTGCGCTCGCGCAACCCGAAATTGATCTATGCGCGGCTGTCGGCCTACGGGGGCAACGGCCCGAACGGCAGCAGGCCGGGAGTCGACCTGATGGTCGCCGCCGAGTCCGGCATGACCACCGGCATGCCCACACCGACCGGCAAACCGCAGGTCATTCCGTTCCAGCTCGTCGACGCCGCCAGCGGTCACGTGCTGGCCCAGGCGGTGCTGGCCGCGCTGCTGAACCGCGAACGCCACGGCGTGGGCGACGTGGTGCACGTCGCGATGTACGACGTCGCGGTCAGTTTGCAAGCCAGTCAGCTCACGATCCACCTGAACAAGCCCAGCGAAGCGCCCAAACCGGATGGCGAATCAAAACCCAAGCGGCGCAAGGGAGTCGGCTTTGCCACCCAACCGTCGGACGCGTTCAAGGCGGCCGACGGCTACCTGGTCATCAGCGCGTATGTGCCCAAGCACTGGGCGAAGCTGTGCCAGATCATCGACCGGCCCGACATGCTGGACGACGAGCGGTTCATCGACCAGCGCTCACGCGCCATGAACTACCCCGAACTGACCGAGGAACTCGAGAAGGCGCTGGCCGCCAAGCCCGCGGCCGAATGGGTTGAACTGCTGCAGGAAGGCGGTCTGATGGCCTGCCTGGCCTACACCTGGAAACAGGTGGTCAGCACCCCGCTGTTCGCCGAGAACGAGCTCGCCCTGAAAGTCGGCAGCGACGACGACGCGATCACGGTGGTTCGCACCCCCGCACGCTACGAGAGCTTCGACGCCTTGTCGGCCGGCTGGGCCACCGATCCCCCGCCGGCCCCGGGACAGCACAACGACGCGTATCTCGCTGCGCCGCAGCACTCCTGACCGGCGTCAGACGCTGGGCAGCCGCACCACCTGAACAAAGAACTCATCGATCTGCCGGACCGCCCTCATGAACTGGTCCAGGTCGACCGGCTTGGTGACGTACGCATTGGCGTGCAACTTATAGCTTTTCAGGATGTCCTCCTCCGCCGAGGAGGTGGTGAGCACCACGACCGGTATGCGGGCCAGGTCGGGGTCGGACTTGATCTTCTCGAGGAGCTGCCGGCCGTCGTACTTTGGCAGGTTCAAGTCCAGCAGGATGAGGTCGGGCCGCGCCGCCTCCCCGAACCGACCGCGCTTGTAGAGGTAGTCGAGCCCCTCTTCGCCGTCGTGCGCGACATGGAGCCTGTTCTTGACTTTGTTGTGCTCGAACGCTTCTCGCGTGATGAGCTCGTCTCCCGGGTCGTCTTCGACGAGCAGGATGTCAATGGCTCTATCGGCGGCAGATGTCATTCGTGAGCTCCTTCCAAAGCTGCTGAGCGTGCGGCGACCGCTCCCGCATCGGGGTCGGTCGCGGGGATGGGGAGGGTGAACTCGATCCTCGTCCCGTCGGTTTGAGACGTGTCGATCCTGATGAAGCCGCCGTGGTGCTCGACGATTTTCTTGACCAAGGCAAGACCGACACCCGTTCCGGCGTAGACCTCTCGGCCGTGCAGACGTTGGAAGATCACGAAGACCTTGTCGGCAAACTCCTCGGGGATGCCGATCCCGTTGTCCGACACGCTGAACAGCCATTCACCGTCGTGACTTTCGGTACCCCGGGCGCATTCGATGACGATGCGGGGCCGACGGTCGACGTGCCGGAACTTCACCGCATTGCCGATGAGGTTCTGCCACAACATCGTCAGCAGTGTCGGGTCCCCGAGTATCTGCGGAAGCGGCTGCTGCGGGCGCACGATCTCGGCGTCGGATTCTTCGATCGCGGCGGCCAGGTTGGACACGCCGGCATCCAGCGTCGCGTCCAGATTCACCTCGGTTTCGGTGGTGCCCAGCCGGCCGACCCGGGAGAAGGTGAGCAGGTCGTTGATCAACGCCTGCATACGTTTTGCGCCGTCGACCGCGAATCCGATGTATTCGTGGCCACGCTCGTCGAGTTGGTCGCCGTATCGCCTCTCCAGCAGCTGGCAGAACGAGGCGACCTTGCGCAGCGGTTCCTGAAGGTCGTGCGACGCGACATAGGCGAACTGCTCGAGTTCGGCGTTGGAACGTCGCAATTCGGCGGTCTGGTCATCCAGTTGGGATTGGGCCAACCGCGACACTTCGAGCTCCTCGACGATGCGCCTGCGCATGTCCTCCACGTCGATCGCCATGTTGCGAATGTCTTTGGGCCGCTTCGGCAGCGAGATGGTCTCGCCGAAATTGCCCTGGGTGATCCGCCGGCACGACGCGGCCAGCGCCGCGAGCGGACGGGCGACGGTGTCCCGCACCAAGAATCCCAGCAGACCGGCCGTCACGAAGAACAACAGCACCATCGCGCCAAACACCCTGTCGCGCCACGTATCGGTGCTTTTAAGCTCGGCGGTGGAATTCGACCGCACCGCAGACAGGTTGGCGTTCTGCTTATCGAAAAGCGCTCGTAAATGGTCGAATTCGGCCTTGCCGCGTTCGGCCGACGGCCTGCTGGTGACGTTCTTGCCGTTCGGGAGCACGGCCGCGATCACCGGCTCGGCGTAATTCGCCCGCCAGTTGGCGGCGGCCCGCTCGATCTCGTCCAGGTCGCCGATCAGGTCCGAATGCGCCCCCAGCCGGCGCCGAATCTCGTCAGCCGCCGCCCGCTCGGCGTGTTGACCGTCGTAGTAGGGGGTGAGGAATTGTCGGTCCGCGGCGATCAGGTAGCCGCGGATGCCCGTCTCCTGGTCGCGCAGCGCGGACTGCAGCTGGTAAGCCGCCACCCGCGCGGGCTGGATGCTGTCGGTCAGCTCACGCGACATGTCGTCGGTGCGGTTGAGCAGAACCGAACCGATCATCGCGCCGGCCAGCACCATGCCGCCCATGCTGAGCAGGACCAGGGCCTGCCATCCCCGCACGGTCAGCTGCGACAGTCGCAGGCGGCGCAACCAGGGGGCCGTCACGTCGTCATTCTTTCAGAAGTCGTCCTTTCGACGCGCAGCACGGCGATGTCATCGGTGAGGCCGCCGCGTGGCTGGGCGAGTTTCTGCGCACCGTCGATGAGCGCGTCGACGAACGCCGGGCCGGGCAGATTCGCGTGTGACCTTGCCAGCGCGAGCAATCCGTCTTCTCCCAGACGTTGGGCGCCTTGTCCCGAATATCCCTCGAACAGTCCGTCGGTGAGCAACAGCAGGCCGCACCCCGCGGGCAACTCCAGCTCGTACCGCGGCCAGTCGTCGGCGCGCAGGCCCAGCGCGGCCCCACCCGGCGGTTCGATCCAATTCACGGTGCCGTTGCCCTGCAGCAGCATCCCGGGATGACCCGCACGGATCGCGGTGATACGCGGACTGTCGGCCGGTATCTCCAGGCTGAGCACCGTCGCGAAAATGCCGGTGTCCGTTCGCTCGGAACGCAGCATCCGCTCGAGCTGCCGCATCAACTCGATGCCGGTGACGCCGGCGAATGTGAGCGCGCGGAACGCGATCCGCAGCGCCGCGCCCAGGGCCGCCTCGTGCGGGCCGTGGCCGGCGACGTCACCGATCAGGACGTGGACGATCCGGTCGGGCGTCTGGACGACGTCGTAGAAGTCGCCACAGAGCAACGCGTCCTCGCGGCTCGGGCGGTACCGGGCGACGATGTCGACGCCGGGGTGGTCCAGCAGCAGCGGCGAGGGCAGCAAACCCCGTTCCAGCAGGGCGTTCTCACGGGCCCGCAGCTGGCTCGCGTGCAGATCGGCGGCGATCAGCTCGGCGCGCTTGCGTTCGATCGCGTACAGCAGCGCGCGCCGCAGCATCTCCGGCTCGACCCGGCCTTTGACCAGGTAGTCCTGGGCGCCCGCGGCGACGGCGGACGCCCCGAAGTACTCGTCGTTCAGGCCGGTCAGTACGACGATCGGAACGGTCGCATCACGTTTGGCGATGCGGTCCAACGCGTCCATGCCGTTTGCGTCGGGCAGGTGCAGGTCAAGCAGCACGCAGTCGGGGCGGGCGGACTCCAGCTCGCGCTCCGCGTGCGCCATCGATTGCGCCCACACCACCCGGATATCGGCGACCGCATCAGAGATCAGGTCTTCCACCAGCACCGCATCGGCACGGTCGTCCTCGACCAACAGCAACGACAAGGACTGCCAACTCGCCGCCGGGGTGACTGGAACGCGCACAGGCATCAATTCCCGGTCGTTCGGGCAAGGGCTCCGAGATGGCCACAGGAAGCCACGTTCTGCACTTTGACCCCCTGGCCGCGGTTAGGAACCGTTGTTAGCGACGGCGTCCCGACTCGAAGCTGCGGTGCGCCAACGCTGACTCTACGTGTGGCCTTCCCACCCCGAATGGGTGCCGTAGAAAAATCCTATTTGTCACCGCTGCGCTTTCGGAGAAGAAACACCCGACCCAATGGCCCTAAACAGATCAGCGCAATAGCGCCCGCGACATCACCACTCGCTGAATCTGATTGGTGCCTTCATAGATCTGCGTGATCTTGGCATCGCGCATCATCCGCTCGACCGGGAAGTCGATGGTGTAGCCGGCCCCACCGAACAGCTGCACGGCGTCGGTGGTCACCTCCATCGCGACATCGGAGGCAAGGCATTTCGACGCCGCGGAGATGAAGCCGAGGTTGGACTCGCCACGCTCGGCGCGAGCGGCCGCGTGGTACACGGTGAGCCGGGCGGCTTCCACCTTCATCGCCATGTCGGCGAGCATGAACTGCACACCCTGGTTGTCGCTCACCGGGTGGCCGAATTGCTTGCGCTCCTTGGTGTATGCGATCGCGGCATCCAACGCGCCCTGGGCGATGCCGACGGCCTGCGCGCCGATCGTGGGCCGGGTGTGGTCCAGCGTGGCGAGCGCGGTCTTGAAGCCGGTGCCCGGGTCACCGATGATCCGGTCGCCCGGGATCCGGCAATTCTCGAAGTACAGCTCGGTGGTCGGCGAACCCTTGATGCCGAGCTTGCGCTCTTTGGGACCGACGGTGAACCCCTCGTCGTCCTTGTGGACCATGAACGACGAGATGCCGTTGGCGCCGTTCTCCGGGTCGGTGACCGCCATGACGGTGTACCAGCTCGACTTGCCGCCGTTGGTGATCCAGCACTTGGCGCCGTTGAGAATCCAGTCGTCCCCGTCGGCCTTGGCCCGCGTCCGCATGGACGCCGCGTCGCTGCCGGCCTCGCGCTCGCTCAGCGCGTAGGACGCCATCGCGGTGCCATCGGCGATCGAGGGCAGCACCTGCTTCTTCAGTTCGTCGGAGCCGCGCAGGATCAGGCCCATGGTGCCCAGCTTGTTGACGGCGGGAATCAACGACGCCGAGGCGTCGACGCGGGCGACTTCCTCGATCACGATGCACGCCGCGACGGAATCGGCGCCCTGGCCGCCGAACTCCTCGGGCACGTGCACGGCGTTGAAACCCGAGGCGTTCAGCGCCTGCAGCGCCTCGTCCGGGAAGCGCGAATTCTCGTCCACGTCGGCGGCGTGCGGAGCGATCTCCTTCTCCGCCAGCGCACGGATCGCTGCCCGCAATTCCTGGTGCTCTTCGGGCAATTGGAACAGATCAAAAGTGGGGTTTCCGGCCCATCCGGCCATCTCAGCCTCCTAGCACTCTGCCGTACTGCCCAGCTCCTCATCCGCCGCTAAGCGGGCGTCGTCGCCGGACTACTAGCCGGTAACTTTACCTTGACGGTCTTGCAGCGCCGCATCCTTGGCCCGCACGCTGTCCGCCAGCTGGGCCTGAAACTCGACGATGCGAGCCCGCAGCGCCGGGTCGGACGATCCGAGCATGCGCACCGCCAGCAACCCGGCATTGCGGGCGCCCCCGATCGAGACCGTGGCCACCGGCACACCCGCCGGCATCTGCACGATCGACAGCAGGGAGTCCAGGCCATCCAGCCGCGCCAACGCCACCGGCACGCCGATCACCGGGAGCGGCGTCGCCGATGCCACCATCCCGGGCAGATGGGCGGCACCGCCCGCGCCTGCGATGATCACCTCGATGCCGCGGTCGGCCGCCGCACGGGCGTAGTCGAACATCAGGCCGGGCGTGCGATGCGCCGAGACCACCCGGACCTCGGTGGGTATGTCGAACTCGGCCAGCGCCGCCGCGGCGTCCGTCATCACCGACCAGTCGCTGTCGCTGCCCATGATCACCGCAACCCTAGGCCGTTCAGTCATGCGGATCCCATCCGTCCGTCCACTGTCCGTGTGACAACCAGTCTGCCGCTAGCTCAGCACGTTCACGCAGCTTCGCGGGGTTTGTCAGATCGGCTTCCGTGCCGGGGAAGTTGACATGGCCGATTTTGCGGCCCGGCCGTTCCTCCTTGCCGTAGAGGTGCACACGCGCGTCGGGCATCCGCGCGAACAGGTGGTGCAGCCGCTCGTCCAGGGTCATCTCGGGCCGCTGCGCGGCGCCCAGGACGTTGGCCATCACGGTCACCGGCGCGGTCACGTCGGTATCGCCGAGCGGATAGTCCAGCACCGCCCGCAGATGCTGCTCGAACTGGCTGGTGCGCGACCCGTCCATGGTCCAGTGCCCGGAGTTGTGCGGCCGCATCGCGAGCTCGTTGACCAGCACCTCACCGTCAACCGTCTCGAAGAGTTCGACCGCGAGCACCCCGACCACGCCGAGCTCGGCCGCCAGCCGCAACGCCAGCTGTTGCGCCCCGGCGGCCCGTTCGCCGGGCAGCTCCGGCGCGGGCGCGATCACCTGCACGCAGATCCCGTTCTGCTGCACCGTCTCGACGACCGGCCATGCCGCGCCCTGGCCGAACGGTGACCGCGCCACCAGGGCCGCCAGTTCGCGGCGCAGGTTCACCTGCTCCTCGGCCATCACCGGCACCCCGTCGCCCAGGAAGTCGGCGGCGATCTCGCGGGCGTGCAAAGGGTCGCGCGCCATCCGCACCCCGCGACCGTCGTAACCACCGCGGACCGCTTTCACGACCACGGGACCGGCTATGCGCCGCGCGAAGGCATCGAGTTCGTCGACGCTGCGGATCTCGGCATAGCGGGGCACCGGGACGCCGAGGGCCTCGAGCCGCCGGCGCATGACCAGCTTGTCCTGCGCATGCACCAGGGCTTGCGGCGGCGGCGCCACGTTGACGCCCTCGGCGACCAACTTGTCCAGCAGTTCGTTCGGCACGTGTTCGTGGTCGAAGGTCAGCACGTCGGCGCCCGCCGCCACGCGGCGCAGGTCTTCCAAGTCGGTGTGCGATCCGAGCACCACGTCGGGCGTCACCTGCGCGGCCGCCTCGTCGGCGCCGGTGGCCAGCACGCGCAGCGTCTGCCCCAACGCGACCGCGGCCTGGTGGGTCATCCTCGCAAGTTGACCTGCGCCGACCATCGCAACTTTGGGGGCAACCAGGGGGGCGACGACGGGTGGGCGTGTACTCGGCACGGCAATCATGGTGTCACGGCCGAAAACGGCGTGTTGACCGGCGGTGACACCTAAATCGTTATGTAAGATTTTGCGTCGTTTTTGGGTGCATACGTACACTGGCCACTTGTGTCCTTCACCGACGCCACAATCGCGCGGATGCCCCGGGTTATTCAGCCGTATTTGCTGCGCCACCACGAACTGATCAAATTCGCCATCGTCGGCGGTACCACGTTCGTCATCGACTCGGTGATTTTCTACACGCTGAAGCTGACAATTCTTGAACCGAAGCCGGTAACGGCGAAAGTCATCGCCGGGATCGTCGCGGTCATTGCGTCTTATGTGCTGAACCGCGAATGGAGCTTCCGCAATCGCGGCGGCCGCGAGCGCCACCACGAGGCCCTGCTGTTCTTCGCATTCAGCGGCGTAGGGGTCTTGCTCAGCATGGCGCCCCTGTGGTTCTCCAGCTACGTCCTGCAGCTGCGCGAGCCGATGGTGTCGCTGACCGTGGAGAACGTCGCCGACTTCGTCTCGGCCTACATCATCGGCAACCTGTTGCAGATGGCGTTCCGCTTCTGGGCGTTCCGGCGCTGGGTGTTCCCCGACCAGTTCGCGCGCGAACCCGAAAAGGCGCTGGAGTCCGCCCTCACCGCCGGCGGAATCGCCGAGATGTTCGAGGACGAGATCGAGGGGGGCAACGTCACGCTGCTGCGCTCGTGGCGCAACCGGGCCGGCAGCCGATTCGCTCAGCCGGGCGACTCCTCGGAACCCAGGGTGTCGAAGACTTCGTGATACAGCAGCGCGTGCACATCGCGCAGGCGCGGAATGTCATAGAATTCCAACGGATCTTGTGATGCCGACTCGATGACCAGCGTGCCGGTGCGAAACATTCGCTCGGTCAGCCGGTCCCGGAATTCCACGCTGTTGATCCGCGCCAGCGGGATGTCAATTCCGGTGCGCGTCAGCACCCCGTGCCGAAACATCACTCGCCGGTTGGTCACCACGAAATGCGTGGTCAGCCAGCTCAGGAATGGCCACAGCGTCAGCCAGCCGACGATCACCAGCCAGACTCCCCAGATGACGGCGTAGATGATGTTCTTGGCGAGCTGATCCCAGTGGGTCGAGTTGAGATACCCGGACCCGAACGCCGCCGCAGCGGTCACCACGAGCAGAACCAGCACCGGCCAGATCAACCGCTTCCAATGCGGATGCCGGTGCACGATGACGTGCTCGCCGGGGGCCAGGACGTTATCCGGATAGCTCATGTTCGCGACATTAGCCGCGGTGGGCGGAGGTAACTAGCGCAAATGCACCACGTCGCCGGCGGCGACCACGACGGTCTCCCCGTCGCTTTCCAGGCACAGCCTGCCCTGATCGTCGATGCCACTTGCGGTCCCGACGACCTCCTTGCCGCCGGGTAGGTGTGCCCGGACCGGGTTGCCGATGGTCAGGCTGCGCGCCCGGTAGTCGGAAGCCAGCGCCCAGTCGGCGCCACGCGCGGCCCGCCAGGCCACGATCCGCCGGCCGAGCTCGGCCAGCAGCCCGCACGCCAGCCGGGTGCGATCCGGCGCTACCACGCCGAGGTCGAGCAGCGACGTCGCGCCGCCCCCGTCGATGTCCTCGGGGGCCTGAGTCACGTTGAGTCCCAACCCGATTACCACGACGGGCTTTGCCACCTCGGCGAGAATTCCGGCCAGCTTGCCCGGGGAATCCGGCGGCCCGGCCAGCACGTCGTTCGGCCACTTCAGACCGGCTTGCATCCCGGTCCCCGCCAGCAGCGGGTTCACCGTGTCGACTACCGCGACGCCGGCGGCCAGCGGCAGCCAGCCCCACCCTGGGCTCGGGACGTCGACGATGCTGACACCGACCGACATGGTGATCTGGGCTCGTGGCGTGGCCGACCAGCCCCGGCCGTGCCGTCCGCGTCCCTCGGTCTGGTGCTCGGCGATCAGCACCGTCCCGGCGACGTCCGTTCCCGAGCTGGCTCGCGCCAGCAGGTCGGCGTTGGTGGAGCCGGTCTGCTCGACCACCTCGAGCTGGCGCCAGCCCAGCCCGGTGCCGATCAGCTCGGTCCGCAGGGCGGCGGTGTCCAGTGGCGGCCTCAGTGAGTCTCGATCCATCACCGTCCAGCCTAGAGCTCAGCCGCGGCGGTCTCTCATGTCCAGCGCGGCCAGGTGGCTGAACAGCATGCTGGTCCCGATCGGGTTGCCGCCGCCGGGATACGCGGTGCCGCTCGGCGCGGCCATCGCGTTGCCCGCCGCGTACAGGCCGGGGATGGGGTTGCCGGACGTGTCGAGCACCCGGGCCGCACTGTCGGTGCGCAGGCCGCCCTTGGTGCCCAGATCGGAGATGCCGAAGGCCGCGGCGTGATACGGCGGGCGGTCGATGGGCACCAGCGGTGACGCGCCCCCGGAGAAGGCGCAGTCGAATGCCTCGTCGCCCCGGCCGAAGTCCTGGTCGACGCCGGCGGCGGCAAAACCGTTGAACCGGGCCACCGTTGCCGCCAGCTGCCGACTCGGCACGCCGATCTTCTCGGCGAGTTCCTCCAACGTGTCCGCGGTGTGCCACAGGCCGGCGGCGACGTACTTCTCGGTATCCACGATGGTGACGTTGGCCGCCTTCACCGGCGGCACCTCACCCTCTTTGTCGTCGTAAATCATCCAGTAGGGCAACGTCATTGACCCGTCTTGCAGCTGCGCGATGATCTCGCGGCCGGCCCTGTCGTAGGCCCTCGACTCGTTGACGAACCGGTTGCCGGACTGATTGACGAAGATGCCGCCGGTGAACCACAGCGCGAACGCGGAGCGACCGTCGGGATGCGTCATGCCCGGCGACCACCACGCCTGGTCCAGCAGGTCGGTGTCCGCGCCCGCCGCGATGCCGGCGCGCAGCGCCAGCCCGCGGCTTCCCGGGCCGCCCATGGTGTCTCGCGCCTCACCCGGCACCCCGTACTCGCGGCGCAGCTCGTCGTTGTTCTCGAAGCCGCCGGCGGCCAGCAGCACCCCGAGGCGGGTGCGGACCGCGCGGCGCTCACCGGCCGTCTCGACGATTGCGCCCCGCACGCGGCCGTCCGACAGCACGAGCTCGACCAATGCGGTGTCGCGTTGTAGCGATGCCGCCGGGTACTGCCCGATGGCCTTGAGGAACCGGGCGATCAGCGCACGTCCGCCCAAGTAATAGTCGGCGGGAGTCTCGGCGCCGAGTCGGTCGGTGTCCAGCGGCCCGCGGATCGCGTCCCGAAATTCGGGGGCGGCGGCCACCTTGAGTGGCTTCGCTGCGATATGGCGCTGACCGTCCAGCCGCGCCTTCGGCGCCTTGCCGTAGTAGTCCGGCCAGGGCAACGGCACGAACTTGATGTTCGGGTCTTGCTCGAGATACTCGATCAGGGGCGCGCCGCCGCGGACGAAGGTTTCCTGCAGCTCGTGAGGGGTGCGATCACCGACCACGGCGTGGTAGTAGGTGAGCGCGTCCTCGATGGTGTCGTCGGTGCCGGCGCGCAGCAGCACCGGATTGCAGGGGAACCAGACGCCGCCCCCGCCCGAGTAGGCCGTGGTGCCGCCGAACTTCTCGGTCGACTCGATGAGCCGCACGTCGAGGCCTTCGCGAGCCGCGGTGTAAGCACCGGTGACCCCGCCGCCGCCCGATCCGGCAACAAGGACGTCGTGTTCTTCGCTCCAGTCCACCGAACTCCCCAACGGTCGGGCGTCCATCAGCGGAGACTACCTCGCCGCTAAGCTCGACTCCCATGACAAGCGTTACCGACCACTCCGCCGAGCCGGCCGCCGAGCACACCATCGACATCCACACGACCGCCGGCAAGCTGGCCGAGTTGCACAAGCGCCGGGAAGAGGCACTGCACCCGGTCGGTGAAGAGGCCGTCGAGAAGGTGCACGCCAAGGGCAAGCTGACCGCCCGCGAGCGCATCCTGGCCCTGCTCGACGAGGACTCGTTCGTGGAACTCGACGCGCTGGCCAAACACCGCAGCAAGAACTTCGGGTTGGACAACAACCGCCCACTGGGCGACGGCGTGATCACCGGATACGGCACCATCGACGGCCGCGACGTGTGCATCTTCAGCCAGGACGCCACGGTGTTCGGCGGCAGCCTCGGCGAGGTGTACGGCGAGAAGATCGTCAAGGTCCAGGAGTTGGCCATCAAGACCGGTCGCCCGCTGATCGGCATCAACGACGGCGCCGGCGCCCGCATCCAAGAAGGTGTCGTCTCGCTGGGGCTGTACAGCAAGATTTTCCACAACAACATCCTGGCCTCCGGTGTGATCCCGCAGATCTCGCTGATCATGGGCGCGGCCGCCGGTGGTCACGTCTACTCCCCCGCGCTGACCGACTTCGTGGTGATGGTCGACCAGACCAGCCAGATGTTCATCACCGGGCCCGACGTGATCAAGACCGTCACCGGCGAAGACGTCACCATGGAGGAACTGGGCGGCGCCCACACCCACATGGCCAAGTCCGGTACCGCGCACTACGTCGCATCGGGCGAGCAGGACGCCTTCGACTGGGTGCGCGATCTGCTGAGCTACCTGCCACCCAACAACGCCACCGACGCGCCGCGGTACGCCGAGCCGGTCCCCGTGGGCGCCATCGAGGAGAACCTCACCGAAGAGGACATCGAGCTGGACACGCTGATCCCCGATTCGCCCAACCAGCCCTACGACATGCACGAGGTGATCACCCGCATCCTCGACGAGGACGAGTTCTTGGAGATCCAGAACGGTTACGCCCAGAACATCGTCGTCGGATTCGGCCGCATCGAGGGCCGGCCGGTCGGGATCGTGGCCAACCAGCCGACGCACTTCGCCGGCTGCCTGGACATCAACGCCTCGGAGAAGGCGGCCCGGTTCGTGCGGACCTGCGACTGCTTCAACATCCCGATCGTGATGCTGGTGGACGTCCCGGGCTTCCTGCCGGGCACCGGCCAGGAGTACAACGGCATCATCCGGCGCGGCGCCAAGCTGCTGTTCGCCTATGGCGAGGCCACCGTCCCGAAGATCACCGTCATCACCCGCAAGGCCTACGGAGGCGCCTACTGCGTCATGGGCTCCAAGGACATGGGCTGCGACGTCAACATCGCCTGGCCCACCGCGCAGATCGCGGTGATGGGCGCCTCGGGCGCCGTCGGGTTCGTCTACCGGCAGCAGCTCAAAGAGGCGGCCAAGGAGGGCGAGGATGTCGACGCGCTGCGGCTGCAGTTGCAGCAGGAGTACGAGGACACGCTGGTCAACCCCTACGTCGCCGCCGAGCGCGGATACGTCGACGCGGTGATCCCGCCGTCGCACACCCGCGGCTACATCGGCACCGCACTGCGGCTGCTGGAACGCAAGATCTCGCACCTGCCCCCGAAGAAGCACGGGAACATTCCCCTGTGAGTCGAACGAGCGGAGCGAACGCGGTGAGCGACGGGAGTGAGGCGAACAATTGGGCACTGTGAGCGAGGATGTTGTGACCGACGAAGAGACCGTTGCGGACGCCGCGCCGCGCGAGCATGAGCCGCACATTCAGATACTGCGGGGACGGCCCACCGACGAGGAGCTGGCGGCGTTGATCGCCGTGCTGGGTAGCGTCGGCAGTGCGCCGGCGGCGCAGGTGCGCAACGAGCGCACCCGCTGGGGGCTCGCCGTCGACCGGCTGCGTTTCGCGATGTCGAATTACCAGCGGCTGACGTTCCAGCAGATGACTCACCTGAAGCAGTGACCCGGCTGGTACTGGCGTCGGCCTCCGCGGGTCGGCTCCAAGTACTGCGCCAGGCCGGCGTCGATCCGCTGGTCGTCGTGTCCGGCGTCGACGAGGACGCGCTGATCGCCGGTCTGGGGCCGGACGCTTCGCCCGATGCCGTGGTGGGCGAACTCGCCCGCGCCAAAGCCGAACGAGTGGCCGGGGAGCTGGATAGCGGCATCGCCGCCGATTGCGTCGTCCTGGGCTGTGATTCGATGCTGGAGATCGACGGACAGCTGTGCGGCAAGCCGCAATCGGCCGCCGCGGCCGTAAGCCAGTGGCAACTGATGGCCGGGCGGTCCGGCCGATTGCGCACGGGGCACTGCCTGCTGCGGATGCGCGACGCCGCGATCATTCATCGTGAAGTCCAATCAGGTTGCACCACAGTGCATTTCGGCACACCAACCGATGCCGAGCTGCAAGCCTACGTCGCCGACGGCGAACCCATGCGGGTGGCCGGAGGATTCACCCTGGACGGGCTGGGCGGCTGGTTCGTCGACGGGATCGAGGGCGACCCGTCGAACGTGATCGGCGTGAGCCTGCCGCTGGTGCGGTCACTGCTGCGGCGGGCCGGACTCACGGTGGCCGCGCTGTGGGCCGCGAACTAGCCCCGACTCGGTCCCGCACCGCCCGTCGGCGACGCACCCCGCCCCGGCGGTAGGCTCGAACTCGTGGCGCTACCCCCCGATCCAAGCCCGACCCTGACGGCCTACGCCCACCCGGAGCGACTGGTCACCGCCGACTGGGTCTCTGCCCACCTGGGCTCCCCCGGTCTGGCGATCGTCGAGTCCGACGAGGATGTCCTGCTCTACGACGTCGGGCATATCCCCGGCGCGGTCAAGATCGACTGGCACACCGACCTCAACGACCCGAGAGTCCGCGATTACATCACCGGCGAGCAGTTCGCCGAGTTGATGGATCGCAAGGGCATCGCGCGCGACGACACCGTGGTGATCTATGGCGACAAGAGCAACTGGTGGGCGGCCTACGCGCTGTGGGTGTTCACGTTGTTCGGCCACCCCGACGTGCGACTGCTCAACGGCGGACGCGATCTGTGGCTGTCGGACCGCCGGGACACCACCCTGGACGTGCCCACCAAGACCTCGACCGGCTACCCCGTCGTCCAGCGCAACGACGAGCCGATCCGCGCCTTCAAGGATGACGTGCTGGACATCCTCGGTAGCCAGCCGCTGATCGACGTCCGCTCGCCCGACGAGTACACCGGCAAGCGCACCCACATGCCCGACTACCCCGAGGAAGGCGCGCTGCGCGCCGGCCACATCCCCACGGCCCGGTCCATTCCGTGGGGCAAGGCCGCCGACGACACCGGTCGATTCCGCAGCCGTGAGGAACTCGAGGAGCTCTACGGGTTCCTCGAGCCCCACGACAAGACCGTCGTCTATTGCCGCATCGGCGAGCGGTCCAGCCACACCTGGTTCGTGCTCACGCATCTGCTGGGCAAGCCCGGGGTGCGCAACTACGACGGGTCCTGGACGGAGTGGGGCAACACCGTGCGGGTGCCGATCGTCGCGGGCTCCGAACCAGGACCGGCGCCGGAGGCCGTTCCGGTCCGATGAGTCTGCCCGCGCCGCTGGCCGAGGTGGTGTCCGACTTCGCCGAAGTCGAGGGTCAGGACAAGCTGAGGCTGCTACTGGAATTCGCCGACGAGCTGCCGGACCTGCCGCCGGAACTGGAAGAGCAGGCCATGGAGCCGGTACCCGAATGCCAGACCCCGCTGTTCATGCACGTCGACGCCAGCGACCCTGACCGCGTCCGGTTGCATTTCAGTGCGCCCGCCGAATCGCCGACCACCCGGGGGTTCGCGTCGATCCTGGCCACCGGTCTCGACGAACAGGCCGCCGCCGACATTCTGGCGGTGCCCGAGGATTTCTACACCGACCTCGGGCTGGCCGCCCTGATCAGCCCACTGCGGTTGCGCGGCATGTCGGCGATGCTCGCCCGAATCAAGCGGCGGCTGCGCGAGTCCGCCTGACAGCAGTCCTTTCAGAAAACCGACACCGGCTCATCGGCGCGACGGCGCGGCGCTTAGACTTCCTACGAGTTGTAAGAAACTCTCTTAAAGAAGCCAGCAGAAACCCCGTCTGCCAAAGATGCCAAACAGGAGGCGCAGTGGCTAATCACGCCAGCTCGAGGATCTCCAAGGTGCTCGTCGCCAACCGCGGCGAGATCGCTGTCCGGGTGATCCGCGCGGCCCGCGATGCGGGCCTGCCCAGCGTGGCGGTGTACGCCGAGCCCGACGCCGACGCGCCACACGTGCGTCTGGCCGACGAGGCATTCGCTCTGGGCGGTCAGACGTCCGCGGAGTCCTACCTGGACTTCGGCAAGCTCCTCGACGCGGCCGCCAAGTCCGGCGCCAACGCCATCCATCCTGGCTATGGATTCCTCTCGGAGAACGCCGATTTCGCCCAAGCGGTGCTCGACGCCGGTCTGATCTGGATCGGGCCCAGCCCGCAGTCGATTCGCGACCTCGGTGACAAGGTCACCGCCCGCCACATCGCGGCCCGCGCGCAGGCCCCGCTGGTGCCCGGCACCCCCGACCCGGTAAAGGACGCCGACGAAGTGGTGGCCTTCGCCAAGGAGTACGGCGTGCCGATCGCCATCAAGGCGGCCTTCGGTGGTGGCGGCCGCGGCATGAAGGTGGCCCGCAGCATCGAAGAGATCCCCGAGCTGTTCGAGTCGGCCACCCGCGAGGCGGTCGCGGCCTTCGGTCGCGGCGAGTGCTTCGTCGAGCGCTACCTGGACAAGCCGCGACACGTCGAGGCCCAGGTGATCGCCGACCAGCACGGCAACGTCATCGTCGCCGGCACCCGCGACTGCTCCCTGCAGCGGCGCTTCCAGAAGCTGGTGGAGGAGGCGCCCGCGCCGTTCCTGACCGACGCGCAGCGCAAGGAGATCCACGAGTCGGCCAAGCGGATCTGCAAAGAGGCTCACTACTACGGCGCCGGGACGGTCGAATACCTGGTCGGCCAGGACGGCCTGATCTCCTTCCTGGAGGTCAACACGCGTCTGCAGGTCGAGCACCCGGTCACCGAGGAGACCGCAGGCATCGACCTCGTCCTGCAGCAATTCAAGATCGCCAACGGCGAGAAGCTCGACCTCACCGAGGACCCGACGCCGCGCGGGCACGCAATCGAGTTCCGGATCAACGGCGAGGACGCCGGGCGCGGCTTCCTGCCGGCGCCCGGTCCGGTCACCCGCTATGACATCCCCACCGGGCCCGGTGTCCGGCTGGACTCCGGTGTCGAGGCCGGTTCGGTCATCGGCGGTCAGTTCGACTCGATGCTGTCCAAGCTGATCGTGTACGGCGCCACCCGCGAGGAGGCGCTTGCCCGCTCCCGCCGGGCCCTGGACGAATTCCACGTCGAAGGGCTGGCCACCGTCATCCCGTTCCACCGCGCCGTGGTGTCCGACCCGGCCTTCATCGGTGACGACAACGGCTTTTCGGTCCACACGCGCTGGATCGAGACCGAATGGGAAAACACCGTCGAGCCTTTCACCGGCGGCGAGCCCCTCGACGAAGAGGACTCCCGGCCGCGGCAGAAGGTGGTCGTGGAGGTCGGCGGCCGTCGGCTCGAGGTATCGCTGCCCGGTGATCTGGCACTGTCGGGCGGCGGCGCCGCCGACCCGGCCGGTGTCATCCGCAAGAAGCCCAAGGCGCGCAAGCGTGGGTCGCACGCGGGCGCGGCCGCCTCCGGCGACGCGGTCACCGCACCAATGCAGGGCACCGTCGTGAAGGTCGCCGTCTCCGAAGGCCAGGAGGTCGCCACCGGCGACCTGGTGGTCGTTCTCGAGGCGATGAAGATGGAGAATCCGGTCACCGCACACAAGGACGGTGTCATCACCGGACTCGCGGTCGAGGCCGGCGCCGCCATTACTCAGGGCACTGTGCTCGCCGAGATCAAGTAACGGCGTTCGCGCAGACTGTCGCGGGAAGCAACGTTCCTGAGAATTAGCTAGGAACGTTGTCGCGGTCGCGACACCGCGGGTACAGTTCGGGACAGGTTGAGTCCACAGCCACCCGGAATACTTGGCGACGTGGGGGCGACCGAAATTCCCTCCCTCTCCGAACTTTTTCGACGCGCCTGACGTGTTCCACAGCAGGAATCCTCCTCGATGGATGGAGTCAGACATGCCTGTGGCTCATTCGTGGCAGCAAAGCCGCACCGCGCAATTCACTGCGAGCTGGGGCCCTTCGGGCACCGTGATCACGGTCGACGGTGAACTCGACGCCGCCAATGCCGACCAGCTTGCCGCATACGTGCAACAGAGCACCAAGCGATCCAACAAGGTGATCCTCGACCTTCGCGGCCTGAAATTCATTGGCACTGCTGGCTTTTCGGCATTGCACCGAATCAACGTGGTGTGCTCGAGCGCCCAGGCGTTTTGGGCCATGGCCCCGAGTCCGGCGGTAGCGAGGCTGCTGCGGGTTTGCGATCCCGACGCCACCCTGCCGGTGACGACGGTCAAGGACGAGCCGTTACTGGAACCGTTGCCGGGCGAAGAAGTCGGAAAACGGTGGCCCCGGCCGCTACTGCAACTGGTCCCGCAGCCGCGTTAGGGATTTAGCCAGCAGCCGCGACACGTGCATCTGGGAGATGCCGACCCGCTCGGCGATCTGCGTCTGGGTCATTGACTCAAAGAACCTGAGAACCAACACCGTTCGTTCCCGTTCGGGCAGTGCCTCGAGCAACGGGCGCAGCGATTCCTGGTCCTCGATCCGGTCGAGCCCGGTGTCCACATCACCCAACGTGTCCGCGATGGCCCGGGCTTCCTCCTCCTCGCCACCGCCACCACTGTCGATGGACAAGGTGTTGTACGAGCTGCCGGCCACCAGTCCCTCGACCACCTCTTCGCGGTCCATGTCGAGCTCCGCGGCGAGTTCCGTTGCGGTGGGCGCTCGTCCGAGCCGTTGGGATAGATCGGCGGTGGCCGTGCCGAGCCGCAAGTGCAGTTCCTTCAGGCGTCGCGGAACCTTGACCGACCAACTGTTGTCGCGGAAGTGCCTGCGGACCTCACCCATGATCGTGGGCACCGCGAACGAAACGAAATCGGAGCCCGCGTCGACGTCGAAGCGGACCACCGCGTTAACCAGTCCGACCCGCGCCACCTGAACCAGGTCATCACGCGGTTCCCCGCGGCCTTCGAACCGGCGGGCGATGTGGTCGGCCAGCGGCAGGCAGCGCTCAACGATCTTGTCCCGTTGACGCTGGAATTCCAACGAGTCGGCGGCGACACCGACCAGCTCGCGGAACATCTCCGGAACATCGGCGTATTCGTTCGGACGCGAAACCGAACCGCCGGCAGCTCGGGGGGTCACCTGCTGGAGGCCGCCCGTCGCGCCGTCAGCGTGATACCGAAGACACTGCCGGTTTCATTGGGCTCGCGGCCGTCGTGGAAAGTCTGGACGTCGTCAGCCAATGAGGTCAGCACATGCCAACTGAAGCTGCCGGGCGCCACCACGTCGTGGGTGTCGCACGCGGCGGAGGCTTCCACCACCAGCTGGTCCTCTTGCGGGTCGACAACGACGATCAGTGTCGCGTCGGGGGTGGCGCAGCGAATCAACCGGGTGCACACTTCGTCGACCGCGAGCCGCAGGTCCGCCACGGCGTCGAAATCCAGGTCTTCGAAGGTGCCGATCGCGCCGACAAGCGTGCGCAGCATGGCAAGGTTCTCCAGCCGTGCCGCAACGTGTAACTCCACGGCCCGGTGGCCGCGTTGACGCTTGTTAGCGCGCAATCCCGCATCGTTCATCTGGTCTCCCGGCAACGTTTGACTGACACTACTACTGGCTTGCAGCCCGCCGTGGACCGTACGTTCGAGCCGGTTAGTCATGATCGCCGCCGGATAATCCGCCCGGAATTGACGGAATGGACGCCTCTGACACCACCGATACAGTCCGCGCGTGCCGGCTTCGGCGCGGCGCGGTTATCGCCGGGATCACGCTGGTCGTGTTGAAAGTTTTTGCAGTTGGCATTTATGTACGTGTCCTCGTGATCCTGTTCCCACCTTGGGGGGACCACGCTAACGCAACCTTTCCGGCTCTGATCATGGTCCAGGAGTTAATACCCACTGGACGAGGCCGGTAATCCCAGATTTTCGCGCCTACTGATATTTCGTCTCAGCCGATTTCCCAACGGACCGATGCCCCTTAAAGCGACTCAAACGCGGCGCCAAGCCATAGCAAGCCGGACGGCCGACCCAGGGCCGACGGAACCGCGAAAAGTCTTGCTATTCAAAGGATTCGAGAAGCCGGCCGGACTCAGCTGGCGGGCCACTGCCGTTCTACCTCGGGATGTTCGGCGTACCAACGATCCGCGATTCTGCGTATTCGCCGGTGCTCCACCGCCAGCCACACCAAACCCAAAATCGTTACTATGACGGCGGTCACACCCGCGGTCATGCCCTGGTGATAATGCCCGGTGCCGAAGGCCGCAAGGCTGCCGCACCCCCCGATTACGCCCGCGACGACTAATAGGTAGCCCGGCCAGTGCAATACGTCGATCAGCGATTCGCCGGCCAGTGGCCGCGTCGTCCTCAGATGGTCGACCGGATCATGATAGGTGTCTCCCATGGCTGCTCCTATTGAGATTTTGTGACGCCATTCGCAGCTCAATACTGGGTTGCACTATCAACGGTAGATCTCACCGAATGGTTTTGGCGAGGCCTCGTCAACCGCTTAAAGGGCCAGCACCGGACCGGCAATCGGAGCAACGCCCATGGCGACCATCACCACCATCAACGTGAACAGGAACCAACCGGCGCCGTGCCATCCCCACCAGGTGCCGTTGGCCTTCCAGACCCGGTAGGTGCGCAGGAACGCCCACAGCCCCGCGGCCAGCAGTATGACCGGGCCCCCGAGGGCCAGCAACGTCCGTTGGGGTGCACCACAGGCCGCCGTGTCGACGCCCGTCCCCGGGCAGGTACTCACCCACAGCGCGGCCAGCACCATGAAACCGACCGCAAGGACCGCGGCCACGGCCGCAAACCGAATGGCGGCGCGCACTTCGCCGTCTTCCTGCCCCAAGCGATCGCCGTGTGATCGCTCATCTGCTTTCGGCATCTGAGAACCTCACATTTATTTTCCGCATCCGGCTGTTGGTCGGTCGCACGGATATTCTTATTCAATCGTTCGCTGCGGCCAATTAGTTACCGCCGCGGGAGCATTCTTTAATCCCCTGGCGACGCTCGCTGCGATGCGAAGTGACATAAGAACAGATACCCGGTGCTAAACCGGGTAAACCGGGGTTCGGGTTGATGGCGCAGATCACGCCATGGCGGCCAGAGCACCGCGCACGGCACCGATCGCCGCGTCGAGGTCCGCGCGCGAGACGGTGAGCGCCGGGCGGAACCGGACGCCGTCGGGACCGGACGCCAACGCGATCACGCCACGTCGCCACAGCCGGCTGATCAGCTCATCACGGTCTGCCGCGGTCGGCAGGCTGAACGCGCACATCAGCCCCCGGCCGCGCGGATCGAGTACGACACCGGGAAACTCGTGTGCCAGCTCGTCGAGGCGGGCCCGCAGGTAGGCACCCTGTTCGGCGGCGTGGTCGAACAGTTCGTCGCTCTCGATCACTTCCAGGATGCGGCGCGCGCGCACCATGTCGGCCAGGTTGCCGCCCCACGTCGAGTTGATTCGGCCGCTGACGGCGAAGACGTTCTCGGCGATCTCGTCGACGCGCCGACCCGCCATGATCCCGCAGACCTGCGTCTTCTTGCCGAACGCGACGACATCGGGTTGCACGCCCAATAGCTGGTACGCCCAAGCGGTTCCGGTCACGCCGCAGCCGGTCTGCACCTCGTCGAAGATCAGCAGCGCGTCGTAGGAGTCGCACATTTCCCGCATCGCCGCAAAGAAGCCGGGGCGGAAGTGCCGGTCACCGCCTTCGCCCTGGATGGGCTCGGCC
This sequence comes from Mycobacterium sp., assembly GCA_036500645.1. GTDB lineage: Bacteria > Actinomycetota > Actinomycetes > Mycobacteriales > Mycobacteriaceae > Mycobacterium. Next base: position 7,185 of record DASYBR010000126.1, on the reverse strand, counting down.
ACAAAGCATGCGATGTCGTGCGGATGCGCCTCGAACGCTTCCCGGGCCTGGCGCAGCGACTCGGCCTCCAACGCGTCCATGTCGGCCCCGGCCCGGAGGTAGGGGGCGTCGATCCGCGGCCAGTCGAACTTGGGGAAGCGGGCCACGGTGGCCGGCTTGGTGTTGGTCAGCGACAGGGTGTAGCCGCTGCGGCCGTGGAACGCGCCGTGCAAATGCAGCACCCGGGTGCCCAGCGCCGGGTCGATGCCGTGTTTCTCGTTGTGCCGGCTCTTCCAGTCGAACGCGACCTTGAGCGCGTTCTCCACCGCGAGCGCGCCGCCGTCGACGAAGAACAGGTGGGGCAGTTCCGGGTCGCCCAGCACCCGGACGAAGGTCTCGACGAAGCCGGCCATCGCCGCCGAGTAGACGTCGGAATTGCTGGGCTTGTTCAGCGCGGCCGCGGCGAGCTCGGCGCGAAATTCCTCGTCGTCGGCCAGGGCCGGGTGGTTCATGCCCAGCGCCGACGAGGCGAAGAACGTGAACATGTCCAGGTAGCGCCGGCCGTCTCGGGCGTCGACCAGATAGGAGCCGGCGGAGCGGGTCAGATCGAGCACGAAGTCAAAACCGTCGACCAGAATGCTGCGTGCCAGCACCTCGTGGACCTGGTCGGGTTCGGTGCGCCGATCGGTGCGGGTGGAAGTATCCAGGGCGGCGGTCATGGCGCCCATATTATCGTATCCTTACGGAATCATGACGCTATGACCGTATATTTTACGGTATACGCTGCCGATCACTGTAAAAAGTATTCAATATGATGGTGCTTCGAGTCCTGACGTTCGCGGCCGTGCGGATCCTCTGCAGCAGATCCTCGAGGGCGCGAGCGGACTCGACGCGCACCAGCAAGATGTAGCTCTCATCCCCGGCCACCGAGTGACACGATTCGATCTCCGCGATGTGCTCCAGCCGGGCGGGCGCATCATCGGGTTGAGAGGGATCCAGAGGAGTGATCGCCACGAACGCCGACAGCAGGTGCCCGACCGCCTCGGGGTCGATGCGCGCGGAATACCCCGATACCACGCCGCGGGATTCCAGCCGGCGCACCCGCGACTGGACCGCCGACACCGACAGGCCGGCACTGGCGGCCAACTCCGCCAGCGTGGCCCGTCCGTTGGCGACGAGCTGGCGCACCAGGATTCGGTCGATGTCGTCGAGCGTGTCACTCATGGCCGGAGATTATCGCAGCCGGGCCGCATCGGTGGGTGTGCCGTGAGCCGGCGGAAAAGACTGGTGACCTGGCAGCTTCGCGCTCAGTTCGCCGCCGGCTTGTCGGCTATGTACGCGGGCGAGGTGCCCGCATACGCGACCCTGGTCGAGGTAACCGGGCAGGTCAACGCCGATTATGTGGCGCACCACCACGACGCCGAACGGCTCGGCTCCCTACGGCGGGTCACTGCCGAGCGGCACGGCGCCATCCGGGTGGGCAGCCCGGCCGAATTGGCCGCCGTCGCCGAATTGTTCGCCGCGTTCGGCATGCTACCGGTGGGGTTCTATGACCTGCGCTCGGCGGCGTCACCCGTCCCGGTGGTGTCGACGGCATTTCGTCCTGTCGGCGCAGAAGAATTGTTGCTCAACCCTTTTCGGGTGTTCACCTCGATGCTGGCCGTCGGCGACGCCCGCTACTTCGATCGCGACCTGCGCACCCGGGTCCAGACCTTCCTCGCCAACCGCCGATTGTTCGACCCCGCGTTGCTCGACCGGGCGCGGACCATCACCGCCGACGGCGGCTGTGTTGCCGACGAAGCGGAGGCCTTCGTCGCGGCGGCCGTGTCGGCGTTTGCGTTGTCGCGCGAGCCGATCGACAAATCGTGGTACGACGAACTGTCGCGGGTGTCGGCAGTGGCGGCCGACATCGCCGGTGTCGGCTCCACCCACATCAACCACCTGACGCCGCGCGTGCTCGACATCGACGAGCTCTACCGCCGGATGACGCAGCGGGGCATCACCATGATCGACGCCATCCAGGGCCCGCCGCGCACCGATGGACCGGCGGTGCTGCTGCGCCAGACCTCATTTCGCGCCCTCGCCGAGTCACGTCGGTTCCGCAATCGCGACGGCACCCTCGTCAACGGCAACCTGCGGGTGCGCTTCGGTGAGGTCGAGGCGCGCGGCGTCGCGCTGACCCCGCGCGGGCGCGAACGCTACGACGCCGCGATGGCCGCCGCGAATCCGGCCGACGCGTGGCACCACCACTTTCCGTCGACCGACAAGGAGCTGGCCGCCGACGGTCTGGCCTACTACCGCGGCGGCGACCCCTCGGCGCCGATCGTCTACGAGGATTTCCTGCCTGCTTCGGCGGCGGGGATCTTCCGGTCGAACCTGGACCGCGACCCGCAAGCCGGCGACCTGAAATCCGCGGCCGACGGCGTCGGTTACGACGTGCAGTGGCTGGCCGGCGCCATCGACCGCGAGATCTATGACCCGTACGCGCTTTACTCGAAGGAGGCTTCATGCGCGCCGGCGACGATGCAGAGCGAAGCGATGAGGAGGAGTGGCGCCATATGACCGACGAATTGCGTGCCCGGGCGCGCGCTGCGCTGAAGGCAATCGGAGGCTCTGGGCCAGACGCAGTGGTACTCGGCGAGCCCGACGGGCACGGGCTGACCGCCAGCACACCGATCACCGGCGAGGTGCTGTTCACCGTCGCGCCCACCACGCCCGAGCAGGCCGACAAGACGATCGCCGATGCGGCCCAAGCGTTTTCGGTATGGCGGAGCACCCCGGCGCCGGTACGCGGCGCGCTGGTGGCGCGCCTCGGCGAACTGCTCACCGAACACAAGGACGAGTTGGCCACGCTGGTGACGATCGAGGTGGGCAAGATCGCCTCCGAGGCGGCCGGCGAGGTGCAGGAAATGATCGACGTCTGCCAGTTCGCCGTCGGCCTGTCGCGTCAGCTCTACGGCCTCACCATCGCCTCGGAGCGCCCCGGGCATCGACTGCTGGAGACCTGGCACCCCCTCGGCGTCGTCGGCGTGATCACCGCGTTCAACTTCCCGGTCGCGGTGTGGGCGTGGAACGCCGCGGTGGCGCTGGTTTGCGGGGACACGGTGGTGTGGAAGCCCTCGGAGCTGACGCCGTTGACGGCCCTGGCGTGCCAGGTGCTGATCGGCCGTGCAGCCGCCGACGTCGGCGCGCCGCCCGCGGTGAGCAGTCTGGTGCTGGGTGAGAAGGACCTGGGTGAGCGACTGGTGGACGACCCCCGGATCGCGTTGTTGTCCGCGACCGGTTCGGTGCGGATGGGCCAGGCGGTCGGGCCGCGGGTCGCCGCGCGCTTCGGGCGGGTGCTACTGGAGTTGGGCGGTAACAACGCCGCCATCGTGACGCCGTCGGCCGCCCTCGATCTGGCCGTGCGCGCGATCGTGTTCGCCGCCGCGGGCACCGCCGGGCAGCGCTGCACCAGCCTGCGCCGGCTGATCGTGCACCGCTCGTTGGCCGACGAGGTGGTCACCCGCGTCGCGGCCGCATTCCAAAAGCTGGGCATCGGCGACCCGGCGGGCCAGGGCACGCTCGTCGGGCCGCTCATCCACGAGACCGCCTACCGCGACATGGTCGGGGCGCTGGAACAGGCCCGGGCCGACGGCGGCGAGGTGCTCGGCGGCGATCGCCACGACGAGGGCTATCCCAGTGCCTACTACGTCGCGCCCGCCCTGGTGCGCATGCCCGCGCAGACCGCCATCGTGGCCACCGAGACGTTCGCGCCCATCCTCTACGTGCTGACCTACGACGAGCTCGACGAGGCAATAGCGCTGAACAACGCTGTGCCGCAAGGGCTTTCGTCGGCGATTTTCACCACCGACCTGCGCGAGGCCGAGCGTTTCCTGGCCGAATCCGACTGCGGCATCGCCAATGTCAACATCGGCACGTCCGGTGCCGAGATCGGTGGCGCGTTCGGCGGCGAGAAACAAACCGGCGGCGGGCGGGAGTCCGGCTCCGACTCGTGGAAGGCCTACATGCGCCGAAGTACCAACACCGTCAATTACTCCGGCGAGTTGCCGCTGGCCCAAGGCGTGGAGTTCGGATAATCCAATGTGGTCGGCGTCTCATGCCCGATGAGTACTATCTGTCACATGCCGACAGCCAGGAGGCGGTTATCCCCCGAGGATCGACGCGCTGAGCTGCTCGCTTTGGGGGCAGAGGTATTTGGGAAACGACCCTACGACGAGGTCCGCATCGACGAGATCGCCGAGCGCGCCGGAGTCTCAAGGGCGTTGATGTACCACTACTTCCCCGATAAGCGGGCGTTCTTCGCCGCGGTCGTGAAGGACGAGGCCGACCGGCTTTACGAATCCACGAACAAAGAGCCGATCACCGGCCTGACGATGTTCGAAGAGGCCCGTGTCGGCGTCATCGCGTACATGGCCTACCACGAACAGAACCCGGAAGCCGCCTGGGCCGCATACGTCGGGCTGGGCCGGTCGGACCCGGTTCTGCTCGGTGTCGAAGACGACGCCAAGAACCGACAGCTGGAGCTCATCATGACTCGCATCGGCGAAGTCGTGATGAAGGTGCCGGGGGCGAAGCTGGAACCGCATGTCGAGCGCGACCTGCGGGTGATCCTGCACGGGTGGCTGGCATTCACGTTCGAGCTGTGCCGACAGCGCATCATCGACCCCACCACCAGCGCCGAACGCCTTGCCGACTCGTGCGCCCACGCGCTGCTGGATGCGATCACCCGGGTGCCCGAAATCCCCGAAGAGCTGGCGCACGCGATGGCCACCGCTCGTCACCAACCGCAGTAGCGGACGTTTTGTCGGTGCCCGCTGGCACGATGGCTAGGTGAGCAAACGCGCTGAATCCACGGCTTCCGATCCTGGCGGCCCCGACGCCTTGGGTCGGTTCAGCGCGATCACTCGCGAATGGTTCACCAGCACGTTCGCCGCGCCGACCACCGCCCAGGCGCAGGCCTGGAACGCGATCGCCGACGGCGACAACACCCTGGTGATCGCTCCCACCGGTTCGGGCAAGACCCTGGCCGCGTTCCTGTGGGCCCTGGACAGTCTTGCCGGCTCGGACGAAAAGCCGGCCGGCACCCGCGTGCTGTACGTGTCCCCCCTCAAGGCGCTGGCCGTCGACGTCGAGCGCAACCTGCGCACCCCGCTGGCGGGGCTTACCCGGATCGCCGAACGACGCGGCCTGCCGGCACCCGAGATCAGCGTCGGGGTCCGTTCCGGTGACACCCCGCCCGCGCAGCGCCGCCAACTCATCACCAAGCCGCCCGACGTGCTGATCACCACGCCGGAGTCGCTGTTCTTGATGCTCACCTCGGCCGCGCGGGAGACGCTGGCCACCGTGCACACGGTGATCGTCGACGAGATCCACGCCATCGCCGGCGGGAAGCGCGGCGCGCACCTGGCCATCTCGCTGGAGCGACTGGACGACCTGCGTGAGGGGCGGCGCGCGCAGCGCATCGGGCTTTCGGCGACGGTACGGCCGCCCGAGGAGCTGGCCCGGTTCCTGTCCGGGCAGGCGCCGACGACCATCGTGGCTCCCCCGTCGGCCAAAACCGTCGACCTCACGGTGCAGGTGCCGGTGCCCGACATGACCAACTTGGCGGACAACAGCATCTGGCCCGACGTCGAGGCGCGCCTGGTCGACCTGATCGAGGCGCACAGCTCGACCATCGTGTTCGCCAACTCGCGGCGGCTGGCCGAGCGACTTACGGCCCGCCTCAACGAGATTCACGCAGAGCGCACCGGCGTCGAGCCACCCGCCGATCTCAACCCGAAGGTGGCCGGCGGCGCGCCGGCGCACATGATGGGCAGCGGCCAGACCTACGGCGCGGACCCACTACTGGCCCGCGCCCACCACGGTTCGGTCAGCAAGGAGCAGCGCGCCCTGGTCGAAGAGGACCTCAAGCGGGGGCTGCTCAAGGCGGTGGTGGCGACGTCCAGCCTGGAACTGGGCATCGACATGGGCGCCGTCGACCTGGTGATCCAGGTGGAGGCGCCGCCGTCGGTGGCCAGCGGGTTGCAGCGCATCGGCCGGGCCGGCCATCAGGTCGGCGAGGTCTCGCGGGGCGTGCTGTTCCCCAAGCACCGCACCGACCTGATCGGCTGCGCGGTGAGCGTGCAGCGGATGCTGGCCGGTCAGATCGAGACGATGCGAGTGCCCGCCAACCCGCTCGACATTCTGGCCCAGCAGACGGTGGCGGCGGCCGCGCTGGAGCCCCTCGACGCGGACCGGTGGTTCGACACCGTGCGGCGGTCCGCCCCGTTCGCGACCCTGCCGCGCAGCGTGTTCGAGGCCACCCTGGACTTGCTGTCCGGAAAGTATCCGTCCACTGAATTCGCCGAGCTGCGACCACGATTGGTCTACGACCGCGACACGGGCACCCTGACCTCACGGCCCGGTGCGCAACGACTGGCCGTGACTTCCGGCGGTGCCATCCCCGATCGCGGGCTGTTCACCGTATACCTGGCTACCGAGTCCGAAAAGCCTTCGCGGGTAGGCGAACTCGACGAAGAAATGGTCTACGAGTCGCGCCCCGGCGACATCATCTCGCTGGGCGCCACCAGCTGGCGGATCACCGAGATCACCCACGACCGGGTGCTGGTGATCCCCGCGCCGGGCCAGCCCGCCCGGTTGCCGTTCTGGCGCGGCGACGATGCCGGCCGTCCGGCCGAGCTCGGCGCCGCGCTCGGCGCGTTCACCGGCGAGCTGGCCGGTATGAGTCGCGCCGCATTCGACAAGCGTTGCGCGGGTTTGGGTTTCGATGCCTACGCGGCCGACAATCTGTGGGGGCTGCTGGACGAGCAGAAGACGGCCACGTCGGTGGTGCCCACCGACACCACACTGTTGGTCGAGCGATTCCGCGACGAGCTGGGCGACTGGCGGGTGATTTTGCATTCGCCGTACGGCCTGCGAGTGAACGGTCCGCTGGCGCTGGCGGTCAGCCGGCGCCTGCGCGAGCGCTACGGCCTCGACGAGAAACCCACCGCCTCCGACGACGGCATCGTGGTGCGGTTGCCCGACACCGAGTTTTCCAGCGGAGAAGGTGCGCCCCTTGGCGCCGAGCTGTTCGTCTTCGACGCCGACGAGATCGACCCCATCGTCACCGCCGAAGTGGGCGGCTCGGCGCTGTTCGCGTCGCGGTTCCGCGAGTGCGCGGCGCGCGCCCTGCTGCTGCCCCGCCGTCACCCCGGCCGCCGC
>DASYBR010000125.1:0-4120 GCA_036500645.1 Mycobacterium sp. | reverse complement strand
GCCGCGACGGGAGCGCCTCGTGGACGTCCTCGCCGTGCTCGTCGACCATCCGGCGGACACGCCCGTAGGCGTCGCCCGCGACGATCGAGTCGCCGACCCGCAGCGTGCCGCGCTGGATCAGCACGGTAGCCACCGGTCCGCGACCACGGTCCAGGTGTGCTTCGATCGCCACACCCTGGGCTTCCATGTCGGGGTTGGCCCGCAGGTCCAGCGCGGCGTCGGCGGTCAGCAGCACCGCTTCTTCCAACGCCTCGATGTTGGTGCCCAGCTTGGCGGAGATGTCGACGAACATCGTGTCGCCACCGAAATCCTCTGCCACCAAACCGTATTCGGTGAGCTGCCCGCGAATCTTGGCCGGGTCGGCGCCCTCCTTGTCGATCTTGTTGACCGCCACCACGATCGGCACGTCGGCCGCCTGGGCGTGGTTGATGGCCTCCACCGTCTGCGGCATCACGCCGTCGTCGGCGGCGACCACCAGGATTGCGATGTCGGTGGCCTTGGCGCCACGGGCACGCATGGCGGTGAACGCCTCGTGACCCGGGGTGTCGATGAAGGTGATCAGCCGCTCGCTGCCCTCGAAGTCGACTCCGACCTGGTAGGCACCGATGTGCTGGGTGATGCCGCCGGCCTCGGCCTCGCGAACGGTGGCATTACGGATGGTGTCCAGCAGTCGGGTTTTACCGTGGTCGACGTGACCCATCACGGTCACCACCGGCGGACGCTGTTCGAGGTCGTCCTCGCCGCCTTCGTCCTCGCCGTAGGTGAGGTCGAAGGACTCCAGCAGCTCGCGGTCCTCGTCTTCGGGACTGACGACCTGGACGACGTAGTTCATCTCGCCGCCCAGCAACTCGAGCGTCTCGTCACCGACCGACTGGGTGGCGGTCACCATCTCGCCGAGGTTGAACAGCGCCTGCACCAGCGCGGCCGGGTTGGCGTCGATCTTGTCGGCGAAGTCGCTCAGCGATGCGCCACGGGCCAACCGGATGGTCTCGCCGTTGCCGTGCGGCAACCGCACGCCACCGACGACCGGCGCCTGCATGTTCTCGTACTCGGCGCGTTTCGCCCGCTTGGACTTGCGACCGCGCCGCGGCGCACCGCCGGGACGGCCGAACGCGCCCGCAGCGCCACCGCGCTGTCCGGGGCGGCCACCGCCGCCACCGCCACCGGGACGGCCCCGGAAGCCACCGCCACCGCCACCGGGCGGGGCGCCGACTCCTCCGCCGCCGCCGCGGTAGTTACCGCCGCCGCCGCCGTCACGACCGCCCCCGGGTCCACCGGGACGACCGCCACCGGGTCGCGGAGCGCCGGGCCGGGCCGGGCGGCCCTGTCCACTGGCGCCGCCGGGTCGGGGCGGCATGCTGCCGGGCGACGCTCCGGGACGCGGCGCGCCGGGCCGGGGCGCACCCGGGCGGGGCGCAGGCGGCCGTGGGATGGGCCGGTCGACGGGTTGCGCCGACGAGAACGGGTTGTTGCCGACGCGCGGGGTGCGCACGCCGGGCTTCGGTACCGGGCCCGGACGCGGGCCCGGGGTCGCACCGGGTTGCGGCGGCTGCTGGCCGCCGGGCTGCTGTCCGGGCGCGGGTGCCTTGGGCTGTCCCGGGGACGGCGCCGGTGGCCGTCCGGGCACCGGCGCCGGCCGTGCCGGCGGTGCCGCGGGGGAAGCCTGGGCGGCCGCGGGTGGCGACCCGCCGCCGGGCTCGGCCGGGGCGCTGGTCGCCTCGCCGTTGCCGACAACCTTGTTGATCGCCTTGTCGAGGGCCTTATCGAGCGATTTGTCGGGGCCCTTGACGGGCGGCTTGGCCGAGACCTTGGCGGCGGCCGGCTTGCCGCCCCCGAAGGATTCGCGCAAGCGGCGAGCGACCGGCGCTTCTACCGTCGACGATGCTGATTTGACGAATTCGCCCTGTTCATTAAGCCGGGCGAGCACTTCCTTGCTGGTGACACCGAGTTCCTTTGCCAACTCGTGTACGCGGGCCTTACCTGCCACTACATCTCCTGTCTATGAGGCGACAGTCGCAGGGCCGCGCCTCGGGTTTAGCTATGACGCATGGTCATCGGGACTTCACGGTGTGCTCATGTTCTTTGCTACCTGTTCTGTTGCGGGATGAGCGGGCGCATTGAGACCCTCAATGTGCTCGACCACCGCCGAGGTGTCCGGTGAACCGGTGATGCGCAGCGCTTTGCTGAAAGCTCTCCGTCGAATCGCCTGCTGCGCGCACTGCGACGCGGGATGCAGCCACGCACCCCGCCCCGGCAGGCTACTCCTTGTGTCAACGATCACGGCGTATTCGCCGTTCCCGTCCGACACAGCAACCACACGAAGCAGTTCGACGGCCAACTCTCGCTTCCGACATCCCACACACGTCCGCACAGGTCCACCCACGCGTCGGTGTGCCCGGCTGGTTAGGGAGGCCGAAGGCTCACGCTGGATCACGGCTCAGTCTAGCGTCACTCAAACGATGGTCAGAACCGCCCGAGGATGCGCCCGCATCTATCGGGAAGGATCAGTGATCGCGGGCCATCCCATGGGTGGCGCCGTGTTCGGAGTGGCCCTCGGAATGCTCGGGTGAATCGCCGCGGATGTCGATGCGCCACCCGGTGAGCCGGGCGGCCAGGCGGGCGTTCTGCCCTTCCTTGCCGATGGCGAGGGACAACTGGAAGTCGGGCACCACCACGCGGGCGGCCCGTGCGGCCTGGTCGATGATCGACACCGACATCACCTTCGCCGGCGACAGGGCGTTGGCGACGAAGCGGGAGGGGTCGTCGTCGAAGTCGATGATGTCGATCTTCTCCCCGGAGAGCTCGCTCATCACGTTGCGAACCCGCTGCCCCATCGGACCGATGCAGGCACCTTTCGCGTTCAGACCGGGAACGTTGGACTTGACCGCGATCTTGGAGCGGTGGCCGGCCTCGCGGGCCACGGCCACGATCTCGACCGATGCGTCGGCGATCTCGGGGACCTCCAACGAGAACAGCTTGCGCACCAGGTTGGGGTGGGTCCGGGACAGCGTGATCAGCGGCTCGCGGGACCCGCGCGTCACGCCGATCACGTAGCACCGCACCCGGTTGCCGTGCTCGTAGCTTTCGCCGGGGACCTGTTCGGCCGCCGGGATCACGCCCTCGGAGGCCTTGGTCTCGCTGCCCATCCGGACGACGACCAGCCCACGGGCGTTGGCCCGGCTGTCGCGCTGGATGACCCCCGCGACGATCTCCCCCTCGCGGGTGGAGAACTCGCCGTAGGTGCGCTCGTTTTCGGCGTCTCGAAAGCGTTGCAACATCACCTGACGCGCCGTCGTCGCGGCGATCCGCCCGAATCCCTCGGGCGTGTCATCCCACTCGCTGATGACGTTGCCGTCCTCGTCGGCCTCGCGGGCGATCACCTTGACGACACCGGTCTTGCGGTCGATCTCGATGCGGGCATCGGTCTGGTGCCCCTCGGTGTGCCGGTATGCGGTGAGCAGCGCCGACTTGATGGTCTCGAGCAGCTCGTTGACCGAAATGCCCCGATCCACCTCGATCGCGTGCAGCGCGGCCATGTCGATGTTCATGCCCCGGCCTCCGTTCCATCGGGCCGACCCCCAGTCGCCAGCTCCAGTTCCGCCTGGGCTGGGGGTGAAAACTCAACCTGCACAACAGCTTTGGCGATATCGCCGAGCGCGATCTCACGCGTCGCCCAGTCACGGCCCGCGCGGACCACCAGGGCGACGGTGTCATCGCGCGTCTCGCCCACCCGGCCGGCCAGTGTCGAACCGTCCGTCAGGACAACGTCAACCTTGCGGCCGCGGGCGCGACGGAAGTGCTTCTCGCTGGTCAGTGGCCGGTCAACGCCGGGCGAGCTGATCTCGAGCACGTAGCGGTCGTCGATGTCGTTCAGATTGTCCAGCAACGCCGATGCCGACCGGGACAGGCTGGCGATCGTGTCCAGGTCCAGGGCCTTATCACCGTCGGCGACCACCATGATCCGCGGCGGGCGAGTCCTGGCGTCGATGACCACGTCTTCGATCTCATATCCGGCGCGCGCAAACTCTCCACCGAGTAGCTCGATCACCTGTGTCTGCGAAGGTAGCCCGGTGGTCACGGCGAGCTCCTCATCTTGAGTTGTCCGGTCGTCTGGAGGTGT
>DASYBR010000124.1:0-11590 GCA_036500645.1 Mycobacterium sp. | reverse complement strand
GGGCCAGTGACGCCGTGTTCGAGGTGTTCCGCGACTGCACACCGATCGTGGAGCCGATCTCGGTGGACGAGGCGTTTCTCGACGTCAGCGGTCTGCGCCGGGTGTCGGGGACCCCGGTTGAGATCGCCGAGCGTCTGCGCGCCGACGTGAGCGAGCGCGTCGGCCTGCCCATCACGGTGGGCATCGCGCGGACAAAGTTTCTCGCCAAGGTCGCCAGCCAGGAAGCCAAGCCCGACGGGCTGCTGCTGGTTCCGCCCGATCAGGAGCTGGCTTTCTTGCACCCGTTGCCGGTGCGCCGGCTGTGGGGCGTAGGTGCGAAGACGGCCGACAAGCTGCACGCGCACGGCCTTGCCACCGTCGCCGACGTCGCCGAACTCAACGAATCCACGCTCGCCTCGATGGTGGGCGGCGCAATGGGTCGGCAGCTGTATGCGCTGTCGCGCAATGTCGACCGCCGCCGGGTGAATACGGGGGTGCGGCGCCGTTCGGTCGGTGCCCAACGGTCGCTGGGCCGCGCCGGCAACACCATGTCGCCGGTCGAGATCGACGCGGTGGTGGTCAACCTGATCGACCGCATCACCAGCCGCATGCGCGCCGCCGGCCGCACCGGTCGCACGGTGGTGCTGCGCCTGCGGTTCGACGACTTCAGCCGGGCGACCCGGTCACGCACGTTGCCGTCGGCCACCTCGTCGACCCAGCCCATCCTCGCCGCCGCCAGGGGATTGGTCGCTTCGGCAGCGCCCACAATCTCCGAGCGTGGCCTGACTCTGGTCGGCTTCGCGGTGTCATCGATCGACCGCAGCGGTGCCCAGCAGCTGATGCTGCCGTTCGAGGGTGAGGCGGCCACGGTAGACGCGGCGATCGATGAGATCCGCCGGCGCTACGGCAGATCCGCGCTGACGCCGGCGGTGTTGGTCGGCCGTGATTCCGGATTGGAAATGCCGCACCTACCCGACTGATGCGGTCCATTCGAGCAGCCGCTCGGCGGGCCAAGTGTTGACGATCCGCTCGACGGGCACCCCCGCGTCCAGCGCGCGCTGAGCGCCGTAACCGAGGAAGTCCAGCTGACCCGGCGCGTGCGCGTCGGTGTCGATGCTGAACACGCATCCGATCTCCAGGGCCAGGTTGAGCAGCCGGGTCGGCGGGTCGCGCCGTTCGGGGCGGGAGTTGATCTCGACCGCGGTGCCGTGATCGCGGCACGCGGTGAACACCGCTTCGGCGTCGAACTTGGATTCGGGCCGGACGCCACGATTTCCGGAGACCAGCCGACCGGTGCAGTGGCCGAGCACGTCGGCGTGTGGGTTGGAAACCGCGCGCACCATCCGGCGGGTCATCGCGCCGGCATCCATCGACAGCTTCGAATGCACGCTGGCCACCACCACGTCTAGGCGGTCCAAGAGCTGGGGCTCCTGGTCCAGGCTCCCGTCCTCGAGGATGTCGACCTCTATCCCGGTGAGAATCCGCATGGGTTCGAACCTCTCCCGCAGCCGGTCGATCACGTCGAGCTGTTTACGCAACCGCTCGGGCGACAGACCGTTGGCGATCGTCAGCCGCGGTGAATGATCGGTCAGCGCGCAGTATTCGTGACCGAGCGCGGCCGCGGTGGCCATCATCTCTTCGATATCTGCCGAACCGTCCGACCAGTTGGAGTGCAGATGCAGATCTCCGCGCAGTGCGCCGCGGATGTCGCCGCCACCGAAATCCTTTGCAGCCGAGCGCAATTCGATAAGCATATCGGGTTCGCGGCCGGACCAGGCCTGGTCGATGACCTTGGCGGTTTTCGGTCCGATGCCCGGCAGTGACTGCCAGCTGTTGGCCTGGCCGTGGCGCTCCCGCTCGGCGTCGCTGAGCCCCTCGATGACGTCAGCCGCGTTGCGATAAGCCATCACGCGTCTGGGGTCCTGGCGGTCGCGGTCCTTGTAGTAGGCGATCTGCCGCAGGGCGGTTACCGGGTCCATGAGTTCAGTGTGCCTGCGCCACGCTCACAGCAATTGCCCGACGATGAACCCCGCGAGGATCACTCCGAATCCGCCGATCTCGCCGACGATCAGCGCAACCATGGCCACGGCCGTTCGGCCATCGGCGTGTTCAAACTGATTGACGGTGTCACGCCGCGCGCCGTGGCCGATATAGGCGAGGATGGCGCCGACGAAAAAGAAGATGACGACGAGCGCCGCCGCCAGGTTGACCCACGTCGGCCAGGCGCTCAGCTGGACGAACACCGCGATCAGCAGTGTCGCGAACGAGTAGAGCAACGCCGCCCGGTGGGCGATGTCGACGTAGGGATGCGCGCGCCGGTCATCGGACGTCGTTATCTGCCGGTACTTCCACACTCCGAGAACGAGCGCAAGCAGGAAGATCAGGCCCGCCGCCAGCAGGGTGATCTTGGTGTCGATTCCGAGAGCGGTGCCCATGGTGCGGTCGAGTTTAGTTGCGCTTCATAAAGACCGACTAACGTCGTTTACATGCGATTCGCGTTCAAGACCTCACCGCAAAACACCGCCTGGGCCGACATGCTTGCCGTCTGGCAGGCCGCCGACGACATCGACGTCTTCGAGTCGGGCTGGACCTTCGACCACTTCTATCCGATCTTTTCCGACAGCAGCGGCCCGTGCCTCGAGGGCTGGACGACGCTGACGGCGTTGGCGCAGGCGACCAAGCGGCTGCGCATGGGGACCCTGGTGACAGGAATCCACTACCGTCACCCCGCCGTGCTGGCCAACATGGCCGCCGCACTCGACATCATCTCGAACGGACGACTCGAGCTCGGGATCGGCGCCGGCTGGAATGAGGAGGAGTCGGGCGCCTACGGCATCGCGCTGGGCAGCATCAAGGAACGCTTCGATCGGTTCGAGGAAGCCTGCGCCGTGCTGACCAGCCTGCTCAGCGAAGAGACCACCGACTTCGACGGCACGTACTACCAGCTCAAGGGGGCCCGCAACGAGCCCAAGGGTCCGCAGCGGCCACATCCGCCGATCTGCATCGGCGGCAGCGGCGAGAAGCGAACATTGCGGATCACCGCACGCTACGCCCAGCACTGGAACTTCGTCGGCGGTCCGCCCGAGGTGTTCGCACAAAAGCGTCGCGTGCTGGCGTCGCACTGCGCAGACATCGGACGCGATCCGAAGGAGATCATGACGTCGGCTCACCTCCGCCTGGAGCCGGACCTCAACTACGGCAAGGTCATCGAGGACGCCGCCGGGCTGGCCGCCGAAGGCTTGGATCTGGGCATCGTCTACCTACCTGCGCCGCACGACCCCGCCGTGCTGGAACCGCTGGCCGAGGCGATCCGCGATTCGGGGCTTCTGACGTAGCGTTCGGGCGCGTTGCCAAAGAAGATGACGGCGGCCGCCGCTGCGCAGCAGATCCCGATGAACTGCCAGCCATGCCGATATCCGGCGAGTCCCACCGACACCGCACCCAGCAGCGAAACCAGGCTGGCCACCCCGAACGCGCTGCCGATCTGGCGGGACATGTTGAGCATGGCGCTCCCTGTCGTAGCCCGACGATCGGGCAACTCGCTGGCCGCCGCGTACAACGGCGCCTGAGTCAGACCCGACCCGATGCCGGCCAGCACCATCCCCGGAACGAAGCTGGCGAGGTAGGAATGCCCGGCGGGAACCATCACGCTGCAGAAGACTCCCCCCGCGGCGAACGCGAGGCATCCGATTGTGGCTGTGGCCCGCCGGCCGATCCGATCCGCGATTCGTCCGCTGGTGGGCGCAAAGATCGCGGCGCTCATCGGACCCGGCGATACGGCCAGGCCACAAAGCAGCGGACTGTAGTGCCAAATGCTCTGCAGGAAGAGCACATTGATGAGCATCCACGACGCGTGAGCAAGAAAGAAGAAGAACAGGCCCGCCGAGGACGCGGCGAACGGACGAATTGTGAACAACGAGGCTTCGACGATGGCACACGGATTGGTGAGCGCCCGCCACACGGTCACCACCGCAGCCGCCACGCCGACCCCCAGGCCTACCAGCGTGTTGGGGCTCAGCCATCCCCACCGGCCGCCCTCGACGGTGACCAGCGCCAGCAGGGACACGGCCAACAGCAACGCGAGCACCGACACCGGGTCGACCGCACCGGAGCTGCCCGGGATCCGCACCTCGGGTACGACGGCCAGGCCCGCGAAGAAGGTCACGACGCCGATGGGCACGTTGATCAGGAAGATCCATCGCCAGTCGATCCCGACGAGCAGTCCCCCGAGCGTCGGTCCCATCGAGGCCGCGACCGCGGCCACACCCGCCCACGCGCCGACCACACGATTGTGTTCCCGCTGTTCGAAGAGCGGCCAGAGCAAGCCCAGCGACGTCGGCACCATCATCGCGGCACCCATGCCCTGCATCACCCGACCGGCGATCACGATCCATAGCGCCGGCGCGCATGCGCACGCCACGGACGCGACGGTGAAGACCGCTACGCCGGTGAGGAAAACCCGGCGCCGGCCGAAGTGATCGGCCAACCGCCCGGCCGGTACCAACAATGTGGCGAAGACGATCGCGTAACCGGTGACGATCCACGACATCGACGAAAGTGACGCGCCCGAGAAACTACGGGCGATCGAGGGCAAGGCGATGTTGACGATGAAAAGGTCCAGTTGGGCCATGAATGCCCCGGCCGCCAACACCGCCAGAACGAGCCAACGACTCCGCACGACCACATCGACAGGTTATGACTCAGCCGCCGACTCTTAGGTATCGCGTGACGAATTCCACGCCGGCTCCCTCTTGCCGCCCATCCGGGGCGAGCTGACGGATGAATGGCGGCAGAGCAAACAGATGGTTTACCGGGGGCAACGCCAGCGTCAGGCGTAGCCACCGAAGATCAGCAATTCCGCAGCGGTTACCAATCGCTCTTGCTTAGCGGGAAACTCGCGGCTTTTCACTGGATGACGTATCCATGACCAGGCGATTCGCCCCATCCGTGATCGAGGTACCGGGTTGATATGCACAGTGATCACTCCTGCGATCGGTCCGTTCTGCCGGACTCCCAAAGTCAACTATGTGACGGGGCCCACACCCGGACTATTACACAACAGGCGTCTGGCAAACGGTGGGAGACTCGCCGCGTGTTGGTGCTCTTGTTTCTGGTGTGACTAGTGTGGTTACTGAAGCGGCGCGGCCGTCGGCTTCACGGGTGCCGGCAACGCGGTCGAACCCATCAAATAACGGTCCACGGCCGCAGCGGCGGCCCTGCCCTCAGCGATCGCCCAGACGATCAACGACTGGCCACGACCCATGTCCCCGGCAACGTAAATGCCCGGCACCGACGTGTCGAAGTCGCCGCCCCGCGCGACATTGCCGCGCTCGGTGAGTTTGACGCCGAGGTCGGTGAGCAGGCCCTCCTTCTCCGGGCCCACGAATCCCATCGCCAGCAACACCAGATCGGCCTCGAGCTCGAATTCCGAACCTTCCACCTTGACGAACTTGCCGTCCTGCATGGTGACTTCGTGCGCCTTCAGCGCGGTCACACGGCCGTCCTTGCCGGCGAACTCCTCGGTGTTCACCGAGAACACCCGCTCGCCGCCTTCCTCGTGCGCCGAGGAAACCCGGTACATCAACGGGTAGGTCGGCCACGGTGTGGACTCCGCCCGCGATTCCGGCGGGCGCGGCATGATCTCGAACTGGTGGATGTTGGCCGCACCTTGCCGGTGCGCGGTGCCCAGGCAGTCGGCCCCGGTGTCGCCGCCACCGATGATGACGACCTCCTTGTCTCTGGCCGTGATCGGCGGTTCGCCGTCGGGTCCCAAGACGTCGTCACCTTCCTGCACCCGATTACCCCACGGCAGGTATTCCATCGCCTGGTGGATGCCATCGAGCTCCCGACCGGGAATGGGCAGGTCACGCCCGGCGGTCGCCCCGCCGGCCAGCACCACCGCGTCGAAGTCGGCGCGCAGTTGTTCGGCGCTGATGTCCACACCGACGTTGACGCCGGCCTTGAATTCGGTTCCCTCGGCCCGCATCTGGTCGAGGCGCCGGTCCAGGACGCGCTTTTCCATCTTGAATTCCGGTATGCCGTAACGCAGCAGCCCACCGATACGATCCGCCCGTTCGAAAACGGTGACGGTGTGCCCGGCACGGGTCAGTTGCTGAGCGGCGGCCAAACCTGCCGGGCCCGAGCCGACTACCGCAACCTTCTTCCCGGTCAGTACGTCCGGGGGCAGCGGCACCACGGTGCCGTCCTCGAAGGCGCGATCGATGATCTCCAGCTCGATCTGCTTGATGGTCACCGGATCCTGGTTGATGCCGAGAACGCACGCAGGCTCACACGGCGCCGGGCAGAGCCGGCCGGTGAAGTCCGGGAAGTTGTTGGTGGCGTGCAACCTTTCGATCGCGTCGCGCCAACGGTCCCTGCTTACCAGGTCATTCCATTCCGGGATCAGATTGCCCAGCGGGCACCCGTTGTGGCAGAACGGGATACCACAATCCATGCACCGCGTCGCCTGCTCACGCAAGGTCTTGTTGTCGAATTCTTCGTAGACCTCGTGCCAGTCCTTCAGCCGCAGCGGGACAGGCCGGCGCTTCGGCAATTCCCGATGAGTGTATTTCAGGAAGCCTCTTGGATCAGCCATGCGCGGCCGCCATGATCGCCTTGTCCACGTCGGTGCCATCGCGTTCGGCTTCGGCGATCGCGCTCAGGACCTTCTTGTAGTCGAGTGGCATCACCTTGAGGAAGTGGCGTAGTTGCCCGCGCCAATCCGCCAGGATCCGTTGGCCGACCGCCGAATCGGTGGCATCGACGTGCGCCTCGATGATGCCGCGCAGGAAGTCGACGTCTTCCTCGTCGAGGGTCTCCAATTCGACCATCTCGGCGTTGAGGTTCTCCGGCAGCTTTTCGTCGGGGTCATAGACGTAGGCCACCCCGCCCGACATTCCGGCGGCGAAGTTGCGGCCGGTGCGGCCCAGGATGACAACGCGACCGCCCGTCATGTACTCGCAACCGTGGTCGCCCACGCCCTCGACCACGGCATGCGCGCCGGAATTACGGACCGCGAATCGTTCGCCGACTACGCCGCGCAAAAATGCCTCCCCACACGTGGCGCCGAACAGGATCACGTTGCCACCGATGATGTTCTCCTCGGCGACATAGTCCTGCGGCGCGTTGTCCGACGGTCGTACCACGATCCGTCCGCCCGACAATCCCTTGCCGACATAGTCGTTGGCGTCGCCATAGACGCGCAAGGTGATGCCCTTCGGGACGAAGGCCCCGAAACTGTTACCCGCGGATCCGTCAAAGGTGATGTCGATCGTTCCGTCCGGCAACCCTTGACCGCCATAAGCTTTCGTCACCTCGTGGCCGAGCATGGTCCCCACGGTGCGGTTGACGTTGCTGATCGTGGTGGAGAACCGCACCGGCTTGCTCGAATCGAGCGCCTCGCGGCTCATCACGATCAACTGCTGATCGAGCGCCTTGTCCAGGCCGTGGTCCTGCCGCGAGCTGCAGTACAGGTCCTGGTTCATGAACGCCGACTCCGGTTCGTGCAGCACCGGTGCCAGATCCAGCTTGTGCGCCTTCCAGTGCGCCCGCGCCAGGGTGGTGTCGAGCGCTCCGACCTGGCCGACGGCCTCGTTGATGGTGCGGAAGCCCAACTGCGCCATGTACTCCCGGACCTCTTCGGCAATGAACATGAAGAAGTTCTCGACGAACTCGGGCTTACCGGTGAACCGTTCCCGCAGGAGTGGGTTCTGGGTGGCGACCCCGACGGGGCAGGTGTCGAGGTGGCACACCCGCATCATGATGCAACCGGCCACCACCAGCGGCGCGGTGGCGAAGCCGAATTCCTCGGCGCCGAGCAACGTCGCGATCATCACGTCGCGGCCGGTCTTGAGTTGGCCGTCCACCTGTACCACGATCCGGTCGCGTAATCCGTTGAGCAGCAATGTTTGTTGAGTCTCGGCGAGGCCCAGCTCCCACGGCGCGCCGGCGTGCTTCATCGACGTGAGCGGGGTGGCACCCGTGCCACCATCGTGACCCGAGATCAACACCACGTCGGCGTGCGCCTTGGACACGCCCGCGGCCACCGTCCCAACGCCGTTCTCGGAGACCAGCTTGACGTGCACACGCGCCCCCGGGTTGGCGTTCTTCAGGTCGTGGATCAGCTGTGCGAGATCCTCGATGGAGTAGATGTCGTGGTGCGGCGGCGGCGAGATCAGGCCGACGCCGGGAGTGGAGTACCGGACCTTGGCAACCCATGGGTAGACCTTGTGTCCGGGAAGTTGGCCGCCCTCACCCGGTTTGGCGCCCTGCGCCATCTTGATCTGGATGTCGGTGCAGTTCGTCAGATAGTGCGAGGTGACACCGAAACGGGCAGAGGCTACCTGCTTGATCGCGCTGCGGCGCCAATCGCCGTTCGGGTCATGCTCGAAGCGCTTGACGTCCTCGCCGCCTTCTCCACTGTTGGATCGCCCGCCGAGGCGGTTCATCGCGATGGCGAGCGTCTCGTGCGCTTCGGCGGAAATCGAGCCGTAGCTCATCGCTCCCGTCGAGAAGCGCTTGACGATTTCGCTGGCCGGCTCGACTTCCTCCAGCGGGATCGCCGGGCGCAGTGCGCCGCGGAACTTGAGCAGGCCACGCAGTGAGGCCATCCGCTCGCTCTGATCGTCGATCAGGCGGGTGTACTCCTTGAAGATCTTGAACTGGCCGGTGCGTGTGGCGTGCTGCAGTTTGAACACGGTCTCCGGGTTGAACAGGTGGTACTCGCCCTCGCGGCGCCACTGGTATTCGCCACCTACCTCGAGTTCGCGGTGCGCGCGTTCGTCCCGACGCTCCAGGTACGCCAGCCCGTGGCGGGTGGCGACGTCGGCGGCGATGTCTTCCAGGGTGATCCCGCCGATCGGGCAACTCAACCCGGTGAAGTATTCGTCGAGCACGTCGTCGGAGATGCCGACCGCCTGGAACAGCTGCGCGCCGGTGTAAGACGCCAGCGTCGAGATGCCCATCTTGGACATCACTTTCAGCACACCCTTGCCGGCGGCCTTCACGTAGTTGTTCAGCGCCGTGTCGCGGTCGATCCCGTCGATGACGCCGCGGTCGAGCATGTCCTCGATCGACTCGAACGCCAGATAAGGGTTGATCGCCGCCGCTCCACAGCCGACCAGCACCGCCATGTGGTGCACCTCGCGGGCGTCACCGGTTTCGACGACCAGGCCGGCATGGGTACGGGTCCGGTCGCGCACCAGGTGGTGATGCACGCCCGCGACGGCGAGCAGCGACGGGATCGGGGCCATCTGCTCATCGGAGTCGCGGTCGGACAAGATGATGACCCGCGCACCCTCGGCGATGGCGGCCGACGCCTGCGCCCGCACCTCGTCCATCGCGGCGGCCAGTCCGGCACCACCCTCGGCGACCGGGTACAGACATCGAATCACCTTGGAGCGCATGCCATGCGGGCGCCCGTTGACCTTGTCGTCGGGGTTGAGATTGACCAGCTTGGCCAGCTCGTGGTTGCGTAGAATCGGCTGCGGGAGCGTGATTTGGTGACAGGACTTGTCTTCCGGGGTGAGCAGGTCGCGCTCACCACCGGTGGTCACCTGCAGGCTGGTCACCACTTCTTCGCGGATGGCGTCCAGGGGCGGGTTGGTCACCTGAGCGAAGAGCTGCTGAAAGTAGTCGTAGAGCATCCGCGGCCGTTGGGACAGCACGGCAACGGGAGTGTCGGTGCCCATCGAGCCGAGCGGCTCGGCACCGGTTCGGACCATCGGCGACACCAGCAGGTTGAGTTCTTCGTAGGTGTAGCCGAACGTCAGCTGCCGCTTGACAAGTCGATCATGCGCCATCCGCACGTAATCGCCCTGCGGCAGGTCGGCGAGCGGTACCAGGTTTTTGTCGAGCCACTCCTGGTAAGGATGTTTGGCGGCGAGTTCCGCCTTGATCTCCTCGTCGGAGACGATGCGGCCCTGCGTGGTGTCGACGAGGAACATGCGGCCGGGCTGCAGACGCATCCGGCGCACCACCTTGGCCGGATCCAGGTCCAGCACACCGGCCTCCGACGCCATCACCACCAAACCGTCCTCGGTCACCCAGATCCGGGACGGCCGAAGGCCGTTGCGGTCGAGGACCGCGCCCACGATGGTGCCGTCGGTGAAGGTTATCGACGCCGGGCCGTCCCACGGCTCCATCAGCGACGCGTGATACCGGTAGAAGGCCCGGCGCGCGGGGTCCATCGACTCGTTGCGCTCCCACGCCTCGGGAATCATCATCAACACCGCGTGGGCCAGGCTGCGCCCGCCCAGGTGCAGCAGTTCGAGCACCTCGTCGAACCGTGCGGTGTCCGACGCGCCGGGGGTGCAGATCGGAAACAGCTTCTCCACATCGGCTTCCGAGCCGAAGATGTCGGTCTTGATCAGCGCCTCACGGGCGCGCATCCAGTTCTCGTTGCCGGTGACGGTGTTGATCTCCCCGTTGTGGGCGACGCGACGGAACGGATGCGCCAGCGGCCAGGAGGGGAAGGTGTTGGTGGAGAACCGGGAATGCACGATCCCCAGCGCACTGGTCATCCGATCGTCTTGCAGGTCAAGGTAGAACGCCTTGAGCTGCGGGGTGGTCAGCATGCCCTTGTACACCAGGGTCTGACCGGAAAGGCTTGGGAAGTAAACGGTTTCACGGCCCGGCCCGTCTTGGCCCGGGCCCTTGGTCCCCAGCTCGTGCTCGGCGCGTTTGCGGATCACATAGCAACGGCGCTCCAGCGCCATGTCGGATGCGCCCGTCAGGAACACCTGCCGAAAGGTGGGCATGGCGTCGCGGGACAACGCACCCAGCGACGAATCGTCAATAGGCACGTTGCGCCAGCCCAACACTGTCAGACCCTCGGCTTCGGCGATCTTCTCCACCGCCGAGCACGCAGCCGCGGCGTCCTTGGACGACTGCGGCAAGAACGCGATGCCGGTTGCGTAGCTGCCCGCTGCGGGCAGTTCGAAATCAACCACCTCACGCAGGAAGGCGTCCGGAACCTGAATCAGGATGCCTGCGCCGTCACCGCTACGCGGCTCGGCGCCCTGAGCGCCCCGGTGTTCAAGGTTGAGCAGCGCGGTGATTGCCTTATCCACGATGTCGCGGCTACGACGGCCGTGCATATCGACGACCATGGCTACCCCGCACGAATCGTGCTCGAACGCGGGGTTGTATAACCCGACGCGCTTGGGCGTCATATGCACCTGACCCTTCACCTGAACGTTCTGCGCGGCCGTTACCAACAGCCCCGAGGAGGCCACACCCTGAGGTTGCGGGCGAAAACCTCTTCGGTCTCGTCTCGATAGGCTGTCCCCCAGGCGGAGCTGGTCCTGTTAGGGATTCGTCCGTGCAGCGCTGAACGGTGGCCTGGAACCGGTCTCGACAAGTCGTAAAACGATATGACAATACCCGCCTGACATGCCAACTTCGTCAAGTCTAACCGCCAGCTGGCACCACCGTAAATTCCGCAGAAGCCGGCGCTCGACACCCCCGCCGACGTGCGGTTTCCCGGGAAGAAACATCGCTTGGTCGCGGCGGGCGGCCGCGGCCGCCAAAGCCGATATGAGTTTGCTGAGACCGGATCGCTCGCCTGCCCACGATGTTGCTGAGCACTGGTGCGCGCGTGCTCAGCGAGGCA
>DASYBR010000123.1:0-11502 GCA_036500645.1 Mycobacterium sp. | reverse complement strand
GATCGAGTGATCGCTGAGTTCATCGTCGAGTGACACGTACACCGCCCCCGGGAGGTGGCTCTCCAGGTAGGCCGCACGCCCGTCGGGATCATCGACCCGCCACCGCACATCCAATATGGTCACCGGTTCGCCGGCCTCGAGGAGGCCCGCCAGTTCGGTGGCCGTGATGAGGACCTGGTCGCGTGAGTCCACGTGTTCTGCTCCTTCTCGTCCCCACGAGCCTAGCTAGCGCAAGAAGGGTTCGCGTTCGCGCATCGTGTTGCCAGCAAATCATCTCCGTCTAAAAACGGATCGGCGTAGTTTTCCGCCGTACCCGTCGGGATCCTGGGGCGCCACCGACTTCTAGACAACCCGTACCGACCAGTGGTCTGTTAAACCGACTGCTGGTCGGTTATGATCGCGGGCAAGTGAGGGAGGTAAAGCAATGAGCGCATGTGAGCAGTCGCAAATCCGCACCCGCATGTTCGCCCGCGTGATGGGGCCGTATCTCACCATCGTGCCCACCACGGTCGCGGTACGCGGCTCGTACATGCAGGAACTGTTCAACGAATTCAAGGCCAACCCGATGTGGCCGTGGCTCTACGGCGCCATCCTGTTGCTGGGCGGCCTTTTCATCATCGCGTTTCACCAATACTGGCGCGGCCTTGCGGCGATCATCGTGTCCGCTGTGGGCTGGTTCTTCCTGATTCGCGGAGTGCTGCTGCTGACGGTTCCGCGGGCCTACGACGCGGCAGGCAACGCCATCTACACCTCGGGTGCCTCCGCGGCAATCTGGGTGGTGTTCATCTGCCTCGCCTCCGCAGGGCTGTACCTGACGTACGTGGGCTGGAAGCCGGAGGCCGCCACGACCGAATCCGTATCGGGCACAACGCAGGATCGCCCGGGTGCCGCGGGTAGTTAAGCATCCCGACGTACGCCGAGCTGAAATTCTCGATCGGGCGACCGAACTGTTTCTGCGGCGCGGGTATGACAACGTCAGCCTGAATGACCTGATCACCGACGCCGGCGCCTCCAAAGGCGCTTTCTACCACTGGTTTCCGTCCAAAGAGGCGCTGATAACCGCTCTGGCCGAACGCAGCGCCGGCGCAGCTTTCACCAGTGTCGAAGGCGCCGTCGCAGCATGTGATGGAGACGCATTGGCTCGACTGAATGCCATGTTGCAGACGGGTTTTGACGTCAACTTACAGATGGGCGGACCGGAGCAGCTGGCCGCGATGATATCGCTGTTGCGCCCGGATAACGCCCACCTGTATGGACGAATACTGGCTGTCGAGGAAACGCTGTACGTCCCCCTGTTCACCCGAGTGATATCGGACGGGGTCGCGGACGGCGTCTTCGAGACGTTCGACCCCGAAGGCGTTGCCGACATGATCTATGGCCTTGCCGCACGGACAAATTCGATGATCGTGAATGTCCTGCAGACCGATGACGCGGCCGCGCGGGAGCGCGCGACCGACCGTCTGACAACAAGGTTCAGACTGCATGGGCTTGCGATCGACCGCATCCTCGGACTACCGGACCAAAGCATCACCACACTGACGCGCACACAGGTCGAAGCGCTGGTCGCGGCGCTGCCCCGCAGCCACTGAAGCCGCTATGCGGTGTGTTCGGACTCGTCCCTGTCGTCGTCGAATCCCGGCGCGCCCAACGACGCCAGCATGCCCGTTGCCGCCCGGTGCCAGGTGAAGTCCTCGGCGCGCCGACGCGCGGAGACGCGCCTGTGGTGTTCGGGTCGGCTCACAATCGTGCTGACCGCTCGCGCGATGGCCGCGGGGTCGTTGTCCGCCGAAGCACCGCTGTCCGGAGTGATGATCTCGGTCAGCGCCGACGTGCGCGACACCACGGCCGGCGTTCCGCACGCCAGCGATTCCAGCGCGGCCAGCCCGAATGTCTCGTGCGGTCCCGGCGCCAGCGTCACGTCGGCCGAGGCCAGCAGCCTCGCCACCGCGTGCCGATCGGAGACGAACCCGGTGAAGTCGATCGGAAGCCGGGAGGCCTGCCGCTCCAGCCTGGCCCGCAGCGGGCCCTCGCCCACGACGACAAGCCGGGCATCGACCCCGGCGTGGCACAGCGAGCCGAGTGCATCGATGCTGCGGTCGACGCGCTTCTCCACCGACAGCCGACCGCAATGGACCAGCAGCATCTGCGTCGGCGTGGCCCAGCGTTGCCGCTCGAGGTGGGAGTGCCGCCGTGGATGGAAGGTTTGCAGATCCACGCCGAGTGGCACGGTCACTGTGTTCGAAGCGCCGATCCGATCGAATTCCTCGCGCGCGAAGCCGGTGGTGCACACCACGGTGTCATAACTTGCGGCGGTGCGGGCGTTGGCCAAGTCGGCGAACCTGCGCGCGGCGCGCCCCGGAAGTAGTTGGCCCACAAGACGATCCAACCGCTCGTGCGAGATCATCACCGTTGTGGCGCCGTTGTCGCGGCCCCACCGGCCCAGCGACCGCAACGTAAGCCGGTCCGAGACTTCCAAAGCGTCCGGTTTCAACGCTTCCAACAGTGCCTTGACGGGCCACGGCATCACGGCACGGTAACCACCGGTGAACGGAATCAGGCGGGCGGGCAAGGTTATTCGCACCACGCCGGTGTGCAGCTGACTGCGCTCGGCGCGCTGACCAGGAACGACCAAAAAAACCTCATGCCCGCTGGCACAATATTCGGCGCCCAGCCGGTCCACCGCGGTGCGAAGGCCGCCAGAGCGAGGCCCGTAAAAATTGGCGACCTGGACAACACGCATACCGTGAGGACACGCGTTGCGCGTGTGCATTCAACAATGCTGGACCGACGTGTGGAAGAACAGCCCATGAATTTCGGTTGCTTTCGTGGACGGACGGCACTGTTTTGGGTGGTCGCACAACACCGTAGGCGTCAGTCAGCTTTGGGCCCTTCGGCTTTGCTGATCCGCTCCGAGAGGTCGGCTCCGGATAACTGAGCACCCAGGAACGCGCCGGACGTCGGCAGGCTCAGGTGCAGCTGAGACGCGCCGCTGACCGCGACGTCGCCGCGCTCGAGGCTGAAGTCGAGGACATGGCCTCCGGCGGTGCGGTCGTCGTTGAGGAAGTGCAGGTGGTAGCCCGCGACAGAGATGCCCTGTTCGAAGTCGGGGGTCCGGAATCCGACCACCGTGCCCGACACGTCGGTGAACACGGTCTCGGCCTGATCTTCGGTCGCCTGTGTCAATGGGGGATACGGCGGCTTCTGCGCCATCACAGTGCGAGTGTGCAGCGTGGAGAAGTGGCCGTTGATTCGGATCGCGTAGATCAAGTTGGCGCTCTTGATCTTTGCGTCGATCGCGTCGATCAATTCCGTTCGGCTGGTCCGGGTTTGGATCTGTATCCCGAAGTCAGCGCGAAAGGTGGTAATCGCCGCGAACGGCGTGCGATCGGTTGGGGCTGCCCGGGTGGCGGTTCCGTCCGCGCGCAGCCGATAGCACACGCCATCGAGGATCACCATCTCGCCGTCCAAGTGGTTGAACGTGCCCAAGCCGAAATCGCCGTGCCGCAGCAGCTCGGCGACGGTGACGTCGCCATCGTAGACACCGTCGAGGAGAGCGCTGATCGTCGAGAACTGATACACCTCGGCGTCATGGGCGTGTTGGTGTGTGAGAAGCGTTGCGGCCCAATGTCGGAATCGTTCGTATGCGCCTGAATGTTTGTCCATGGTCCCTATTCGAATTGGTCGTCGTGTAGTTCTGCGGCCAGGTCGACATTGTGGCTGTAGTCGACCGGAACATCGATCAGAGAGGGCCCGTCTTCGGCCAGCGCCTGGCCCAACGTGGCACCGAACTCGTCGAGCGTCTTCACCCGGTAACCGCGTGCGCCGAATGCCGCTGCGTACGAGACGATGTCGTAGTCACCGAGCTGAACACCGGATTTGCGGCCGTATTTGAGGACTTCCTGAAAGGCGACCATGTCATATGTATTGTCGCGCAGGATGATGTGGGTGAAGGTCAGTCCCAGCCGGACGGCCGTCTCGAGTTCCTGGGCGGAGAAAAGGAATCCGCCGTCGCCGGACACCGACACGACAGGGGTGCCGGGCCGCGCCAGGCACGCGGCCATCGCCCAGGGCAGCGCAACCCCAAGGGTCTGTTGGCCGTTGGAGAACAACAGCCTCCTGGGCTCATAGACCCGGAAGTGGCGGGCCATGTAGATGTAGACGGAACCGACGTCACAGGTGACGGTCGCATCGTCGCCGAGTTCCTCACGCAGTCGCAATACCACAGCGACCGGATTGAGCCCGGGGCCACCGGCATCTGTTCGACACGCGGCAACGTCTATGTCGGTCAGAGCTTTTCGCTGCTTGGCAATCTCATCCTGGTAGCCGTCTTCCAGAGTGAGCCCCGCCAGGCTTTCCGTCAGTGTCGCGAGGGTGGATGAGATGTTTCCGACCAGCTCGCACGTCGGCTGGTAGTTGTTGTCGATGTCGGCGGGAACGGAGTCGATGTGAACGATGCTGCGCTCGACGTTGTTGTTCCAGAGCACCGGATCGTACTCGACGGCGTCATATCCGATGGTGACCAAGACGTCGGCGTGGTCGACGATAACGTCACCCGGCTGGTTGCGGAACAGGCCCACCCTGCCCAAAAAGTGATCCTCCAGTGCATGGGAGATGACCCCGGCGGCCTGAAACGTCTCCACGACGGGAAGCCCGGTTGCGGTCACCAGCGCGCGCAGGGCCCGGCAGCTGTCCGGGTCGGCGCCCCGGATCCCGATCAGCAGCGTCGGGCGCCGCGCGGCGCGAATCAGCTCGGCTGCCTCGGCGATCGCCGGCGCCGGGGCACTCGCCAGCGGCGGGATCGGCAGCCGGGCCGTGATGCCGGCCGTGGTCGGTGCGGCCAGCACGTCGGCGGGCAACACGACGGCGGCCGCGCCGTGCGGCTCGCTCACCGCAGCCCGAAAGGCACCCACTGTGGCCTCGGCGACGTCGTCGGGATCGTTGACCTCTCCGGTGTACTTGGTGACCACCCTGAGCAGCGCGGCCGCGTCCATCGACTGGTGCGTGCGCTTGAGCCGGTCCTTGCGGCCGACCGCTCCGCACAGCGCGACCATCGGATCCTGCTCGGTGTTCGCGGTAAGCAGGCCGGTGGCCAGGTTCGTGGTGCCGGGACCGGACGTCACGAGCACGACACCCGGCGTGCCGGTGAGACGACCGATCGCTCCGGCCATGAACGCCGCGTTCTGTTCGTGACGGCACACCACCAGCTGCGGGCCACCATCGAGCAGGGCGTCGTACACGGCGTCGATCTTCGCGCCGGGCACACCGAAGACGTACTGCACACCCTGCGCCGTCAACACATCGACGACCTTCTGCGCGCTGCGCACGGGTGCGCCGGGTTCAATGGATTTCACATCGCCCAGTCTGGACGCTGGCGCTACTTTCCGCGAGGCTCCGGACCGCACCAGCGTTCCAGCGCGGCCTGCAGGCCCATTTCCGCCGCAGGTCCGAATGTGTCTGTTGCCCAGGCGACGTAGCCGTCTGGACGGATCAGCATGGCCGCAGCGGGGCGGTCGGCCATGCCGGCGCTGACGATATCGACCCGATCGGCCCAGCCGCGCACCGCCGGCGCCACGTGGGCGTCCAGGTCGAGCAAGATCGGGCGTGCGTCGTGGAGCAATTCGGAGACTCGCCGCCCGTCGTCAAACGTCAGGTCTGGTACCAGTCGGCCCGACAGCGGGTGATCGTCGCCCACGTCGTACCTGACGTCGGAGCCGGCCAGCAGTGTGGCCATGTGCTGTTGCACATCGGGGATGGTGAACAGCTCCTCCAATAGTGTTCGCAGCTGGCCGACTTCGGGGCCGGGCGCCATCAGCGCGGTCTGCGCCAGCGAATGCATCATGACGCGCTGCCCGACCGGTTGGCGCTCGGACTGGTAGGTATCGAGCAATCCGGCGGGCGCAGTGCCGTTAATCTCGGCTGCCAGCTTCCAGCCGAGGTTCATGGTGTCTTGCAGGCCCAGGTTCAGGCCGGGACCGCCCAGGGGACTGTGTACGTGCGCGGCGTCGCCGAGCAACAGGACCCGACCGTCGCGGTACCGCTCTGCGATGCGGGTGTTCTGGCCGTTGATTCGCCGAAGCGCGTTTGGCCCTGGTCCTTTCGGCTCCTCGAACGGAAGGTCCACGCCGAGGACGCGGCTCGCGCTCTGGCGCAGCTCGTCCAGGCTCATCGGCACTTCCTCGACGGCTGGGGAGAATTCGATGGTGGCGAGCATCGAGCGGCCGGGTTCGAATTCGGCGTAGATCATCCCGCCGCGGTCGAGCCGGGTGTGGCCGAAGGGCAGCGTGCCGAACCCCGGAATGTCGATGCCGCCGTCAGGCCGGCGTAGCTCATCGGGGATGTGGACGTGGGCGAGCCGGCTGACCGTGGGCGCGGTGCTGCCCGGAAAGTCGATGCCCAGCGTCTTGCGGACCAGGCTGTGCCCGCCGTCGGAGCCGACCAGGTATCCGGCGTCGATCGAATACTCGCGTTCCGGCGAAGACACCGTCAGCGCAACGGATTTCGTTCCCGGCCGGATACCGGTGAGCTCGTGCCCCCAGCGCAGGTCGACCCCGAGGTCGCGCGCCCGCTTCTCCAGCAGCCGCACCAGGCGGGGCTGCGGCATCCGCAGCATGTACATCGGATTGTCCGGCACGCCGAGGAAATTCAGTGTCATGGCCGCGAACCGCCCCCCGTAGACGGGCTGGGGTGGGTCCTCGTCGCCGGTGAACGCCTGATACAGGCCACGCATGTCTAGCGTGCGAACCACTTGTCCGACAAGGCCGTTGGCCTTGGGCTCCGGGCTGGGGCCGGGAAGTTTGTCGAGCACGACGGGCCGCACACCCCCCAGTGCGAGCTCGCAGGCCAGCATCAGCCCGTTGGGCCCGGCGCCGGCGATGACGACATCGGCAAGTTCGTCCGTCATGGCGTCTTCTTTCTGTCGGGCACGGGCAGCCCTTCGCTGACGGCGGCGAAGCCCTCGCGGATCAATGCGGTTATCGGTACCGGTGGATCGGCCCGGGCATAGGCATCCGCGGCCGCGTCGCCGACGGCGCGCACGACGGACATCACCAGGCGTGGGTACAGGTCACCCGGATCGGTGCCGGTGCGTTCGGCGATAAGCTGGAGCAACTCATCGAATAGGTGGTGTGGCACCGAGTTTCGGACCTGCGGGTGCATGAGCAGCTTGCGAATCTCGACTAGTTGGTGGCGTTCCGGCGGGCGATTCGCATCACCTCGCATATCGCCGAAATCTTCCTCCAGTGGCGTCAACACGGCATGAGTGACCGACGTCCACAGCGGCTCGTCGGCTGGACATTCTCGAAGGATGTCGATGCTGCGGCGCACGCGTTCCGCCTGGCGGTAGGCCAGCGCCTCATACTTGCCACTGAAGTAGTTGTTGAAGGTGCGCGGGGAGACGCCCGCCAGATCCGCGACGTCTTCCCGGGTGATGTTTTCCAGCCCGCGCTCGAAGGCCAGATGCAGCGCGGCGTCGCTCAGCGCACGCCTGGTGTCGGCCTTCTTGCGCTCCCGCAGTCCCGTCATGGCAGCCAGGGTACGTAAAACTTGCCTACTCGGCAATATTGCCTATGAGGCAATTTTCTGGCACGCCTCAGCGTTTGCCCCAGTCCCAGGGCGGTGTGGTAAGGAGGTCCTGGCCGGCGACGCGGGTTTCGCCCCATTCCTTGAACAGCTCGATCTCGACCGCCTGGTTGTCGGAAGCCGCCTTTAGCCGCGTCGTGTCGAGGAACTCCAACAGCGAACGGGAATGCGTCACCACCAGGACCTGAGTCCGTGCGGCGGCGGTGCGGATCAGCGATGCGAGCGGTCGGACCAGGTCCGGGTGCAGGGACGTTTCGGGCTCGTTGAGCACCATCAGCGACGGCGCTTGCGGGCTCAACAGCGCGGCGGTCCACAGCAGGAATCGCAGTGTGCCGTCGGATAATTCGGCAGACCGCAGCGGTCGCAGCATGCCCGGCTGTCGCAGCTGAAGGTCGAACAGGCCGTCGTGGACGGCCACCGAGATCTCGGCACCTTCGAACGCGTCGGCGACCGCGCGGGTCAGCTCATCGCCTCCCGCCTCGACGATCGTCTGGATCGCGGCGGCCAGATCGCTGCCGTCGTCGGACAGCACCGGGCTGCGCGTGCCCACCTGCGGGTGGCGCGCGGGTGCGCCCGCGTCGACCCGGAAGCCGTCGTAAAACCGCCAGCCGCGCAGCCGTTCGCGCACGGCCGCGAGTTCGGGAAGGGCATGCGGGTGGGCGTATTCGGCCAGCACGCTGCGATACGACGGCAAGGAGCGCGACAACTCGTCGAACCCGCTGCCCGATTCGGCACTGGTCTCGGCGAAGTCGCGGGTCCTGCGCACCAGCGTGGTGCCGGCGCGCGGCACGGGCCCGGCGAACAACGCCTCTCGCTTGATTTCCGGATCGCGGGCGAAGGCCGACCCATGTCCCGCCATCTGCGGTATTCCCAGGTCAATCAGATAGCCGAAATCGTCTGCGGCGAAGCCTAATTCGAGCGACACCGGTCGTGTGCGTGCCGTGCCCTCCACCTTCCCGGTCCGGCGCGCGCCGCTCAACTGCTCCGGGCCGGCCCACAGCACCGACTGCAGCCCGCCCTCGCGGGCAAGCGAGGCGATCACCTCGCCGCGGCCGCAATCGGCCAGCAGCCGCAACGCGCGATACAGCGACGACTTTCCTGCGCCGTTGGCGCCGGTGACGACCGACAGCCTGCCCAGCGGCAGGATCACCTCACGCAGCGAGCGATATCCGCGGATCGCGACCGTCTGCAACATGGCTTCGCTTATTCGTCCTCGTCCTCGTCGTCGTCATCCGCGGCGGCGGCCAGAAGCTGTACTTCTTCGAGATCCATCTCGTTCTGCAATTCACGCAACACGATGTCGTCGATGAGGTTCTGATTTCGCAGCGAGGTGATTTCCCGGCGCTTGTGGTCGAGCACGCCCAGGCGCACCCGCCGGACTTTCTCCTTGCCCTTGACCAAGCGATTGTTCGTCGAACCGTTTTCGGTGGCCAGGACCAGCGCGGCCTTTTCTTCGTATTCCTTTTGCAGCCGGCGCCGTAGCTCGTCGCTGATGCCTACCTCGTCGGCCACCTTTGGCAGCGCAGCGAGGGCGGCTTGAGTGCCCCGGCATCGAGCCAGCTGCAACTCCTCGAGGTGACTGAAGTCGTCGGGCATCTTGGCCCAGCGAACC
The DNA here is from genome assembly GCA_036500645.1 of Mycobacterium sp. Taxonomy (GTDB): domain Bacteria; phylum Actinomycetota; class Actinomycetes; order Mycobacteriales; family Mycobacteriaceae; genus Mycobacterium. The sequence goes on along the minus strand of DASYBR010000123.1, from coordinate 2,312 downwards.
ACGGCCGGCAGCGAGATCCCTTGAACCAGGACAGTCACCAGGATGACGACGACGACGATGAAGATGAGCAGGCTGCGGTCGGGAAACGGTGCGCCGCTGAGCGTGGTTGGCGGGACGGCCACCGCCGCGGCGAGCGAGACGGCGCCGCGGAATCCGGCCCAGACCGTGACGAGTCGCTGACGCCAGCTGATGCGTCGCTCGCGCTGCGCCTCGCGGCGGTCGATGAGACGAATCAGGAAGGTGGTGCCTTCTCCCCACACAACGCGAGAGCCGATTACGACACCTGTGATGACGAGCGCGACGAACAAGGCGTGCCGAACTCCGCCGTCGTTGTGCGAGATGCCGCGCACCGCGCCCGGAATCTGGACCCCGACGAACACCCACAACGAGCCGTTGAGCAGGAATGTCGCGATGTCCCAGAACCCATTGGCCAGCAGCCGGGAACGCGCCCGAATCACCAGCGGCCCGGCGTACGCGAGCACCAAGGCCGACACCAGGACCGCGACCACACCGCTGCAGTCAACCGCCTGGGCCAGTAGGAACGCCGCGAACGGCGTCAGCAGGCTCAAGGCCCCTTCCTCCTGGGGCGCGTCGAGTCGTTTGCGCACCAGGGTCGACAGTCCGCCGACGATCAGCCCGGCGGCGATGCCGCCGAGGTAGGAAAGGACGAACCGGCCACTCACTTGGAGCGGGCTGATGGAGGCCCCGCCGATCGCGACGTTGACACTGACGGCGAACAACACCAGCGCGGTGCCGTCGTTGATGAGACTCTCCGCTTTCAGCACGGTCAGCGACCGGCGCGGCAGCTTTTTCGCGAGGCCGGCCACGGCGGCGGCATCGGTGGGAGACAGCACGGCGCCCAAGACGCCCGCGGCGTGCGGGTCCATGCCCAGCCACCGCGCGGTCCACGACACCGCCGCCGCGGTCGCGATCACCAGGACGATGCTGAGGAACACGATGATGCGCGCGTTCGCCCGGATCTCACGAAAGCTGGTGTTCAGGCCCTCCCAGTAGAGGATCGCCGGCAGGAAGAGCAGCAGCACGACCTCGCCGTCGATGTGAACGTGGGCCAATTGAGGGATCAGACCCAGCAAGCTGCCGAGCAGGATGAGCAGAACTGGAGGACCCACGCGATAGCGCCGGCCGGCGACCGTCCCGACGATGACGGTCGACACCAGCGCAACGATGAGGACGAGGGCAAACACCTGCCCATCCTGCCGGACCTGCCCGACATGCGCGCTGCCGGGATTGGGAAGCCTGTCGGCGGCTAGGAATGCATCCCGGTGAGGATCAATCCCAGCCCGGAGGCCACAAGTCCGACCGTCAAAGTGCCCGCGCCGATCCACAGCAGCACGATCGCCCGGTTGGGGCGGGACGGGTCGCGGCCGATCACCGACAGGAAGAACCCGGCCGGCATCAGGATGGCGGCGAACAGGATCGCCAGGCTGAACGCTGGGTAGGGCGAGCGTACGTTGTTGAGTTGCTCCATCGTGAGAACCAGCAATCCCAGCATCACCAACACGCCCGCGTGAGCGTGACCGGCCCGAAAGAACGACTTCTGTAAGTCGTTGGCAGGGAGGCTTCCCCGGGTGACGCGGAGGACGAACGTCCCGCCGTAGGCGATCGTGACGATGCTCAGAATCACTATCCCGGTGGTGATCTGGTAGACGGGTCCAGGCACGGTATCCAATCCAATCTCTCGTGATCGATCAGAGGGGCGACCAAACATTCGGGGTTATAACAGCGTTATACCCAACATATAACGTTGTTATAGAATTGGCAACCGCAACCGTTCTTTGATCGGCGCAACGTGACACCCCGAGCACGGCTACCGACTAGTCACGACGTTCCGGTATAGCTGTTCAAGCAGTGGCGACGAACACGTTGTTAACGCTCTTCTCCGTCCGGATGCGGACCTATTAGGCTGCGGACCGGAATCGAAGGGGGATTCTCGTGAAGATCAGGCTGCTGATAGCAGTCGTCGTGCTCGTGTCGTCGACGGTGGTGGGCTGTCACTTCGCCTCCAGGAACCCGCCGACGACCAAAACTCTGAAGGTTCCCATGGCCGACGTGCTGAACCAGAGCGACATCACACAGAGCATCACCCTGAACGTCGGCAACACGCTCTACGTGAAGTTGGGTTCCAACTACAGCACCCCGTACCGGTGGAAGCCGGACATGAAGATCGGCGACCCGGGGATCGTCAAGCAAACCGATCACCAGTTTGTGCAGCCATCGTCTGACGCATTGGGAGCGCCGGGCACCGAGGTGTGGACTTTCGAGGCGCTGAGGCCGGGTAGCACGACGATCAG
>DASYBR010000122.1:0-65519 GCA_036500645.1 Mycobacterium sp. | reverse complement strand
GCTGGCCATATGCCCGCCCGATGCGAAAGTCATTGACACGGGCCCGCTGACGCTTGAGCAGATCATCGACGAACTCGCCGACGCCGATGCCGCCGGGCATGACGTCGCACGCTTGCACTCCGGCGACCCGTCGCTATACAGTGCGTTGGCCGAGCAGTGTCGCCGACTCGATGCGATGGGTATCGACTACGAAATCGTCCCGGGTGTACCGTCTTTCGCCGCCGCAGCGGCCGCGCTGAAGCGCGAGCTCACCGTCCCCGGGGTTGCGCAGACGGTGACGTTGAGCCGGATTGCGACCCTGTCGACGGCGATGCCGCCCGGTGAAGACCTCGTCACTTTAGCCCGATCCGGTGCCACCCTGGTCCTGCATCTGGCCGCAGCCCAGATCGACACCATCGTTCCGCAATTGCTCGAAGGCGGTTACAAACCCGAAACACCGTCTGCCGTGGTTGCTTTCGCGACTTGGCCGCAGCAGAAGGTGCTGCGCGGCACACTCGCCGACATCGCCGCGCAGACGCACGAGGCCAACATCACCAAGACCGCCGTGATCGTCGTCGGCGATGTGCTTGCCGCCGAGGGGTTCACCGACAGTTACCTGTATTCGAGCGGGCGGACGAGGGGGAGTAGCCACTAATGCGGGTGCTATTGCTCGGCGGCACCGGCGAGGCGCGCGCGCTGGCGAAAACGCTGCATCCGCGTATCGACATCGTCAGTTCCTTGGCGGGGCGGGTACCGGATCCCGCCCTACCGGTCGGCCCGGTACGCGTCGGAGGCTTCGGTGGCGTCGAGGGGCTGCGGCAGTGGCTGCAGGACAAACACGTCGGCGCAGTCGTGGACGCGACCCATCCGTTCGCGGCGACTATGACGGCGCACGCCGCCCAAGCATGCGCCGAATTGCAGATCCCGTATCTGATCCTGGCCCGCCCGGCGTGGGATCCCGGCGCCGCTATCGTGGTCGGGTCGGATCGGCATGCCGCGGAATTCATTGCCCAGAAGGGTTTTTCGCGGATATTTCTGACGACCGGCCGCTCAGGCGTCAGGGCCTTTGTTGACAGTGACGCGTGGTTTTTGATCCGCGCGGTCACCGCACCCGATGCGGTCTGGCTGCCGCGCCACCACCAACTGGTGCTCTCCCGCGGCCCCTACCACTACGGGGACGAGTTGGCGCTGTTGCGCGAGCACCGCATCGACGCGCTGGTCACCAAGAACAGCGGTGGCGACATGACCCGGGCGAAACTGGAGGCCGCTGCCGTGCTGGACATTGCGGTGGTGATGGTGGCGCGGCCTTCGCTGCCGGGGGGTGTGCGCACCGTCGGCACCGTGCGCGAGGCCGCGGATTGGGTTGCCGGACTGGGTCTATAGGTGTCGACCCGCTGCGCCCGGCGTGCCGCCGCGCTTGCGATCGCCACTGTCTATAGCTAGCCGGTCAGGTCGTCGCGCTCGGCGTCGGCGAGCAAGGCATCGCGGGCGCGCGCGACGCGGGACCGGATGGTTCCCACCGGGCATCCGCACACCGCGGCGGCGTCGGCGTAGGGCAGTCCTAGCAACTGGGTGAGCAAGAGGGCCTCGCGCTGTTCGGGGGTGAGGCCGGCGATCATTGTTGTCACCTCGACCACGTCTTCGAATCCGCGGGCGTGGCGGTCGCCGCGCAGCAGCTGTTCGGGATCGGCGCCGTGCGCGGTGCGCGGCCGGGATTGCACGTGGCGGATGTGATCGGCGACGACGCGTCGCGCGATTGCCAGCAACCAGGTCCGGGCACTCGAGCGTGCAGCGAATCGCTCGATGGCGCCGATGGCGCGCAAGTAGGTCTCTTGCGTCAGGTCGTCGGCGTTGCCCGCGTCCGACAGGTACGTGACAAACCGCCACACGTCTTGCTGGGTGGCTTTGATGAACGCCTCGAGCGCCCGTTCATTCCCGCGTGCTGCTGCCAATGCGAGTTCGGTGACGGCCTCGTCATCGCTGGACGCGGTCATGACCAACCACCTTAGTTGCGCGGTCCCGAGGAGTCTACGACGGGTCGTCGTAGTGGCGCCCTCGGGCAATGTTCGATTGATCGGCCAGAGATGACGGCGCTGGGCGCCGGGTGACGCGGCCGGCCGGGCGGGGTAGCCGGCCTCGCCTGAGCCATCGGAGGTGCCGGGTCGGCGCGAGCCCCCACGTTCGCGCGCGACCAGCAACGCGAACGCCAGCCCCAACAGCAAGGGCATGTGACTGGCAATGCGGGTGGCGGTCACCTCGCCTGCGAAGACGTCGACGATCACGTATCCCAGCAGCGCGACGCAGTAGACGCCCGTAATCGCCGCCACCCCAATTGCGGTGATGGGCCAGACGCCGGCGGCGATCATCGCCAGACCCAGCGCCAGCAACCACGCGGTGGACTCATGCATCAGATGCTCTCCGGACATCGCGCCATGCATGTGGCTGGACACCATGCCGAAATCGATGCCGCTGATCTGGGCGGCCGCGATCGCCACCTGGAAAGCGCCGACAGCGATCAGGCCCCACCGCCGGTAGTGCGATCGCACCGTGCGCATCCAGCGGTGGTGCCCGGAGGACTGCTCGCCGATGCTTGCCATGATTTTGTCGACCAGATCGGGTCCGTTGCCCGGTGTGACGGAGGCCAGTCGGCGGCTCTGCACCGCGGCGCCGATCAGCCAGGAGCGGCAACGGCGGCAGGATTCAAGATGGGCATCGACCTGCTGCGGGAGCACCTGGGGACGCTCGCCGTCCAATCGAGCAGAAAGCGCCTCACGCGCAACGTCACACCGCATCCCTGCATCGTTGCGCATGGTCGGTCCACGTGCAAAGAGCATGCGAAAACACGCGTCGGGAACTAATCCCGTCAGCAAACCGACCAATTGACGCGAGCAGCCCCAGCCCACCCACAGAACTCACCGAAGAGGTATGCGTGTTCTTGCCCGAAGGCCCCCGACGATGACCGCGCCGATCTGGATCGCTTTCCCGCCTGAAGTGCATTCGACATTGCTCAGCAGTGGCCCGGGATCCGGGCCGCTGCTAGCCGCTGCGGCCACGTGGTCATCGATGAGCGCCGAATACGTCTCCGCGGCGGACGAACTCACCGGGCTGCTGGGCGCGGCGCAGGGGAGTGCGTGGCAGGGCCCCAGCGCTGAGCAGTATGTGGCAGCGCACGCCCCGTACCTGGGCTGGCTGCACGAGAGCTCCGCCAAGAGCGCGGCCGCGGCCACGCTGCACGAAACTGCGGCCACGGCCTACACCGCCGCGCTGGCCGCCATGCCGACGCTGCCCGAACTCGCGGCAAACCATGCGATCCACGGGGCGCTGCTCGCGACGAACTTCTTCGGCGTCAACACCATCCCCATCGCCGTGAACGAGGCCGACTACGCGCGGATGTGGCTGCAGGCCGCCGAGACCATGACCACCTACCAAGTCGTGACCGAATCGGCCATGGCGGCGGTCCCGGCGACAACGCCCGCGCCCACGATCGTCACGCCGGCCGCCGAGGTGACCGTAGCGGCGACCCAGGCCAGCGCGACGGCGACGGACAGTGGCAGTACGTCCTGGCAGGACCAGTTGGAAGCACTGATCCGCTGGTACACCACCAATTTCGCGTGGCCGGTGTCAAAGGACCTCAATCCCAATGGCTGGCCCTTCAACCCGATACCGTTCGTCAACGGCATTCAGTCGTTTCTCTCTGCGATACCGGGGTTTTCGCCAACGCTGGCCAACGCCATCGCCTGGGCGACGTTCCACACCCTGATGATCTTCTGGCCGTTCATTCAGCTCGCGATCCAGATGGCCGTAGTGCTCGCCCCGGTTGTCGTCGCTGCCGTCGGGGCTGCTGCGGCCGGCGGGGCGGCCGCAGCGGTCACCGCGGTCAGCATTGCGGTCCCGCTATCGGGGGCCCCGGCACCCGCGGTCGCGCCCGTTGCGGCGCCGATGGGCGCCACGCCGGCTCCGGCGATCGGCACCGCATCCGCACCGACAACCGTGAGCAACGCTCCGACCGTGTCCAGTGCCACCGCGCCAACTGCGACCGCACCGGCTAGCGGCGGCATTGTCGGTGGCGGCCCGGGCGGCGGCTTCGGTCCGACGGCCACGGACGGGGTCGGCGCAGGCATGTCCGACTGGCTGTATGCCGTTGGCCTTTCGGGGTTGGCCGCGCGCGGTAGCACCGGAAATAGGGCACGCCGTAAGTCCAAGGAGCCGGCGTCCGACGACGTCGATGTGCCTGCTGGGGCCGCCGCAGCGGCGGGCGCCAAGCGGGCCCGGGCCCGCAGACGTCGCGCCGCGACAGATCACGCGTACCGCTTCGAATACATGGACTCCGATCAGGAGCTGCTGCCGGGCTTCGACAATGAAGATCCGCATGCTGCCCGCCCGTCCGGAGAGGGAGCGGGGCCGCTCGGATTCGCCGGTGCCGCAACCGAACCCGGTGTTTCGCAGGCCACCGGATTGACCACGATTACCGGTGACGGGTTGAGCGATTGGCCGGTGACGCCGATGATGCCGAGCAGCTGGGGACGCGACTAGCGGTCAAACGCTCGTGGCGCTCGTCGCACCGGCAATCCAAAGTGTCTTGGCCTGAGCGGATTTCAACCCGGATAGCGCCGCGGCGTAAACACCCGGTCGCCGGAATCGCTGGAATACCACTGTGTTTGCGACGAACCGACGATCAGCAGACAGCGCATGTCGACGTCGGCGGGATCGAGATCGGAGAGCCGCACCACGCGGACATCTTCATCGGGCCCCGATACCGAACGACCGATCACCACCGGGGTGCCGGGTTCGCGGTGGGCCAGCAGGATGTCGCGCATCTCGCCGACCTGCCAGGTGCGCGCCTTGGAAGCCGGGTTGTAGATCGCCAACACCAGATCGGCGGCCGCAGCGGCGCCCAGTCGCCCCGAGATCACATCCCATGGCTTGAGCCGGTCGGACAGCGAGATGACCGCATAGTCATGGCCCAGGGGAGCGCCGACCCGGCTGGCGACGGCCTGGGCGGCGGTCATCGCCGGGATCACCCGAATCCGCACTCCCGGCCACTGTTTGGCCTCTTCAAGGACGGCGGTGGCCATCGCGAACACGCCAGGATCGCCCGACGACACCACGGCCACGGTGCAGCCTTCCTCGGCCAGTGCGCAGGCCAGTCGGGCACGTGCGGGTTCGTCGGTGTTGTCGCTGGCATGGCGTCGCTGGCCGTCGCGGACCGGGACGCGATCCAGGTAGCCGCCATAGCCGATCAGGTCGGTGGCGGCCGCCAACTCCCGTCGACTCTGCGGGGTCATCCAGTCGGTGTCGCCGGGTCCCAGACCCACCACCGCAACGGTGCCGGCGGGCACCGACTTCCGGTGCCGTCGCCGCCCGCCCGGCAACATTGCCAGCGAGAAGTAGGGCACGCTGGTCTCATCGACCTCTGCGGCGGGCAGCACGCGTTGCCCGGGGGTACTGGCCCGCTCCACATAGAACGCGTCGTCGAGTCGTCCCGATACCGAAAGAGCTTCCCGCACAGCGTGATACGAACGCCCCAGCTTGAGCACCACGGCGGCGTCGGCGTCGGCGATCCGACGGGTCAGCTCGGCAGGCGGCAAGGTGCCCGGCAGCACCGACAGCACCTCGTCGCCGGCCACCAGCGGTGTGGCGACGGCCGCCGAGGCGGCGCTGACCGACGTCACCCCAGGAATGATGACCGCGTCGAACCGCTCGGTCAGCCGGGTGTGCAGATGCATGTAGGAGCTGTAGAAGAGCGGGTCGCCCTCGGCGAGCAGCGCCACGTTGCGCCCGGCATCGAGGTGCGCCGCGATGCGCCGCGTGGCGTCGACGTAGAAGTCCTCGAGCGCACCGGTATAGCCGCCGGGATGGTCGGTCGTTTCGGTGGTCACCGGATAGACGAGGTGCTCCTCGATCTGGCCGGGCCGCAGGTATGGCCCGGCGATGCCGCGGGCGATGCTGCGACCGTGCCGCGCGCTGTGATAGGCCACCACGTCGGCCTCGCCGATCACCCGGGCCGCCTTGACTGTCACCAACTCTGGGTCGCCGGGGCCCAGCCCGACGCCCCACAACGTGCCTCTCTGGTTTGGGGGGCTCGTCATTCGGCGTCCGACGCGATCGCGTTGACAGCGGCTGCGGCCATGGCGCTGCCGCCACGGCGGCCCCGCACCACCAGATACGACATTCCGCGTGGGCGGTCGATGAGTTCCTGCTTGGACTGGGCCGAGCCGACGAATCCGACCGGCCCGCCCAGCACCGCAGCCGGCGGCGCGACACCCTCGTCGATCAGTTCGAGCAGCCGGAACAACGCAGTGGGCGCGTTGCCGATCGCCAACACCGCCCTGGGCAACCGGTCGGCCCACAGCTCGATCCCGGCCGCCGAGCGGGTGTTGTGTCGGCGCTGGGCGAGGTCGGGTGCGCGGGGGTCGGCGACCAGAGACACGACCTGGTTGTCGGCGGGCAAGCGCGCCGCGGTGATCCCCGCGGCGACCATCGAGGAATCGCACAGCACCGGGGCACCGCTTCGCAGGGCCTCGCCGGCCCGCGCCACGACGTCGTCGGTGTAGGAGACGTGATCGGCGACGTCGACCTGACCGCAGGTGTGGATCAGCCGGACCACGACGCGCGCGATATCGGCGGGGAACCGGTCCAGGTCGGCTTCGGCGCGGATCGCCGCGAACGACTGGCGATAGATCTCGGCCGCGTCGCGGATGTAGTCGAGCACCCGCTCACCCTAAAGCTTGTCGCACCCGGTATCCGTCTCCGGTGGCGACCAGCACGTCACCGGCCAAGGGGCTGCCGCACGCACGCTCGCAGCCGACGAAGTGACGATGCTCGGGGGAGTCGACGTCCCGCGACCGCGCGGCGTCCGCCCGCACATCGGCAACCGAGTGCGCGCACCCCGGGCTGCCCGTGCAGGCGCTGACGTCCAGCCACGGAGAGTTCTCGTCGAACACCAAGCCCAACGGTGCCAGCACCCGCAGCGCGACGTCGGCGACGGCCTCGTCGAGGTCGCATACCAGCACCGACCGCCACGGCGTGATCACCAGCGGGGCTTCGATCGCTGCGAGATACTCGGCGACGCGTGCGGGCAGCACGCCCAACGGCACCGCCGCGCCCAGCGTGACCCGGCCGTCGTCGGTGTTTATCCAGCCCACCGGCGGCCTGGTCACTGCGGGGAAGTGCGTGGCGCAGAGTTCGGCGCCGGGCAACAGTCGCTGAATATCATCCAATTCCTGTACACGCCAGGCCTTTGCGCGTACCTCCACGAAGCGCATCGCGATGACGACCAGCATCTCGATCACCTCGCCGGCGGACAGCCGGACACCGGTGTCGCGTCCGGCCAGCAACAGGGCGCAGCCTTCGTCAAGCGCATGCACGCCCACGTCGGCGCCCAGTCCCGACACGTCGGCGCGCCCGTCGTCGAGGCTGAACCAGAACCTGCCTCCCAGCTGTGCGAGCTTTGGCTCCCCGCAGATCGCCGCGTCCAGTTCGGCGACCCACGTCCGGACGTCGAGATTCCCGCCGGTCCGGCCCGACAGTGGGGAGGCGACGATGTTGCGGACCCGCTCATGTGTCGCCGACGGCAACAGCCCGGCGCCCGCGATTGCCTCAGCGACCGCCGGCACGTCGGTGATCCCGCGCAACTGGACATTGCCGCGCGCGGTCAGCTCGAGCGTTCCCGCGCCGAGCTCGGTCGAGACTCGGCTCAGGGTCCCCAGTTGCCCCGCGGTTATCGCACCGCCGGGCAGTCGGACCCGCGCCAAAGCGCCGTCGGCCGCCTGGTGCACCTGCAGCGCACCCGGACATGCGTCGGTGTCACGGGTTCTGGCCATCTGCTCACGGTACGGCTCCGCGGCTGCTCACGGCACCCGGCGGGATTGCCAGCAATGAGAAACATATGCATCCACATTGATTGCCAGCGCGCAGGCGCGGCGGCCGGTACGGTTCGGGAAGAATACGGCCCTGGAGGTTCCGCTTCGGTGCATAGGCAGCACGGGGCAAACTGGCCGGTGGTGGCCCGCGACGACGAGCTTGGTCAGGCGTTAACGGCCTTCGAGGTTGGTGCGCAGGTTCGGGGGGTTGCTCTGCTCGGCGAGAGCGGGGTCGGCAAGTCGACCCTGGCCCGCACCCTCGCAGAGATCTTGGCTTCGCGAGGTCATGTGGCGCGCTTCGTTCTGGGCACCGAGACCGGCAGGGCCATTCCGCTCGGGGCGTTCTATCGCTCGGTGACGGTCGACGCGACGCACGAGCCCGCCGTCATGCTGGCGGCCGCCCATCGGACGTTGGAGCAGGAAGAGAACCTGGTCATCGTTGCCGACGACGCGCAGCTGTTGGATCCGCTGTCGGCGACGCTGGTCCACCAGCTGGCTGTCAGCGGCAAAATTCGGCTGATCGCGGTAGTCCGCACGGGTGAGCTGGTACCCGACGCGGTCACGTCGCTGTGGAAAGAACAATTGCTGCAGCCGCTGACCATCAAGCCCTTCAACACCGAACAGGTCGGCGAACTGGCGCGAGCCGTGCTCGGTGGCGCGGTGAATACCGGCCTCGTCGACGAACTGCACCACCGGACCGCGGGCAACGTCCTGCTGCTCCGGGGCCTGCTCAGCGCCGGCCGGGAAAGCGGTGTGCTGGTGCAGACGGACGCCGGTTGGCAACTACGCGGGCCGCTGCGCGGCGACGACGAACTGTATGACTTGGTGGAGTTCCGGTTGCAATCGCTGACGCCGAAGGAACTCGAGGTCGTCGAGGTGGTCGCGACCGCGGAAGTTCTGGATTGGCATGTCTTGCAGGCGGTCTGTGACGCACACGCGGTCGCATCGCTGGAGCGCCGGGGTTTGCTCCAGCTCGTCGGTGACGGGGCGCCGACCATGGCGCGGCTGAATCACCCCGTGATCGGGGAAGCCGCGGTGCGCCGAGCGGGTATCGCTCGCACGCGCCAGTTGAATACTCTCCTGGCGCAACAACTTCAGCGATACACCGCGTCGGGCGCATCGCCGGGTGACGTACGCACCCGAATGCAGTTGGCGCAGTTCCTCATGCACGGCGACCTGGACCCGGACCTCGACCTGATCATCGAAACCGCGGCGACCGCAATCACCATGTCGAACGTCGTTTACGGAGAGGAGCTGGCGCGCTTTGCGTTCGATCACGGCGGCGGCCTGCCTGCGGCCTTGGTGCTTGCCGATGCGGTGAGTTGGCAGGGACGCGGCGGCGAGGCCGAAGACGTATTGCGGTCGTTTGATCCCGACGGCAGCGATGTGATGCTGACTGTTCAATGGGGATGTCTGCGCGCGGCGAACCTCTTCTGGGGCTGCGGGCGGCTCAACGCGGCGCGGGCGGTGCTGGCAAACGTGAAGGAACGTGTCGATCCCGCGGCCATGTTCGGGTTGGCCTCGTCCATAGAAGTGTCGTTCGCGTTCTTCTCCGGCGACTTGTCGACCGCGATCAGGACGGGGCTGGCCGTGTGCGAGTCCGAGCCGCTTGCGCCGGCGGCGGCAGTTTGGGCGGCGATGTCGACGTCGTGGGCGCTGGGAATGTCCGGTCGGTTCGCGGAGTGCCACCGCATCGCCCGCAAGGGCTTTCAGGCGGCGGCGCTCGGCGACTCGGGCCCGCAGCGGTTCGCGATCGGGTTGGCAGAGGTGATGGCTCTGGCGGCCGCCGGCGATTTCGCCGGGACGGATCCGGTTCGCGACCGCTACGCCGAGCTGGCCGCCGGTGTGCGCGAGGCGGAGGCGATTGTGAAAGCAGTTGCCGGCGTGGCCCATTTGGCCCGCGGCGAGCTGGTGGCGGCCGGCGAGGCGCTACACGAGTCGGTGGCGGCCATGATGCTGGGCTTTCCGTCTGGGTTCTTGATGCTGGTGTCCGCGTTGTTGGCGCAGGCCGAAGCCGGACAACAACATTGCGACGTTGCGGCGTCGGCGCTGCACCTTTCCGAGGATGCCAACGGCCCGCAGGTGACGGTGTTTCTGCCCGAACTCGAGCTGGCCCGCGCCTGGGTGCAGGCAGCCGGGGGTCAAACGAGTGCCGCACGGCGGCACGCCGTACGCGCTGGCGATATCGCTCGCCAGTCGGGGATGGCCGCCGTCGAGATCCGTGCTCTACATACCGCCGTTCGGTTCGGCGACCGGTCGCAGGCCACGAGGATCGGTGAGCTCGCCCGCCGGGTCGAGGCGCCGTTGCCCGAGGCGATGGCGGTACACGCGCGCGCCCTGGCCGACCGCGACGGCGAGCTGCTCGACGAAGTCGCCGAACGGTTTTCGGGCATGGGAGCCATGGCGCTGGCCGCCGATGCGGCGGCTCAGGCCGCCCTCGAGCACGCCCGCGCGGGCGCGCGAGCCAAAGGATTGGCATCGTCGGCTCGGGCACACTGGCTCGCGGGCAAGTTCGGAATGCACTCGCCGGCGATCGCCGCCGCCACGCAACCATTACCCATCACCGACCGCGAGCGCGAGATCGCGGCGATGGTGTCGGCCGGAATGTCCAATCGCGAAATCGCCGATCGACTGTCCGTTTCGGTGCGCACGGTGGACGGACATCTCTATCGCATTTACTCCAAGCTCGACATCCAAAGCCGTGATCAGCTCGCTCGCCTGATAAGGCCGGCCGAGTCCGGTGCGTAGCAAGGCCGCTCATGCGGACTGAGGCGCTGACGATCATCCGCGAGTACCGAACGTGTGAGTTCACCACGTTGTGCAACGGTTCGCCGCAGACGTGGCCGGTCAGCTCGCTGCTGCTCGACGACGGTCGCTTCCTGATCACGACGGGGATCGGTCTTCCGCAAAAGGCCGTCAACGTTCGGCGCAATCCGAAAGTTAGCCTGCTGTTTTCCGACCCCACCGCCTCGGGCCTCGCCGAGCCCGGCGCGGTTCTCATCCAGGGCGATGCCACCTCAGAGGATCGCATCGTGGCCGACATCTCGTCGGACCCCGATCTCACCAGCCTCGCCGCGACGGTGACCGCACGCCAGCCCGCCAGCTTCTTCATGACCAGTCCGCTCGGCCGACGGCTGTTTCCCTATTACTGGATGCGCCTCCTCATCCATGTCACACCACGCCGCGTATACCTTTGGCCGACACGCGATTTCACGCGCTCTCCCCAGCACGTCGACCCCCAGGAGCTGCGCGGTGTGGAGTGAAGCGGCGAAAAGGCTTGGGGAGTATCAGGAAGCGGTTGTGACCGCCCTCGACCCCGCAGGTTATCCCGTGAGCATCCGGCAAGCGGCGCCGCGCTACGACCCGGCAACCGGCGAGTTCACCGTCGAGTGGCCACCGGGTCTTGCCGTCAGCGAGGGACCCGCCGTCATTCTGTGTCACTTTCACGATGAAAAGCTCTGGAACATCAAGCAACTGCAAATCAAGGGTCGCCTCGGGCGTCGGGCCGACCGGTGGGTGTTCCTCAGCACCGGCTTCCGAGCGCCTGCGGCTTCGCAACTGGGCATCTTTGTGCGCTTGGCGCGCGACATGCGCAAAACGGGGAAACGCTACCTCGACCGTCGCGGTCTGAAGCAGCCAACCGTTAACTGGCGAGCGCTGAACGCGCTGCGTGAGGGCGGTCCGGCAAAAATCGAGTAGCCGGCTACTCTAGGCGCTTACCACGCCGCGCCGGAGACTCGCGCCATGAAGATTAGCGGCGATCATGCGGTGGTGCTCGGCGCCAGCATGGGTGGCCTACTGGCGGCTCGCGTGCTGGCTGATTTCTACGAACGGGTGACGCTCGTCGAGCGGGACACCCTGCCAACCAATCCGGAGAACCGGCGAGGCGTGCCGCAGGGCAGGCTGATTCACGCCATCCAGGCGCGCGGCACCTCGATCCTCGAGGAACTGTTCCCCGGTTTCGTCGACGGGCTCACCGCCATGGGCGTCGAGTGCTGGGATGACGGGGACCTGTCCAAACTTCACCTCGTGCTGGGCGGGCATCCCTTGGTGCGTTCCGGCATCGCACCGGATGCGCCATCGGTGCTGTTTCCAAGCCGGCCGTTGTTGGAATGGAGTGTCCGACAGCGGGTCAAGGCGATCCCCAACGTGACGTTCCTTGAAGGCCACGACGTGCTCGGCCTGATGACGACTTCGGATCTGACCCGTGTCACCGGGGCCCGAGTGTCGGGTCACGCCGAGGACCACGAAACAACGTTGAGCGCGGACCTGGTCGTCGATGCGACCGGCCGGGGATCTCGGATGCCGGTCTTTCTCGAGCAACTCGGTTATGGTCGGCCCGCCGAGGATGAGCTCGTGGTGCAACTCGCTTACGCGTGTCAACTGCTGCGCAGCACACCGAGTGCCGTCCGCGAGCACATGGTGGCGATGTTCCCCGAGCCCGGCCGGCCGAGAATGTTCGGGTTCGCCAGGTACGAAAACGACACCTGCATGCTGGCTGTCGGCACCATGGCGGGAGCCGAGCCGCCGAAACGCCTTGCTGAGCTGCTTGATTACGCAGCAGATTTCGCGCCGGCACACGTGCTGGATGCGGCTCGAAACGCCGAACCCATCGGGGGCGTGGTTCACCATCGCGTTCCGTCGAACCGTTGGCGCCGTTACGACAAGATGCGTCGCTTCCCGGACGGTCTGCTCGTCGTCGGCGACGCGGTGTGCAGCTTCAACCCTATCTACGGGCAGGGGATGACCGTCGCGGCGATCGAGGCGACCGTGCTGCGCGATTGCCTGCGCCGCGGGAGCGACCGGCTGCCCCAGCGCTTCTTCCGCGCCACGGCCAAAAAGGTTCGGGTGGCCTGGCAAACGGCAGTCGGCTCGGACTTGGCGCTTCCGGAAGTCGCTGGGCCACGGCCGATCTCGATGCGGATCAGTAACGCTTTCATCGAGCGGGTGGCAACCGCCAGTGAAGTCGACGTCGTCGTCGCCGGGCAATTCATGCGGGTCACCACCATGGTCGATGCACCGATTTGGCTGTTGCGCCCGTCCATTCTGCTTCGCGTCATGCGCGCGCAACGTCGACGGCCGCCGGTCGAAGCCGGACGTCGTCGCAGAGAAGAAACAGAAGAGAGAGGAACTCAATTGTCGAATCAGAATATCGAGCTGACGAGGCAGGGCTACGAGGCTTTCAGCGCGGGTGATCTCGAAGCGGCGTTGAGTCTTTTCGACGATTCCGCCGTGTGGACCATCAACGGTGAGAGCGCGATCGGCGGCACCTATCGCGGGAAAACCGAACTCGCCGAATTGTTTATGCGGCTGGCGGAGAAGTCGACTCAGGTCGAGACGAAGCAGTTCCTCGCTGACGGGGATTTCGTCATGGTGATGACCGAAGTCACCGCGGGTGGCGAGACCGCGCCAGAGGCCGACGTGTTCGAACTCCACGGCGGCAAGGTCGTCAGAGCGCACTCGTTCGGGGACACGGCGGTGCAGGAACGCGTCTTCGGTAGCAAGCGAGTCGCAACCAGCTGATCACCGAGAGCCGCTAAACCTTGCTGGACAACGGACCGGCTGGGGAAGCGGCTCCGCGTGCGAGGACTCCTCGTGCGGGTTTTGTCCAGCGCGCCGGCCGGGGTCGGGAGATTCGCGTAATTCCAACCGGCTGTGCAGCCATGCCAACGGTTTGGGCGCCCACCAGTTGGCGCGCCCCAACATGTCCATGAACGCCGGCACCAGGACCATCCGTACCAGGGTGGCGTCGACCAGGATCGCGACGGTCAAACCCACGCCGAACATCCGCATGAACGACACCTGTGCGGCCGTCAGCGCGGCGAACGCGATCGCCATGGTGGGTGCGGCGGTGATCACCCCGCGCCCGAGGACGGCCCACGCGTTTGCTGTCAGGTTCTAGCCCGACGCCTAGGTGAAAGCCTCATTGCCATGCGACCAGATTGCATAATTTGCGGCTGCGGCAAACTTGTGACATGAGGACCATGGAGTACGCCCCAGGACGGCTGGCCGATCTCTTCGGCGAACCGGGCCACCCGACGATGTTGCTGTGGCACGGCATGCAGGCCGACGCGCGCACCGTCGTGCGGCCGCTCGCGGGTTCGCTCGCCGGTCATGGAGCCACGGTGATCGCGCCCGATTGGAACTCGCATTCCGACGACGGCGGGCGGGCGGACCTGTTGGGTTCGCTGGATTTCGCCAGAGAGCACGCCGACGATCCAGACGGCATGGTGCTGATCGGATGGTCGTTGGGTGGTGTCGCCGCGGCGGCCCTCACACTCGCTGCCGCGCGCTTCAATGTTGTTCTGGCGCATACGGTTTGCCTCGCCGGGGCGTTTATGGTCCCCGACCCGATCCGTGGCCGGGTCGTGACGGCCGAGCTGTCTTGCGAGGTGTCTCTTGACGGGATCGGTTCGACGCCCTTCACGCTGCTACACGGTGTCGCCGACGACGTGGTCCCGGTGCAGGCCAGCCGAGCGTTCGCCGCCAGCCTCGAACGAGTCGGATGGCCCGTGGACCTTGTGGAGTTGGCCGCTGATCACGGGTCGATCGCGGGTGCCGAATACAACCCGGCTGCCGATCGCTACCGGCCGGCGCAGGGCGGCCGGCCCGCGCAGGTGGCCGGTGAGGTCGCCGCCCGGATCGTCTCGGCAATCGCTCGCTAGATGTCTCCGGACGCCGGGGCGAACCGCCGAGCCGAACCGTGCGGTACGAATGATAGGTGACTGAGCCAACCATCCTGCTGCTGTCGACGTCCGATACCGACCTGATCAGCGCCCGTTCCAGTGGGAAGAACTACCGGTGGGCCAACCCGGCTCGGTTGGCGGAAGGCGAGCTGCCGGGCCAGCTGGAAGAACTGTTGACCGGCGCCTCGATCGTCGTGGTTCGCATCCTCGGCGGCTACCGCGCCTGGCAAACCGGCATCGACACGGTGATCGCCAGCGGGGTGCCCACCGTTCTGGTCAGCGGTGAGCAGGCCGCCGATGCCGAGCTGACCGGCCTGTCCACGCTGGCGGCCGGCATCGCGGTGCAATCCCACATCTATCTGGCCCACGGCGGGGTGGAAAACCTGCGCCAGTTGCACGCGTTCCTGTCGGACACCGTGCTGATGACGGGATTCGGGTTCAACCCGCCGGTGGTGACGCCCACGTGGGGCGAGTTGCGACGGCCGAACGCCAAGGCCGTCGACGGCCCTACGATCGCCGTGCTGTACTACCGCGCGCAGCATCTGGCCGGCAACACCGGCTACGTCGAGTCGCTGTGCAAGGCCATCGAGGACGCCGGCGGGCGGCCCTTGCCCGTCTACTGTGCGTCGCTGCGCACCGCCGAACCCGAGTTGCTGGCGCGACTGGGCGACGCCGACGCCATGATTGTCACCGTCCTGGCCGCCGGCGGCCTGAAGCCGGCCACGGTATCGGCCGGGGGAGACGACGACAGCTGGAACGTCGAACACCTTGCCGCCCTGGATATTCCGATCCTACAGGGGTTGTGCCTGACCAGCCCGCGCGCGCAGTGGCGCGAGAACGACGACGGCCTGTCCCCGCTCGACGTGGCCAGCCAGGTCGCGGTGCCCGAATTCGACGGCCGCATCATCACGGTGCCGTTCTCGTTCAAAGAGATCGACTCCGACGGACTCATCTCTTATGTCGCCGACAACGAACGGTGCGCCCGGGTCGCGGGCCTGGCGGTCCGGCACGCGCAGCTGCGGCATGTCGCCCCCGCCGAAAAGCGGGTGGCCCTGGTGTTCTCGGCTTATCCGACCAAGCACGCCCGAATCGGCAACGCGGTCGGGTTGGACACCCCGGCGAGCGCGATCGCCCTGCTGCGCGCGATGCGCGCGCGCGGCTATCAGGTCGGCGAGCTGCCCGGTGTCGAGTCCTCCGACGGTGACGCCTTGATCCACGCGCTGATCGAACGCGGCGGGCAAGACCCCGACTGGCTCACCGAAGGGCAGCTCGAAGGCAATCCGATCCGCGTTTCCGCCAAGGACTATCGCGACTGGTTCACCACGCTGCCCGCAGAACTCACCGACGCCGTGCAGGCGCACTGGGGTCCGCCACCGGGAGACCTCTTCGTCGATCGCAGCAACGACCCCGACGGGGAGATCGTCATCGCCGCGATGCGGGCGGGCAATCTGGTTCTGATGGTGCAGCCGCCCCGCGGGTTCGGCGAGAACCCGGTCGCCATCTACCACGACCCCGACCTGCCGCCGAGCCACCATTACCTGGCCGCCTACCACTGGCTGGACGCCGGATTCGGTTCGCACGCCGTGGTGCACCTGGGTAAGCATGGGAACCTGGAATGGCTGCCGGGCAAGACGCTGGGCATGTCGGCTGCCTGCGGGTCCGATGCGGCGTTGGGCAATCTGCCACTGATCTACCCCTTCCTGGTCAATGATCCCGGCGAGGGCACCCAGGCCAAGAGGCGCGCGCACGCGGTGCTGGTAGATCATCTGATCCCGCCGATGGCGCGCGCCGAAAGCTACGGTGACATCGCGCGGTTGGAGCAGCTGCTCGACGAGCATGCCAACGTCGCCGCGCTGGACCCCGGCAAGCTGCCCGCGATCCGCCAACAGATCTGGACGCTCATCCGGGCCGCCAAGATGGACCACGACCTGGGCCTGACCGAACGGCCCGAAGAGGACTCGTTCGACGACATGCTGCTGCATGTCGACGGTTGGCTGTGCGAGATCAAGGACGTCCAGATCCGCGACGGCCTGCACATTCTCGGGCAAAAGCCAACGGGGGAAACCGAACTCGACCTGGTGCTGGCGATCCTGCGGGCCCGGCAGCTGTTCGGTGGCGAGCAAGCGCTTCCAGGCCTGCGACAGGCGCTCGGCCTGGCCGAGGACGGCACCGACGAGCGGACTTTGGTCGACGCGACCGAGGCCGCCGCCCGCGAACTGGTCGGGGGCCTGCAGGCCGCCGGCTGGGACCCCGACGCGGCCGACCTACTGACCGACAACGCCGACGTCGCGGCGGTGCTGCGTTTCGCGGCCAGCGAAGTGGTGCCCCGGCTCGGCGGCACGGCCTCCGAGATCGACCAGGTGCTGCGCGCCCTGGACGGCCATTTCATTCCGGCCGGACCGTCGGGGTCGCCGCTGCGTGGCCTGGTTAACGTGCTCCCCACGGGTCGCAACTTCTATTCCGTCGACCCCAAGGCCGTCCCGTCGCGGCTCGCGTGGGAAGCCGGTGTGGCACTGGCGGATTCGCTGCTGGCCCGATACCGCGACGACCACGGGCAATGGCCGCAATCCGTGGGGCTGTCGGTGTGGGGCACCTCGGCGATGCGGACCGCAGGCGACGACATCGCCGAAGTCCTTGCGCTGCTGGGTGTTCGGCCGGTTTGGGACGACGCGTCGCGGCGAGTCATCGACCTCGGCCCCATTCCGCTGGCCGAGCTGGGTCGCCCGCGTATCGACGTGACCGTGCGGATCTCCGGGTTCTTCCGGGACGCCTTCCCGCACGTGGTGACCATGCTCGACGACGCGGTGCGCCTGGTCGCCGATCTCGACGAGTCCGCCGACGACAACTACGTGCGCGCACATGCGCAGGCCGACCTGGCCCTGCACGGCGATCAAAGGCGTTCCACTACAAGGATTTTCGGCTCCAAGCCGGGCACCTACGGTGCGGGGCTGCTGCAACTGATCGACAGCCGCAACTGGCGCGACGATGCCGACCTCGCACAGGTGTACACCGCGTGGGGCGGGTTCGCCTACGGTCGCGACCTGGACGGCCGCGAGGCGGTCGACGACATGAACCGCCAGTATCGGCGCATCGCGGTGGCCGCCAAGAACACCGACACCCGCGAGCACGACATCGCCGACTCCGACGACTACTTCCAGTACCACGGCGGGATGGTGGCCACGGTGCGGGCGTTGACCGGCCAAGCCCCGGCCGCGTACATCGGGGACAACACCAGACCCGACGCGATCCGCACCCGCACACTCTCCGAGGAGACGGCGCGGGTGTTTCGCGCCCGCGTCGTCAATCCGCGTTGGATGGCCGCGATGCGCCGGCATGGCTACAAGGGCGCGTTCGAGATGGCGGCGACCGTCGACTACCTGTTCGGCTACGACGCGACCGCCGGCGTGCTGGCCGACTGGATGTATGAACAGCTCACCGACCGTTACGTGCTGGACCCGGAGAACCGGAAGTTCATGGCGGAGTCCAATCCGTGGGCACTGCACGGGATGGCCGAGCGGCTGCTCGAGGCGGCGGGCCGCGGCATGTGGGCGCGGCCGCAGCCGGAGACCCTCGCTCGCCTGCGTGCGGCGCTGTTGGAAACCGAGGGCGACCTCGAGGGCTAGCGCGAGTGCGCGGCTGGCCGCTCACTGAGCACCGAACGTGCGGCTGGCCGCACACTCGGTACGAGCACTTCAGACGAAGTCGGATCCGCCGTCGACGTTCACCGTCGCGCCGGTGACGTATCCGTTTCGACGAGATCCCAAGTAGGCGGCCAGCGAGGCGACCTCTTCGGGTAGTCCGGCGCGACCGAGGTCGCAGGGCTGGTGAAAGTTGTTGTCGATCCACGTCATAACGTCACGCGGGTTGGTCGCGTCGAGTCCGTCGGCGGCGAGGACGTCTTTGAGCGCTTCGGTGAAACTGGCCGACACGATGGTGCCCGGGCAGACGCAGTTCACCAGAATATCGTCCTTGGCAAGGCTTTTGGACAGGTTCTTGGTGACGCTGGCCAAGGCCGCCTTCGACGCCGTGTAAGCGACGATGCGGGGGTTCTGCCGCTGGATGGAGTGCGCGGACAGTGTCACGATGCGGGCCCAGTCCGCCGAGCGCAGCAGTGGCAGCGCGGCACGGATCGATCGCACGGCCGACATCGTGCCGAGTGCGAAAGCCTCGTCCCATTGTGCGTCGTCCATCTCCTCGAAATAGCCGTCGGCCGGCCCGATCGTGTGCACCAGGCAATTCAGACGACCCCAGCGCTCCGACACCGTCGCGAACGCCACGGCGATGGATGCGGCGTCGGCCATATCCACGCTGATCCCCACGGCGTCCGGAGCGCCGGCGGCGCGCAGCGATTTCTCGGCGGCGTCGAGGGCCTCGCGGCTTCTGGCCATCACCGCGACGCTGGCTCCTTCGGCGGCAAGGGTTTCGGCGATCGCGAGTCCCATTCCCTTGCTGCCGCCCGTGACGACGGCCGTCGATCCGGCATACCCCAGGTCCATCGTGTGTCTCCCTGTCGTTACGGCGCGTCGGCGCAAATCCGGTTGATGGCGTGCGGGGCGACGCCGAGTCCGCGCAGGCAGAAACCCAGGATGTGTCGGCGCAGGTCGTCTCGGTCACACTCGCCGGTCGTCCACTGCTGGTTGATCCCCGCCCATACGACCCCGTGAACGAATCGGGCTTCGGTCGCTGGGTCGATGGGGTGAAACACCTTGTCCTGCAATCCCTGCTGGAGTGCGTCGGCGAGGGGTTTGAGCATCTCCGCGTATGCCGGTTCAACCAGGGCCGGGGAGGCGGACGTCTGGAATTGCGCCTCCAGCGACAGGCGCCGCAGGTCGGATCCGATCCTGGCGTCGAATGCCAAATCGAGTCGCCCGTCGATCCATGCGGCCACCGCCTCGATCGGCGTGGCGGCACCGGCCATCCGACGCTGCAGTCGCCGCCTTTCGACGCGTGCCGCCTCCTGGAACACCGCAGCGACCAGGTCATCCATGGAGTTGAAGTGCCGGTAGAACGCGCGGGTGCTCAAGTTCGTCCGCTCCAGCACAGCGGCAATATTCAGACCACGGACTCCGTTCTCGCGCAACGATATTGACGCCGCAGCCAGGATTTCTCGGCGCACCTGCGGGTTCGGCTCGAGTTTGTCGCGCCGCCTTCGGCGTCCAGGGCCGGCGTCGTCAGGCAGTTGCGTCATAGGCGGCGAGGTAGTCGGCAAAACGTTGCCGAACGCCTTCGGGCGTCAGGCCGTAGTCGGCCAATTCGTAGTCGTGTGCGCCGCGCGAGCCGGGCTTGTGCTCTTCTGCCCACTGCTTGACCGAACGCAGCGTGGCCTCGGTGAAGTTCAGGCCCAGGCGGGCGTAGCTGCCTTGCAGCGTGCGCACCGGGTCGGTCTGCAGATCGGCGAAGGAGACATCGGCGAACCGGCCGTCGCCGACCCGGCCGCGGAAATCCATTGCCCGCCGGACGCCTTCGGCCCAGCTGTCGAGTTGTTCGGCGCCGAGCTCGTTGGCGTCATCGTGGTCGCTGCTCCAGCTGCGCACGTATTGGATCAGGCTGCACACCGAGCCCATCACCTTGGCCGGATCACGATGGCTCCAAAGGAATTTGGCGTTCGGATATGCCTCGATGAGGGCGTCCAGGGCGAACATGTGCACGGGGGTCTTGAGGTGCCACAGCACCGGCGGGCAATGCCATTGCAACACCTTGAGCACTCGCCGGTGGAACGTGTACGTCTCGCGCATGTCGCAGTCCATCAGCCACGCCAGGTATCCCGGCGCGCGCACGGCGCCGTCGAAGTGGAACGTGCGGAAGCTCATCCCCATCAGGTCTTGGCACTCGGTCGCGGCCGTGGCCTCGGAGTTGTGCATCGTCTTCATCAACGGGAACATGTCGTCGAGCATCTTCAGGCCCGCCTCGGCCTGTTCGATCCGCGGATCGCGGTGCTGCGTGGCCGCCTCCGGAGGTGGCGTGGGCGCCTGGGACTCCCACATCCGCAGCGAACGGAACTGCGGATCGGCGGCCACCAATTGGCTCAGCGCCGTCGTGCCGGTGCGTGGCAGGCCGATCACGAAGACCGGGCCGTCGATCTCCTGGTCATCGATTTCGGGGTGCAGGCGGTAGACGTCTTCGATCTTCAGGCGCTGGATCAGGGCGTTGCTGGTCGTGGCGTGTTGGATGACGCGGCCCATGCCGTTGAGGTCTGCCTCGTTGTTCAGCGCGTCAACGATGCGTTCCAGCCCTTCGCGGTAGTAGGGCGAACCGAAATCCTCGAGACCGGTTGCGGCGCAAGCGCCTGCCTCCAACTCGTCGGCGTCGAACATCAGCGGCCGAACCGTTCCCGAACGGCCTGGCGGCGTGCCGTGAGGACGGCCGCCCGCTCATCGGCGGTGACTTTCGTTGTGTCCGAGGGCAATACCGAGTGGATGTCGTCGATCGAGACGAGTCGCGTCGTCGGCGTCGGCGCCGTTTCGGTGCGCACGCAGCGCAGGATGATGGCGCCGTTGCTGTAGCCGGCGGTGTCGAGCCAGTTCGCCACCCCCGGGTCACGCGCACATAGCACCACGCGCACCAGGCCGTCGGAATCCACCGCGGCCTGATAAGCGTTCAGGCTGGACTGGTGGCGTCCGTAGTGGATGGTCTCCCACCACGGGTTGCCGACGGAAAAACTCCAGTAAATGCCTTTCGGCGGTTCCACTTCGACGACGAGCGCCTCGTCGGGTCCGAGCTCCCAGCGACCGATCACCGGCCGGTTCTCCGCGGCGGCGCCGATGTCGGTGCGGTCGATCGGCGGTAGGAACCCATTCGAAGGCGGGGCGGCACCGAACTGCAGAAAGAACGCGAGGTTGTCGCGAACGAAGTCGCCGAGGGCTATCAGCTGCCGCGACAGCGCGGCGTCCGGTTCGGGCGACGGACGTTGTGTCTCGACCGCGTCCCCGAGCCGTTCGATGCGCAACGACGATGGCACCTCGGTGTCCCAGTCGTAGAAGAAGTGCCGCACCGTCAGCGCGGGATGGTCGCCCTCGATGCGCATCCAATTGCCCGCCCGCTGGTCGGCCGACAGCACAACCTCGAAGTTTCCGTCGGCGTCCACCTCGAGCTCGTCGACCAGTTCGTTGGCGGTCGACACGATGCCGTTCATGGTCTGCAGGCCGACATAGCGCGCGGTGCCGCGATTGCCGAACAGTCGGTAGCTCTCCCCACCGCGCAGCGGGGCGCGGGTGTAGAGGCAGTCCGGGCACTCCATTCCCCAGGTCACCATGTCGTCGGTGCTGGTGCGCTGGACGCAGAGTATCGGATCGGGATCGAACCGCAGTACCTCGTCGATACCCGCAGTGAGCAGTACCAGCAGATGCCGGATCCCTGCTGCCAGGTCGACCCGGTTTCGGCTCGCGGGGTCGGATTCGACGGCTTGGGCGGCGACGCGAAGCTGGCCGAGCAGATCGGTCCACGCCTCGAGCGGATCGGCGTTGCCGGGCGTAGCCGATAAGGCGGCCTCGGCGATCGAGAACGGCAACCATGCCAGCGGTTTGTTCGGATCGGTCACGCTGCCCTGCTTCCGCGTAGGCTTAAACGAAAATCGGATTTTCGGTTAAGACGTCATGACTATGCAGCGCAGCACCGGGAATGTCAACGGTGTCCCGCGGCGGTAGGTTGTTACCGTGACGCCCACCTTTGCCGACCTCGCCAAGGCGCAGTACATCCTGCTCACCACCTTCACCAAGGATGGCCGGGCGAAGCCCACCCCGATCTGGACCGCGGTCGACGGTGATCGCCTGCTGGTGATCACCGAGGGAAAATCCTGGAAGGTCAAGCGGATTCGCAACACGCCCCGGGTCACGCTGGCCACCTGCACCATGGGCGGCCGGCCCACCAGCGAGGCCGTCGAGGGGACCGCGGCCATCCTCGACAAATCGCAAACGCCGATCGTCTACGACGCGATCGGGAAGCGGTACGGGATCGTCGGCAAGGTGTTCAACTTCTTCAGCAAGCTGCGCGGCGGGATGGCGAACAATGTCGGCCTCGAGCTCAGAATGGCCCAGAACTAGCGCCGCATGGCCACCGTCCTGATCCCGATCCCGGACCGCGACTTCGACCCGACAGAGGTCGCGGTGAGCTGGCGCGTGTTGACCCGCAACGGCCACCGGGTGGTTTTCGCCACCGAGAGCGGTGAGCCGGGACAGGCCGACGACGCCATGGTCACCGGGCGCGGGTTGGACGTCTGGTCCACCCTTCCGGTGCTGGGCGCCATCCCGATCGTCGGGTTGATGCTGCGGGCGAACAAGGACGGCCGCGAGGCCTATCGGGACATGGTGCAATCAAAGGAGTTTCAGCGCCCGCTTAGCTGGGCGCAAGCCTCCCTCGACGGCGTCGACGCGCTGTTGTTGCCCGGCGGGCATCGCGCCCGCGGCATGCGCAGCTACGTCGACAGCGACATCCTGCATCGACTCGTGGTGGACGCCTTCGCCAGTCCGGTCGCGGTGGCCGCGATCTGTCACGGAGTGCTGCTGGCCGCGCGCAGCGTCGATCCCGCCACCGGTCATTCGATTCTCTACGGGCGCAAGACCACGGCATTGACGTGGGCGATGGAGCGGCTGGCCTGGCGACTGACGCGCATCACCCGATTCTGGGATCCCGACTATTACCGGACCTACAGCGAGGAGCCCGGCCAGCCCAGTGGGTACATGTCGGTGCAGTCGGAAGTGACTCGCGCACTGAAAGACCCGACGGATTTCTGTGACGTCGTCCGCGGATCGCAGAACTGGTGGCTCAAATCGTCCGGGACGATACGAGACAGCGCGACCGATTCGCGGCCGGCCTTCGTCGTCGACGACGGCGACTACGTGTCCGCGCGCTGGCCGGGCGATACCCACACCTTCGCAACCGTGCTGTCACGCAAGCTGGATTCGGTGTCGTAGCGGCCCATCTGCCCGGCCACTGTTCGTGGCTAACGAGACTAAGTCTTTGATCCCAGGTGCTCGCCGAAGAATGCGAAGACCCGCCGCCAGGCGTCCTCGGTGGCCTCCCGATCGTAACCAAAACCCGCGATCCGGATAATCGGCTGTGCCGGAAGCTCATTGGCGAAGCTATGCCCGACGCCGGGATATTCCTTGATGTCGGCGGTGATGTTCTTGCTTGCGGTCGATTCGCGCAGTCGCTCGGCCGCACCCTTGCCGAGCGGGTCGCGCTGGCCCAAACTGGCCACGATCGGGCATGCCCCGTCCAGGGTCTTGTCGAGGTTGCGCGGCAGGGGAGTCCCATAGAAGGGTGCTGAGGCGCCGAAACCTTTGGGCGACATCAGAAGTGCGAATTGGCCGCCCATGCAGAAACCCGCGACGCCAACCTGGCCCGAACACTGCGGCATTGCCTTCAGGTGATCGCGGGCGGCCAGGATGTCGTCGAGGGCGCGGCCCCGCTGGGTCATCAGCTCCCGCATGACTCGCGAGATGCAGCGGATGCGGCCACCGCGCGAATACATGTTCGGGGTGAGCGCCAGATATCCGGCGTTGGCGACGCGGTCATTGATCGACTCCTTGTCGGGCCCGTAACCGAGGGCGTCGTGAATCACCACCACGCCCGGCCACGGGCCGTCGCCGGGGGGAGTGTTGAGCAACGCGTCGATCGGGCCGTCGGGGGTATCGATCTGAATCGTCGTCATAGCGTCATCTAACTGCAATCGCGGCGGAAGCAACACGGGAACTCCGACGCGGCGCGCAATCGTTGGCCTGGCATGCTGTCGCGCCTCTTGTTGATCTACGCCGTCGTCGAACTCGCGGTGATCTTCGCGCTGGTATCGACGATCGGGTGGGGGTGGACCCTGCTGGCGCTGCTGGCCGCCTTCGTGCTCGGCTGGGGCATCCTGGCCCCGGTGGCCAGTTCGCACCTCATCCGCCGGATCGGTCAGCTGCGTTCCGGTCTGACCGACCCGCGCAGCGCGGCGGGCGATGGCGCGTTGGTGACCCTGTCCGCGGTGCTCGTCCTGATCCCCGGGCTGGTGAGCACGGCATTGGGGTTGTTGCTGCTGGTGCCGCCGATCCGGTCGGTCGCCGGCCCCCGATTGACGGCCGTCGCGGTGCACAAATTGCAGCGGCGTGGAGTCAGCTATGCGACCGCCTTCCCGCCGGACTCGTACGTCCAGCCGGGCGCTGGCCACGGGGACTACATCGACGGCGAGGTCATCGACGTGCACGATGTCGAGCCGTCGGCATGGCCCGAGCCGCGCACCGAACGGCTCAACGGCCGCTGAGTCACCGGGACGTATTGATCGCCACTGCGCCCGTCACAGATAGTTGTGGCCTGTGACCGAGACCGATTTTCCTGCTGACAGGGTCATCGAGAGCCCGGTGACCCTGCTGGTCAACGGTCGTGTCCACAGCCCGACCCATCCCGACGCCACCGCCATGGCAGTCCGGGGCGGTGTCGTCGCGTGGCTGGGCAGCGACGACGTCGGCCGCAGTTTGTTTACCGGCGCCGGTGTGGAGGACCTGGACGGCGGTTTCGTGACGCCCGGGTTCGTGGACAGCCACATCCACCTGACCGCGACCGGCTTGACGCTGACCGGGCTGGACTTGCGCGCGGCGGGCTCGGCTGCGCACTGCGTCCAGCTGATCGCCGACTACGCGGCCGCCCACCCCGGCCAGGCCGTGTGGGGTCATGGCTGGGACGAGTCGTCGTGGCCGGAGAACGCCCCGCCGAGCACCGGCGAGCTCGACGCCGTCCTCGGTGACCGGCCTGCCTACCTGGCTCGCGTCGACGTCCACTCCGCGCTGGCCTCGACCGGGCTGCGGCGGCTGGTTGCCGAACTGCCGGCGGCGCCCGGTTTCGCGGCCGAGCGGCCACTAGTCGGCGATGCTCATCACCTGGTCCGGGCCGTCGCCCGTGACCTGCTGACGGCCGAACAGCTCGCCGAAGCCAGAGGCGCGGCCCTGGCGGCCGCCGCCGCGGCCGGCATCGTCGCAGTGCACGAATGCGCGGGCCCGGAGATCGGCGGACTCGACGACTGGCTGCGGCTGCGGGCCCTCGATCACGGCGTCGAAGTCATCGGCTACTGGGGTGAGGCGGTGAGCACGCCCGCCGCGGCCCGCGCGTTGGTAGAGAAAACCGGAGCCCGCGGACTGGCCGGCGACCTGTTCGTCGACGGGGCTTTGGGCTCTCGCACCGCCTGGCTGCATGAGCCGTACGCCGACGCACCGGCCCGCGCCGGCACCTGCTACCTGGACCCCGACGCCGTCGAAGCGCATGTGCGGGCCTGTACCGAGGCGGAGGTGACGGCCGGCTTCCACGTCATCGGTGACGCCGCGGTCTCGACCGCGGTCACCGCCTTCGAGCGGGTCGTCGCCGACCTCGGGGTGGTGGCCGTCGCGCGGTGCGGGCACCGCCTGGAGCACGTCGAGATGATCACCGCCGATCAGGCCGCCCGATTGGGTCAGTGGGGTGTCATCGCCAGTGTGCAGCCCAATTTTGATGCGCTGTGGGGTGGCGCCGACGGCATGTACGCCCAGCGTCTTGGTGCCCAGCGAGGAGGCGGGCTGAACCCCCTTGCGCTGTTAGCATCCCAAGGCGTGCCCCTCGCGCTAGGTTCCGACGCCCCGGTGACGGGCTTCGACCCGTGGGAAAGCGTGCGCGCGGCGGTCAACCATCGCACTCCCGGCAGCGCGATATCGGCCCGCGCCGCCTTCGCCGCTGCGACGCGCGGCGGCTGGCGGGCGGCCGGCGTGCGTGACGGCAAGACGGGAACCCTGGTGCCCGGCGCGCCGGCCTCGTATGCCGTTTGGAATGCCGGGGCCCTTGACGTGCACGCGCCTCGCGACGCGGTTGCGCGCTGGTCTACCGATCCGCGTTCCCGGGTGCCGGCTCTGCCGAGCCTGGGTCCGACCGACGTGTTGCCGCGTTGCCGGCAGACGGTGCATCGGGGCGCTGTCATCCATGGCTAGGGACGGCCGAAAGGATCGCCCCGAACGCCCCGGCGAGGACGGCCCAGGCGAGGAGAACCTCGTGACCGGGCGGGACGTCGACTCGATAAGCGACGAGGCCGAATCGGAGCGCGACGACGAGCCGGCCGAAATCCACATCGACTCCGAAGACGAACCCAAAGACGAACCCGACTCCGAGAAAGAACCCGACCCCGAGCAGGAGACCGACTCCAACCAAGAATCCGATGCTCCCAACCTGGCGGATCGGCTGGGCACCGGCGCCCGCCGGGCCGTCGCCGGACTGAGCGCCGCGGTGATCGCGCGGATGCCCGGCGTCCAGGCAGCGATGCTGCCCCGTCTGACCCGGCTGATCTGTGCGGTGGCGGGTGGCGTGCTGTTGTGGACGAGCTTCCCGCCGGTGAACTGGTGGTGGGGTGCCGTCGTCGCTGCCGCGTTGCTGGCCTGGGTGCTGACCCACGTCGCGACGAAGCCGGTGGGCGGCTTCGGCTATGCGTTCCTGTTCGGGCTGGCGTTTTACCTGCCGCTGCTGCCGTGGATCGGCAACCTGGTCGGCGCCATCCCGTGGCTCGCGCTGGCGACGGTATGCGCGCTGTATCCGGCCATCTTCGGCCTGTTCGCGGTCATCGTGCGGCCGCTACCGGGCTGGCCGATCTGGTTCGCGTTGGTGTGGGCGGCCCAGGAGTGGTTGAAGTCAATCTTCCCGTTCGGCGGCTTTCCCTGGGGCGCGGTGGCGTTCGGTCAGGCTGAAGGGCCGTTCTTGCCGCTGGTCCAGCTCGGCGGGGTCGCCCTGCTCTCGGCGGCGATCATGCTGGTGGGCTTCAGCGTGACCGCAATTGCGCTGGAGATCGTGAAGTGGTGGCACTTCAGTCATCCGGTGCGTCGTGACGGCGGCGGCTCGCAGGCCGACGAGTCCGCCACTATCGACCCAGCGCCCCCCGCGGTCGTGCTGCCGGGCATCTGCATCTGTCTGGTGTTGTTCGTATCGGTCATCGTCTGGCCGACGGTGCGGCACGCCGGCACCGGGTCTGGGGGCGAACCCGGAGTCACCGTCGCCGCGGTGCAAGGCAATGTCCCGCGACTCGGTTTGGGCTTCAACGAACAGCGCCGAGCGGTGCTGGATTACCACGTCCGGGAGACGCTGCACCTGGCGGAGGATGTGCGCATGGGCGTGGCCCCGCAGCCGCAATTCGTGATCTGGCCCGAAGACTCCTCGGACATCGACCCACTGGTCAACGTCGACGCCGCGCTGCAGATATCGCAGGCGGCCGTGGCGGTCGGGGCGCCGATCCTGGTCGGCAGCGTGCTCGAGGTCCCGGGCAGCCCGCCGGACAACCCTCAGTACACCAACACCGTCATGGTGTGGAATCCGACTACCGGCCCGGCCGACCGTCACGACAAGGAGATCGTGCAGCCGTTCGGCGAGTACCTGCCGATGCCGTGGCTGTTCAAACACCTCTCCGGGTATGCCTCTCGCGCCGGGAACATGGTGCCCGGCCACGACAGTGACGTCGTGCACATCGCCGGGGTCCCGGTCGGGGTCGCAACCTGCTGGGAAGTGATCTTCGACCGTGTCCCGCGCAAAGCGGTCCTCGGCGGGGCGCAGCTGCTGACCGTGCCGAGCAACAACGCCACCTTCAACCAGGAGATGAGCGAACAGCAGCTGGCATTCGCCAAGGTGAGAGCCGTCGAGCACGATCGTTACGTGGTGGTCGCCGGCACGACCGGCATCAGTGCGGTGATCGCGCCCGACGGCGCTGAACTGGTACGCACGAACTTCTTCGAGCCCGCCTATCTGGACGTCCAGGTGCGCCTCAAGACGAAGCTGACGCCGGCGACCCGCTGGGCTCCGTTGCTGCAGTGGGTCATGCTCGCGGCGGCCGGCGCGGTAATTCTGGCCGGGATACGGCACAATGGATGGTTCCCGCGTCCGATTCGTCTCAGGTCCAGGTCCCCGGACGAATGGAAAAGCGCCGGTGCGCCCCCGGGCGATCGCCCGCCCGACGAGGGTGACTTAGACACTTCGCCCGACGAGGGCGGGGACCACACGTCGTCAGACGACGGCGATGACGACACTCCGTCCGATGAGGACGGCCGAGAGTCTTCTGGTTACGGGCGACACAAAGGAGCTACATGACCACCGGCCAGCCGGCGCCCCGGGTTCCGGACCATCGTCCCAGCCAACGCGTCCTGGTGATCATCCCCACTTACAACGAGCTGGAGAACCTGCCGGTGATCCATCGGCGGCTGAGGGATGCATGCCCGGACGTGCACCTACTCATCGTCGACGACGGCAGCCCCGACGGCACCGGTGAGCTCGCCGAGGAACTGGCGGCGGCGGACGGCGGTCGCACCCACGTCATGCACCGCACCGCCAAGGACGGCCTGGGAGCGGCGTACCTGGCGGGCTTCGCCTGGGGATTGAGCCGCGACTACTCGGTGCTCGTCGAGATGGACGCCGACGGCAGCCACGCGCCCGAACAGCTGCACCTGTTGCTCGATGCCGTCGACGCCGGAGCCGACCTGGCGATCGGCTCGCGCTACGTCGAGGGCGGAGCGGTGCGAAATTGGCCGTGGCG
Source organism: Mycobacterium sp. (assembly GCA_036500645.1). Lineage (GTDB taxonomy): Bacteria > Actinomycetota > Actinomycetes > Mycobacteriales > Mycobacteriaceae > Mycobacterium. The sequence goes on along the minus strand of DASYBR010000122.1, from coordinate 36,492 downwards.
GCGCTGGGCGCTGTCCTGGACGGCCAACACCTACGCGCGGGTGGCGCTGGGCGTCGGCGTGCACGACATCACCGCGGGTTACCGTGCCTACCGCCGCGAGGTGCTCGAGGCAATCGACCTCGACGGCGTGGATTCCAAGGGCTATTGCTTCCAGATCGATCTGACCTGGCGCACCGTCTGCAACGGCTTCACCATCGTCGAGGTCCCCATCACTTTCACGGAGCGCGAACTGGGCGTCTCAAAGATGAGCGGATCGAACATCCGCGAGGCGCTCGTCAAGGTCACGCGATGGGGCATCAACGGGCGCAGGACGCGCCCTCGGGCGCTGGGCGCAGACAACCGGACCTAGAAACTACCTAGAACCCGGTGGTCAGCCCCGACGGCGTGTCCGGATGATTTCGAGGCGTTCCTTGAGCAGCTCTTCGAGTTCCTCGACGCTGCGCCGCTCCAGCAACATGTCCCAGTGCGTGCGCGGCGGCTTGACCTTCTTCGGCTCGGGCAGGTCGCCCTCGATCAGGGTGCCCTCCAGGCCGTTGCGGCACAGCCAGGTGCCGGGGATTTCGGCGTCGTCCGCGAAGGGGACCTCGAACTCCTCGCCGTTCTCGGTGCGGTACTTCGCGAGCTGACGCGGTGCGAGATCGTGGTTGCGATCGGTCTCGTAGCTCACGGCTCCGAGGCGACTACCCCTCAGTACTCGATCAGCCACGGGTGCTACTCCTTTAGGTTCTCTGAGCTCTCAGGCTCGCTCAGTGCAATTCTTTCCGTTTGGCAAACGTTACGGCGCAGTTCGTAGTTCCCAGCCGCTCGGCGGGCGTTCGCGACGCGACCTTCAATGATACCGGGGCCACGTAGCAACGCCGACTAAAGTCGGCAGGCGTGACCCGCCGATCCCACCCGCAGCCGTGCCGTTGGTGCGGTCGAGACGTGTCCGACGCGGGAATGGGCCGGCGTCGCCAGTACTGCCGGCAGTCGTGCCGGCAGCGCGCATATGAGCAGCGGGCCTCGCTGAACCGCGGCGGTGCGACTGTTGTACCCGACGACTCGGTGGTGCTGTCGGCCGACGAGGCCGCGGATCTATCCGATCGCGTCTACCAGGTCCGGTGCGCGGCGGAGGACATTGCCACGGCGCTCGACGAAGGAGCCGGGGCACCCGAATTGCGTGAATTGTGCGACGTGCTGATCCAGGCCGCGCGGGCCGCCGACGGTTGGCGCCGGGCGGGTGTTTGACCAGCCTGACCACCATCGATGGGTCGCCGGGTACAGTCGCGCCATGGACGTCGGGTCACTTCTGGAGGAGACCGTTGTCCAGCGAGCGCATCGGGCGTGCCGCGTCAGTCCCTACTTGGACGCGGCGTTGCGCGTGTCGAAGCCGGTCCTCCCTTAGCAGCCGGGGGTATCGGACGTTTTTGAAATCCTGTCGGAGTTGGCGATACTCACCAGCAACATTCTTGGGTTCCAGGGCAGCACCACGCTGGTCGAATCAGAAGCGACGCCGCTTCAAGCGGCAAATTCCGTGATTGGGCTTCAGCCCGCGCGCGGCGGTTGCGGACGGCCAACGTTAGGTGAGGGTTAGGCGAGGATAGTAATGGTTGATCAACTTCAGCATGCGACCGAAGCGCTGCGAAAAGCGCTGGTCCAGGTTGAACGCCTGAAGCGCACCAACCGCGCATTGCTGGAGCGGTCAAACGAACCGATCGCGATCGTCGGCATGTCCTGCCGTTTCCCCGGTGGAGTTGATACCCCGGACAGTCTTTGGCAAATGGTGGCCGACGGCCGGGACGTGATCACCGAATTCCCGCCCGATCGCGGATGGGATTTGGCCGGACTCTACGACCCCGATCCCGATATGCGCCACAAGACGTACGCCCGCACCGGCGGCTTCGTCGATGGTGTCGCGGACTTCGACCCCGCCTTCTTCGGTATCGCGCCGAGCGAAGCGCTCGCGATGGACCCCCAGCATCGGATGTTGCTGGAGCTGTCGTGGGAGGCGTTGGAGCGGGGCGGCATCGATCCCAGCGGTCTGCGCGGCAGCGCGACCGGGGTATTCGCCGGACTCATCGTCCAGGGCTACGGCATGCTCGCCGAGGAGATCGAGGGCTACCGGCTGACCGGCATGACATCCAGCGTCGCCTCGGGGCGGGTCTCCTACGTGCTGGGGTTGGAGGGCCCGGCGGTTTCGGTGGACACCGCGTGTTCGTCGTCGCTGGTGGCTCTGCACATGGCGGTGCAGTCGCTGCGTTCGGGTGAGTGCGATATGGCACTGGCCGGCGGCGCGACCGTCAACGCCACCCCTACGGTCTTCATCGAGTTCAGCCGGCACCGGGGGCTCGCACCGGACGGCCGGTGCAAGGCCTACGCCGGCGCGGCCGACGGAGTCGGCTGGTCCGAGGGCGGCGCCATGCTGGTGGTGGAACGCCTGTCTGATGCGCGGCGGCTCGGGCATCCGGTGCTGGCGGTGGTACGGGGTACGGCGGTCAATCAAGACGGCGCTTCTAACGGGTTGACCGCACCCAACGGCCCGTCTCAGCAGCGGGTGGTGCGCGCGGCGCTGGCCAACGCCGGACTCTCGCCGGCCGACGTGGACGCGGTTGAGGGTCATGGGACCGGCACCACGTTGGGTGATCCCATTGAGGCCCAGGCCCTGTTGGCGACCTATGGCCAGGACCGCGACGAACCGCTGTGGCTGGGCTCGGTCAAGTCGAACATGGGTCACACACAGGCCGCCGCCGGGGTGGCCGGAGTGATCAAGATGGTTCAGGCTATGCGCCACGAGATGCTGCCTGCCACACTGCATGTCGATCAGCCCAGCCCGCATGTCGATTGGACGGCGGGATCGGTGTCGTTGCTCAGCGAGGCGCGGCCCTGGCCGGCCGGGTCGTCGGCGGGTCGGGTGCGCGATCGGGTTCAGAGGGCCGGCGTGTCCTCGTTCGGCATCAGCGGCACCAACGCCCACGTGATCGTCGAAGCGGCCCCACCGGTGGAGCCGCCGGCCGAGGGTCCTAAGCCCGCGGTCGTGCCGTGGGTGGTGTCGGCAAAGTCCGCCTCGGCGTTGGGATCTCAGGCCGCTCGGTTGGCGGCGCACGTGCGCGCACACGGCGGGCTCGATGTCGCCGATGTGGCTTGGTCTCTCGCGGGCCGTTCGAACTTTGAGCATCGAGCTGTCGTCATCGGCGGCGATCGGGATCGATTGCTTGCCGGACTGGACGATCTGGCCGGCGACGATCTGGCCGGCTCGATCATTCGTGGCGCCGCGGTTCCCACGGGCAAGAACGTGTTCGTCTTTCCCGGTCAAGGCTCCCAGTGGCTGGGCATGGGAGTCGAATTACTCGATACCGCACCGGTATTCGCGCAAACGATAGACGCGTGCGCGGAGGCTTTCGCGGAATTCGTGGACTGGTCTTTGATCGACGTGCTACGCGGTGCGCCTGATGCGCCCGGCATGGATCGCGTCGATGTGGTGCAACCGGTGCTTTTCGCCGTGATGGTGTCCCTGGCCGAGCTGTGGAAGTCGGTGGGAGTTCGCCCGGATGCGGTGATCGGTCACTCGCAAGGCGAAATCGCCGCGGCATACGTCGCCGGCGCGATGTCGTTGAGAGATGCCGCGCGGGTGGTCACGCTGCGCAGCAAGTTGCTGCGGTCGCTGGCCCACTCCGGAGGCATGCTGTCGATCGCATGCAGCACCGAACGGGCACGAGAGTTATTGGCGCCGTACGGAAATCGTGTCAGCATCGCGGCCGTCAACGGTCGGTCCGCGGTGGTGGTGTCGGGCGAAGTGGCGGCTCTGGAGGAACTGGTCGGTTTCTGCGCCGACCTGGATCTGCGCACCCGCCGGATCGACGTAAACTACGCGTCGCATTCGGTCGAGGTCGAGGGAATTCGCGCTGAGCTCACCGAGGCTTTGACGGGCATCGAGCCGCAGTCCTCACGGATCGCCTTCTTTTCCACGGTAACTGGAAGCCGTTTGGACTCAGCAGGTTTGGATGCCGCCTACTGGTATCGCAACATCCGCCAGACCGTGCAGTTCGATCAGGCGGTGCGCACCGCATGCGAGCACGGTTACCGGACGTTCATCGAATCCAGCCCGCATCCCGCGCTGATCGCCGGCATCGAAGACACCTTCCACGACTGCGCGACCGAGGCCGCTGATGCCACTGTCGTCCCCACTCTGGGGCGTGATGAGGGCGGGCTCGACCGGTTCCTGAGCTCGGCCGCTTCGGCCTTTGTGGCGGGCGTCAGCGTCGACTGGCGCGGCGTGCTGGCCGGCGCGGGCTTCGTCGAACTGCCCACCTATGCCTTCGAGCGGCGCCGGTTCTGGCTATCCGGCGAGGGTGTCCGGGCCGATGCCACGGGCCTGGGGCTGGAAACGGGTGAACATGCGTTGCTCGGCGCGGTGGTGGAACTACCGGCTTCGGGCGGGGTGGTGTTGACGGGTCGTCTGTCACCGGGTCTGCAGGGGTGGCTGTCCGATCACGCGGTGTCAGGCACAGTGGTGTTCCCGGGTACGGGATTCGTGGAGTTGGCGATTCGCGCCGCCGACGAGGTCGGCTGCTCGGTGGTCGACGAACTCACGCTGCAATCGGCGCTGGTGTTGCCGGCCGGCGACGCCGGCCTCGGCGCGGTGTCCGTGCAAGTTGTGGTCGGCCCCGCCGAAGAATCGGGTCAGCACAGCGTTTCCATCTTTTCGCGCGCCGACGCCGGCTCGGGGTGGGTGTGCCACGCCGAAGGGGCCGTGCGGCCCGGGTCGGTCGAGCCGAGCGCTGATCTGGCGGTGTGGCCGCCGGCGGGCGCGGTCGCGGTGGACGTCGCCGACGGCTACCAGCGGCTGGCCGCGCAGGGGTACGGCTATGGCCCGGCATTTCAGGGGTTGACCGCGGCGTGGATCCGCGGCGACGAGATTTTCGCCGAGGTGAGACTGCCCGAGGCTGCCGGGGGTGTGCACGGTTTCGGGGTGCACCCGGCGCTGCTCGACGCCGCGATGCACGCTCTGGTCATCGCGAATTCGACTGTGACCGACGTGATGTTGCCCTTCTCCTGGCAAGGTGTGTCGCTGCACGCAGCGGGCGCCTCGGCGGTACGCGTGCGGATAGCGCCGACGGGTCCCTCGGCAGTGTCCATCGAGCTCGCCGATGGGCTGGGTCTGCCGGTGCTGTCGGTGGGCGCGATGGTGGCCCGTCCGGTGAGCGAGCGGCAGCTTAGGGCGGCGGTGTCGGGCGCAGGCCCGGACCGGCTGTTTGAGGTGGTGTGGTCGCCGGCGACGACGTCGGCCGCGGGCGGGGCTTCGGAGCATAAGCTGTTCGAATCCGTTGCCGCTGAACAAGATCCGGTGACTGCAACCCATCGACGTACGAACGAGGCGCTCGCCGTCGTGCAGTCCTGGTTGACCGAGCACGATTCCGGAACCCTGGTTGTGGCCACCCGGGGTGCGGTGGGGCTGGCGGGCCAGGGCGTCGACGATTTGGCCGGCGCGGCGGTATGGGGCCTGGTTCGGTCGGCGCAGACGGAGCATCCTGGCCGCATAGTGTTGGTGGATTCCGATGTAGCCCTTGATGATCGGTCGATCGCCGCCGTCCTGGCGGTGGGCGAACCTCAGGTGCTGTTGCGTGGTGGCCAGGTCTACACGGCCCGGGTGCGCGGCAACCGCGCGGTCGACGGGGTCTTGGTGCCGCCCGCGGACGGTCCATGGCGGCTCGGGATCAGCAGCGCGGGTACCTTCGAAAACCTTTGTCTGGAACCGGTTCCCAACGCCGATGGTCCGCTGCAGCCCGGTCAGGTTCGGGTGGCTCTGCGTGCTATCGCTGCCAACTTCCGCGACATCATGATCACTCTGGGCATGTTCACCCACGACGCCCTGCTCGGCGGTGAGGGCGCCGGTGTCGTGGTCGAAGTCGGACCGGGAGTCACCGAATTCGCGGTAGGTGATTCGGTGTACGGGTTCTTCCCGGACGGCAGCGGCACCCTGGTTCCCGGGGATGTCCGCCTGCTGGTGCCGAAGCCCGACGACTGGTCCTACGCCGAAGCTGCGGCGATCTCAGCTGTTTTCACCACCGCATACATGGCGTTCGTGCATCTGGCCGACGTCCAGCCCGGGCAGCGGGTGTTGGTGCACGCCGCCGCCGGTGGTGTCGGGATGGCCGCGGTCCAGCTGGGCCGGCATTTGGGTCTCGAGGTGTTCGGGACCGCCAGCCGTGGCAAATGGGACACGTTGCGGGCCATGGGCTTTGATGACGACCACATATCGGATTCGCGCAGCCTGGAATTCGAGGACAAGTTCCGGGCCGCCACCGGCGGACGTGGCTTCGATATGGTGCTCGACTCGCTGGCGGGGGACTTCGTGGACGCCTCCCTGCGGCTGGTCGCCCCGGGTGGCGTGTTCTTGGAGATGGGCAAGACCGACATCCGCGACCCCGATGTCATCGCAAAGGAGTACCCGGGCGTGCGCTATCGCGCCTTCGACCTGTTCGAGCCCGGCCGTCCCCGTATGCATCAGTGGATGCTCGAGCTCGCCGAACTGTTCGCCACGGGTGTGCTGCGGCCATTGCCGGTCACGACGTTCGATGTGCGGCGAGCCCGCGCGGCGCTGCGGTATTTGAGCCAGGCCCGCCACGTCGGCAAGGTCGTGATGACGCTGCCGGATGCATGGACATCAGGCACCGTGCTGATCACCGGTGGGACCGGAATGGCGGGTTCGACGCTGGCCCGCCACGTGGTGACACAGCACGGTGTGCAGGACTTGGTGCTGCTGAGCCGTAGCGGTCCCGATGCGCCGGGTTCCGCCGCTCTGATCGCCGAGTTGGAGGCAGCCGGAGCTCAGGTGCGCGTGGTCGCGTGCGACGCGGCCGACCGAGGGGCACTGGCCGAGGTCATCGCGGAGGTCTCGCGTCCGCTGTCCGGAGTGATTCACGCCGCCGGCGTGCTCGACGACGCGGTCATCACCTCGCTGACTCCCGAGCGGGTTGATGCGGTGTTGCGGGCCAAGGTGAATGCGGCGTGGAATCTGCACGAGCTCACCCGCGATCTCGACGTGTCGGCGTTTGTGATGTTTTCGTCGATGGCCGGCCTGGTGGGGTCCTCGGGTCAGGGAAACTACGCAGCGGCCAACTCATTCCTGGACGGATTGGCCGCGCATCGGCGTGCTCATGGGTTACCGGCGATCTCACTCGCCTGGGGACTGTGGGATCAGGCCAGCGCCATGACCGGCGGACTGGATGCCGCCGACCGCGCCCGGCTCGGCCGCGATGGGATCTTGGCTTTGTCGTCGGACGAGGCGATGGAATTGTTCGACAGCGCGTTGATCGTCGATGAGGCATTCATCGCGCCCGCCCGAATCGACCTGGCCGCGCTGCGTGCCCATGCCACTGCGGTGCCGCCGCTGTTCACCGACCTCGTCAGCGCGCCGGCTCGGCGTCAGGTCGACGACTCGATGGTCGCCGCGAAATCGAAATCTGCTCTGGCGCACCGGCTGCAGGGGCTGTCCGAACCCGAACAGCAAGCCGTGCTGTTGGACCTGGTCCGCTCGCACATCGCTACCGTGCTGGGCAACACCACGGTCGAGGCGATCGATCCGGACAAGGCGTTCCAGGACCTGGGCTTCGACTCGCTGACCGCGGTCGAAATGCGAAACCGGCTGAAAACCGCGACTGGACTGGCCCTTTCGCCTACCCTCATCTTCGACTATCCGACACCGAACGGGCTGGCCGGCTACATCCGCAACGAACTCGCCGGGGTTCGGAAAGAAGTCACTCACACCGCTGCCGTTCGCGCCACCGACGACGACCCGATCGTCATCGTCGGTATGTCCTGCCGCTACCCGGGCGGGGTGAATTCACCCGACGATCTCTGGGACATGCTGACCGACGGCCGAGACGTACTTTCGGACTTCCCGACCGATCGCGGCTGGGATTTGGCCGGTGTGTACAACCCGGACCCCGACGTCCCGGGCACTTGCTACACGCGCACCGGCGGCTTCGTCGACGGTGTCGCGGACTTCGATCCCGCCTTCTTCGGTATCACGCCAACCGAGGCGCTGGCGATGGACCCGCAGCAGCGGATGTTCCTCGAGCTGTCCTGGGAAGCCTTGGAGCGGGCGGGGATTGAGCCCGGCGCCTTGCGCGGGAGCGCCACCGGCATGTTCGCCGGGGTGTACACACAGGGCTACGGCATCGGCGCCGCGCCAACCGCGGAGGGTTTCCGGCTGACCGGGCAGTCGTCCAGTGTCGCCTCGGGACGGGTGTCGTATGCGCTCGGCTTGGAGGGTCCGGCGGTATCGGTCGACACGGCGTGTTCGTCATCGTTGGTCGCCTTACACATGGCGGCGCAATCGTTGCGTTCGGGCGAGTGCGACTTGGCGCTGGCCGGCGGTGTCACGGTCAACGCCACACCCGACATCTTCGTGGAGTTCAGCAGGATGCGCGGGTTGTCGGTGGATGGCCGGTGCAAGGCATACGCGGGCGCGGCCGACGGCACCGGATTCTCCGAGGGTGGCGGCATGCTCGTCGTGGAGCGGTTGTCGGACGCCCAGCGGCTGGGCCACCCGGTGCTCGCGGTGGTGCGCGGCTCGGCGATCAACCAGGATGGCGCGTCCAACGGGTTGACCGCGCCCAACGGTCCGTCCCAGCAGCGGGTGGTGCGCGCGGCGCTCGCGAACGCCGGTTTGTCCGCCGCCGAGGTTGATGTGGTCGAAGGCCACGGCACCGGCACCACGCTGGGCGATCCCATTGAGGCCCAAGCATTGTTGGCGACCTACGGGCAGGGGCGCACCGAGCCACTGTGGCTGGGGTCGATCAAGTCGAATATGGGTCATACGCAGGCCGCCGCCGGGGTGGCCGGGGTGATCAAGATGGTGTTGGCGTTGCGCCACCAACTGCTGCCGGCGACATTGCACGTCGACGAGCCGAGCCCGCATGTGGACTGGTCGGCGGGATCGGTGTCGCTGCTTACCGAGGCGCGGCCCTGGCAGGCCGGACCGACGGATCACGCGCGCCGAGCCGGTGTGTCGTCGTTCGGCATCAGCGGCACCAATGCGCACGTCATCATCGAGGCCGCACCCGCGGGAGATGACCGTGTCGAACGTCCCAAGCCGCCGGTGCTTCCGTGGGTAGTATCGGCAAAGTCCGCCTCGGCGTTGGGGTCTCATGCCTCTCGGCTGGCCGCCCATCTGCGTGTGCATGACAATCTTGACGTCGCCGATGTGGCGTGGTCGTTGGCGGGCCGGTCAAACTTTGAGCACCGAGCGGTCGTCATCGGTGCTGATCGCGATCAGTTGCTGAGCGGGCTCGACGAACTGACCACCGGTGAAGTCGGATCGGCCGTGTCCGGCACGGCGACGCCCGGCGGCAAGACCGTCTTCGTCTTCCCCGGGCAAGGGTCCCAAATATTGGGCATGGGAAGGGGATTGCACGCCGCGTACCCGGCATTCGCGGCGTCATTCGACGCCGTCGTGGCGCAACTGGATCAGCATCTACTCCGCCCGCTACGCGAAGTCATGTGGGGGCATGATGAAAACCTGTTGAACACGACCGAATTCGCACAGCCCGCACTGTTTGCGATGGAAGTCGCACTGTTCCGGTTGCTCGAGTCCTGGGGTGTACGACCCGACTTCGTTATGGGGCATTCGATCGGCGAGTTGTCGGCCGCACATATTGCCGGTGTCCTCTCGCTGGAGCACGCCGCGGTGCTGGTGGCCGCGCGCGGCCGTTTCATGCAGGCCCTACCGGCAGGTGGGGCAATGTTCGCGGTGCAGGCCACCGAGGACGAAGTCCGGCCGCTGTTGAACGGCGACGTTGGTATCGCCGCGATCAACGGGCCTGCGTCGGTGGTGATTTCGGGCGCGGAGGAGGCGGTGGCCGCCATCGCGGACCAGTTCCGCAGGGAGGGCCGCCGAGTGCACAAGCTGGCCGTGTCCCACGGATTCCACTCACCGCTGATGGATTCGATGCTCGACGAATTCGGCACCGTCGCCGCCGGGCTCGCCGTGGGCAAGCCCACCATTGCGATCGTGTCGAATCTGAGCGGTCAGCTGGCCGGCGAAGACTTCGGGTCGGCGGCGTACTGGAAGCGGCACGTTCGCGAAGCGGTGCGGTTCGCCGACAGTGTGCGGTTCGCACATGCGGCCGGCGGAAACCGCTTCTTCGAAGTCGGACCCAGCAGCGGCCTCACCGCATCGATCGAAGAAGCGCTTCCCGATGCGCCGGTGCTGACGATGTCGGCGCTGCGTAAAGATCGCCCCGAGCCCGCAACCCTGACCACCGCCCTCGCGCAAGGATTCGTCGAGGGAATGGACGCGGACTGGCGCGCCGCAATCGGCAAGGCCGATTTTGTCGAGCTGCCCACCTATACCTTTGACCGGCGCAGGTTTTGGCTGTCGAGCGACGGCGCTGCGGTGGATGCCGCGAGTCTGGGGCTGGCGGCCGGTGAACACGCGTTGCTCGGCGCGGTGGTCGAGCTGCCGACCTCGGGTGGGGTGGTGCTGACGGGCCGGTTGTCGCCTGCCGCGCAAGGCTGGCTGGCCGACCACGCCGTGGGCGGTGTGGTGCTGTTCCCCGGTGCCGGCTTTGTCGATCTGGCCATCCGGGCCGGCGACGAAGTCGGTTGCGGCATCGTCGACGAACTGAATCTGGCTGCGCCGCTGGCATTGCCGACGTCCGGATCGGTCGCGATGCAGGTTGTGGTCGGCGGCCCCGAGGGGGCACCTCCCGCTAGCGGGGGAGAATCGGGTGTCCGCTCCGTATCGATCTTCTCGCGTGCCGAGGCCGGTTCCGGTTGGTCGCTGCACGCGGAGGGCGTGCTGCGCGCCGGCGCGATGCAGCCCAGCGCGGATCTGTCGGTATGGCCACCGGTCGGTGCGACCCCTGTGGACGTGGGCGACGGCTACGACCGATTGGCCGAGCGCGGCTATGAATACGGTCCCGCGTTCCGCGGATTGACCTCGATGTGGCGCCGTGGCGATGAAGTCTTCGCCGAAGTGACGATGCCCACGGATGTTGGGGTGTCGACGGCCGGGTTCGGCGTCCACCCGGTGATGCTCGACGCGGCATTGCACGCGGTGATCTTGGCTTCCGACAGTGCCGAACTCGCCGAAGGTTCGATGCTCGTGCCGTTCTCCTGGCAGCAGGTCACGTTGCACGCCGCGGGGGCGGCAGCGGTGCGGGCGCGCATTGTGCCGGTAGGGGAGTCGGGGGTGTCGATCGAACTCGCCGACGGATTAGGGCTGCCGGTGCTATCGGTGGCCTCGATGGTGGCCCGGCCGGTGACCGATCAGCAGTTGCTGGCCGCCGTCTCGAACTCCGGGCTGGACCGGCTCTTTGAGGTGATTTGGTCCGAACAACGATCGACCTCGGTTCAGCCGGTGTCGGTGTTTGGCTGGGGCGCAACCGAACTTGAGGGTATTGAGGCACAACATTCGGCGCTGATCTTTGAATCGGTGCCGGTGGTCGACGACGTCGTGACCGACGTGTACGCGGCCACGCGTGCGGTGCTGCCGGTGCTGCAGTCGTGGCTGGCCCGCGACGCGGCGGGAACCCTGGTGGTGGCCACCCGCGGCGCGATGGCATTGCCCGGTGAGAATGTCACCGATCTGGCCGGCGCGGCGGTATGGGGACTGGTGCGGTCGGCGCAAACCGAACACCCCGGCCGGATCGTGCTCGTCGACACCGACGGTCCGCTGGATGAGGAGGCCGTGGCCGCGGCCTTGGCCGTCGGCGAGCCGCAGGTATTGCTTCGCGGGACAGCGGTTTACACCGCCCGGGTGCACGGCAGTCGCGCCGCCGGCGGACTGTTGGTGCCGCCGAGTGATGGGCCGTGGCGGCTCGGCATGAGCAGCTACGGCACGTTCGAGAACATGCGGCTGGAGCGCATCCCGGACGCCGGCGCACCTCTGGGGCCCGGTCAGGTTGGGGTAGCGCTGTTGGCGATCGCCGCCAACTTCCGCGACGTGATGATCGCGCTGGGTCTGTATCCCGATCCCGACGCGGTCATGGGTATAGAGGCATCCGGAGTCGTGGTCGAAACCGCCTCGGAAGATGACGGTTTCGCGATCGGCGACCGCGTCGTGGGACTGTTCCCGGACGGGACCGGAACCATCGCCACCACCGATCAGCGGCTGCTGGTGAAGATGCCGGCCGGTTGGTCGCACACCGCCGCCGCGACCACGACGGTCGTTTTCGCCACCGCTTACTACGCGCTGACCGACCTGGCTGACGCCAAGCCCGGGCAGCGGGTGTTGGTGCACGCCGCCGCCGGTGGTGTCGGAATGGCGGCAGTGCAGTTGGCTCGGCACTTGGGTCTCGAGGTGTTTGGGACCGCCAGCCGCGGAAAATGGGACACGTTGCGGGCCATGGGCTTTGACGATGACCACATTTCGGATTCGCGGAGCCTGGAATTCGAGGACAAGTTCCGCGCGGTTACCGGTGGACGTGGCATGGATGTGGTGCTGGACTCGCTGTCCGGTGACTTCGTCGATGCGTCCCTGCGGCTGGTCGCCCCCGGCGGGGTGTTCTTGGAGATGGGCAAGACCGACATCCGCGACGCCGGCGTGCTCTCGCAATCCCACCCCGGCGTGCGATACCGCGCCTTCGACCTGTTCGAGGCGGGACCGGACCGCATACAACAGTTGCTCGGCGAGCTGGCCGGCCTGTTCGGCGACGGCGTGCTACGACCCCTGCCGGTGACGAGGTTTGATGTACGTCGCGCGCCGGCGGCCTTGCGGTACCTGAGTCAGGCGCGCCATGTGGGCAAGGTCGTGATGACCATGCCGGATGCCTGGGCGGCGGGCACGGTGTTGATCACCGGCGCCACCGGAATGGCGGGTTCGGCGTTGGCCCGCCACGTGGTGACCAAGCACGGCGCACGGAATCTGGTGTTGGTGAGTCGGCGTGGTCTGGATGCGCCGGGGGCAGCGGAGTTGGTCACCGAATTGGGCGCGGCCGGCGCCCAGGTGGAGCTGAAGGCCTGTGATGTCGCCGATCGCGAGGCCTTGGCAAAGGTGATCGCCGATATCCCGGTGCAACGGCCGCTATCGGGAGTGATTCATGCGGCCGGTGTGCTCGACGATGCGGTGATCTCGTCGCTCACCCCAGCCCGGGTCGAAGGGGTGTTGCGAGCCAAGGTCGATGCGGCGTGGAACCTGCACGAACTGACCCGCGACCTGGATGTCTCAGCGTTTGTGATGTTTTCGTCGATGGCCGGAATCGCGGGAGCGTCGGGTCAGGCCAACTACGCCGCCGCCAACTCCTTCCTGGACGGGTTGGCCGTGCACCGGCGCACCGCGGGGCTGCCGGCTATGTCGTTGGCCTGGGGTCTGTGGGATCAGGCCAGCGCCATGACCGGAGCGCTGGGCTCCGCCGATCGTGCCCGGTTCGGCCGCGACGGAATTGTCGCGATGTCTTCTGATGAGGCGCTGGAATTGATGGATACCGCCCTGATTGTCGACGCGCCGTTCCTGTTGCCTGCGCACATCGACCTCGCGGCGCTGCGGGTGAAGTTCGACAACGGCACGTTGCCGCCGATGTTCGTCGATCTGATCAACGCACCCACCCGACGCCAGGTTGACGATTCGCTGGCCGCGGCGAAATCGAAATCGGCGCTGCTGCAACGCCTCGAAGGGTTGCCCGAGGACGAGCAACAAGCGGTCCTGCTGGATCTGGTCCGTGCCAACATCGCCACCGTGCTGGGCAGCTCCAGCCCCGATGCCATCGATCCGGATCGGGCGTTCCAGGAGCTGGGCTTTGATTCGCTGACCGCTGTCGAGATGCGCAATCGGCTGAAATCCGCTACCGGACTGCCGCTTTCACCCACGTTGATTTTCGACTACCCGAATTCCGCCGCGCTGGCCGGTTACATGTACGGCGAACTCGTCGGCAGCTCGGAACAGCAGACTCCGGCCACCGCGCCGGGGGAAGCCGAAATCCAGCGTGTCGTGGGGACTATTCCGGTCAAGCGGCTTCGTCAGGCAGGCGTGCTGGATCTGCTGCTCGCGTTGGCGAATGAGGCCGACAGCACCGGAACCCCCGCGGTGACCACCGAGAAGGACATCGCGGACATGGATCTTGACGCCCTGGTCAACGCGGCCCTGATGGACGACGAGGACGAGTAGGTAAGCAACCAGTGAGAATTGCGGTTACAGGGGCCAGCGGTGTTCTTGGGCGCGGCCTCGCCGCCCGGCTGCTCAGTCAGGGGCACGATGTCGTCGGTATGGCGCGTCACCGACCCGACAGCTGGCCGAGCGCGGCGGGCTTCGTTACCGGGGATGTCCGTGACGCGACTGCGGTCAAGCACGTTCTCGATGACGCGGACGTCGTCGCCCACTGTGCGTGGGCAAAGAGCCCGGGTCCCGAGGATCGGGTCAGCTCGCAGGTCAATATCGAGGGAACGTTCAACGTCGTTGCGGCCCTTACCGAAAACGGAGCCGGGCGCATCGTTTTCCCTTCGTCAGCACACGTCTATGGCGGGGGATCCGTCGTCCGGACCGAGAACGATGCCGCGACGCCGCTGTCCGCCGACGGTCTGCACAAGGCCCGCGCTGAAGAGATGCTGGCCACCTCCGGAGTTCCATGGGTGGCGGTCCGCTCCGCGCTCATCGTCGGCCGCAGCGTCGACAACTGGGTGCGCCGAGCGTTTTCCCTGCCGGCGCTTCCCGGAGGCGTCGACGTCCGCCCGGTACAGGTGGTCCACCTCGACGACGCGCTTCGGTTCTTGGCCCTGGCCGTTCTGGACACCGAAACCGCAACGGGTCCGGTCAATCTCGCCGCGTCGGGTACTTTGACTTTCGGTCAGATCGCCGCCGCGCTCGGCCGTCGGACCGGCGCCCGGGGCGGCCCGATTGGTGCGCTGCTTCGGCGAAGCGGCCGCACCTCGCTCGCCGAACTGGAATTCATTCGCAGCGCCCCGTTGATGGATACCTCGCGGCTACGCGACGAGTGGGGCTTTGAACCCGCGTGGAAGGCCGGCGAATGCGTCGAGGACTTCGAGCTGGCGGTGCGCGGTCGCGTCGCGGTGGGTGAACGAGTGATCTCGCTGCCCTGGCGGCTGGCCAGCATCCAGAATCTGCCCGCCCTGGATACACCGGCTCAAGACGGCGTAGCGCCCAGACTGGCTGGTCCGCAAGGCCTTAACGGCGAGTTCGATACTCCCATCGATCCCCGCTTTCCGGTCTATCTGGCCACCAATTTGTCCGAGGCGCTGCCGGGCCCGTTTTCGCCGTCATCGGCGTCGGTGACCGTGCGGGGCGTGCGCGCCGGCGGTGTAGCCGTCGCCGAACGGTTGCGGCCCGGCGGGATCATTCAGCGCGAAATCGCCATGCGCACGGTCGCGGTGTTCGCCCATCGGCTCTACGGCGGCATCACGTCGGCGCATTACATGGCCGAAGCGGTGCCGTTCGTAAAGCCCGAGACGGTCGTCAGCAATAGCGGGTATTTCGGGCCCAGCATGGCGTCGCTACCCATTTTCGGGGAGGAGCCACTAGCGGAGAAATCCCGCCGTGCCCCAAGGCAATTGCGTATCGCCCGCAATATCGGTGTGTTTGGGATCAACCTCGTGGGCCTGAGCGTCGGTTCGCCCCAAGACACCCACGCCTTCGTCACCGACGTTGATCGCTTGGAGCGTCTGGCCGGACGCGACCTCGTCCGAATCGACGATCAGCGCTTGCGCAGCCTGATCATGTTGGCACGCGACCAGGTCGTACACGGTTGGATGCTGGCATCGGGATCGTTCTTTTTGTGTGCGGCTTTCAACGTCTTGCTGCGCGGCTTGAGCGGACACGGCATCGCACCGCCGGCCGGCCCCGAATTCGTCAGTGCGCGACCGGTGGAGGCGATGCAACGGCTGGTGACCGCGGCCCGGCGCGACCCCGAAGTGGTCGACCTGCTGACCCATCCAGGCAAGCGCGTGGATGTCTTGGCCGCGAAGACACCGGAATTCCATGCGGCGCTTCTCACCGAACTGGACCTGATCGGTCACCGCGGCCCGGCGGAGCTCGAGATGCTGTCCACCAGCTATGCCGACGATCCCGAGCTGCTGATCCGGATGGTGGCCAAAGCGATGGATGGGCCGCCCGCGCCCCAGCCGTCGCACGCCCTGATCCCGTTGCGCGCCAAGCTGGTTGCGGCTCTGGCCGTTCGGCAACTGCGGGACCGTGAAGTCCGTCGCGACAAAGTGGTGCGCGCGAACTGGGTGCTGCGTGGTCTGCTGCGAGAGTACGGCCGGCGGCTGACCGAGGCCGGTGTCTTTTGCAGTCCCGAAGATGTGTTCTACCTTTCGGTCGATGAGGTCGATGCGCTGCCGCCCGACGTGACGGAACTGGTGGCGCGGCGCCGGGCCGAGCAGCGCAGGCTGGTCGGCGTCATCCCGCCGACGGTATTCAGTGGCAACTGGCAGCCGTCAATTACGTCCCCATCGGCGCTGGTCAGCGGTGATACCTTGCGCGGAGTGGGCGTGTGTGGGGGTCGCGTGCGTGGTCGGGTGCGAATTGTGCGGCCCGAGACCATCGACGACTTACAACCCAACGAGATACTCGTCGCCGAGGTTACCGACGTCGGCTACACCGCCGCCTTCTGTTACGCCGCGGCTGTGGTGACCGAACTGGGTGGCCCGATGTCACACGCGGCGTTGGTGGCCCGCGAGTTCGGCTTCCCGTGTGTGGTCGACGTGCAGGACGCGACTCGGCGGTTGCCGTCGGGCGCCCTGATCGAGGTCGACGGCAGCACCGGAGAGATCCGCGTGCTCAACGTTGATCCCGAAGATGCCTCGTCGCTGCCGGAGAGCGACCGAAGCCCGAAGACCTCTTAAGGGTTCTGTCTACAGCACGGCGTCTGATCGGTCGAACTCGAGCGGGAGGCGCGTCGGCGCGCTCATGCCGAGAAGTGGCCTCCACGGCGGGTTTTCAGTGCACCGCGGATGCGGCAGGCGGCTGGCGGCTGGCGGCTGGCGAGGATCTTGAGTGCTTCGGAGAGTTCTCGCCTGGCAAGGTTCGCGTCGTCCGATGAGTCCCGATATGTGACCGGACTGGAGTTCAAAGTCGACGCCGGGGTGATCATCAACTAGGCCGTTACAGCGGCCAGGTGTTCGGCTCCGTTGGGTAACGCAAGGCTGCGGCCGGAGGCAACGGCAGTCGTTCATCGATCCCTATCGCATCGACGATGAGGGCGACGTAACGTCGCCAGCCACCGCTGTCCGCATCCATCGTGGCCAGCACGCCATAGAGCATCGCGACCAGGCGAGGCAGGTCGTCGGCAACCAGGTCGGCGCGAATTCGGCCGACGCGTTGGCCTTCGCGGAGAAGGTCACTGAGCGCCTCGTCGAGTGACACCGAGATGTCAGCCGTGAGTGAGCCGGCCCGTTGCGCGGCCTTGAGCAGGTTGTGTTCACGGGCCCCCAGCGATATCGCCGCTTCAACCAGCTGGGTGAGACCGCGCAGCGGGTCGTCGGCGCGACGGGCATTGTCGATCGCAGGTGTGAGGTCCTCGGCAACGCTTTGATCGAGGGCGGCCCGGACAAGGTCGCCCTTTGTCGGAAACCTGCGGTAGAGGGTTCGTTCGCCGACGCCCGCGCGACGCGCGACGGCCTCCACCGGCGCATCCGCCCCCAACTCGGCGTAGACATCTCGCGCGGCGCGAAGGATGCGCTCAACGTTGCGTGCAGCATCCGCACGCAACGGACGGTCCTCAACCGCTGTCATCGTCCCAGCCTAACTGACAGTTGACTGCCAATACGCCTGGCTCTAGGCTCTATAACTGGCAGCTAACTGACACTTAATGGGAAACGCGGTTTATGTCAACAACTTCCGAGATATGCTTTGACTCCGATCTTCCGGTGCTTCCCGTCCCGCGGGCTGCGCACTGCCCGCTCGCACCCCCGGCCGAGTTCGCGGCCTGGCGGGACCAGCCCGGGCTACGACGGGCGATGTTCCAGGGCAACCCGGTCTGGGTGGTGAGCCGCTACCAGGACATCAGGGCGGCGCTGGTTGATCCGCGCCTGTCCGCGAAGACCATTCCGGATGCGATCATGCCGGCGGATGCCGACAACAAGATCCCGGTGATGTTCGCCCGGACCGACGATCCCGAGCATCATCGGTTGCGCCGAATGATGACCAGCAACTTCACCTTCCGGCGTTGTGAATCGATGCGCCCGCAGATCCAGGAAACGGTCGACCACTACCTGGGCGAAATGATCAAGAAGGGACCGCCGGCGGATCTGGCGCGTGAATTCGCTTTACCCGTGCCGTCATTGGTAATCGCGCTGCTGCTGGGAGTGCCACCGGACGATCTCGCACTCTTCCAGCACCACACGACCGTGGGGTTGGATCAGCGGTCGACCGACGAGGAGAAGGGGCAGGGCTTTGGGGCGATGTATGCCTATATCGAGGAGCTGGTTGCGCGCAAAGAACGCGAACCCGGCGACGATTTGATCAGCCGCCTTGTTATCGAATACGTCGCGACCGGCCAACTCGATCATGCCACCGCGGCCATGAACGCCGTGATCATGATGCTGGCCGGTCATGAAACTACCGCCAACATGATCTCGTTGGGAACGGTTGCGCTGCTGGAAAATCCGAACGTATTCGAGCGGCTCGGCCAAACCGATGATCCGGTTGTCATCGCCAACATCGTCGAAGAGCTGATGCGCTACCTCACCATCGTGCACAGCCAGGTCGATCGCGTGGCGACCGAAGACCTCGTGATAGGTGGTCAGCTCATCCGCGCCGGCGAGTTCGTCATGATGAACCTGCCCGCCGGGAACTGGGACGCCGAATTCGTCGATGATCCCGAAACGTTCGATGCCGACCGAAATACTCGCGGGCACTTAGGGTTCGGCTACGGGGTGCACCAATGCATCGGGGCAAACCTGGCCCGCGTCGAGATGCAGGTCGCGTTCGCGACGTTGGCGCGCCGCCTGCCCGCCCTCAAATTGGCGGTACCGCCGGAGAAACTGAGGTTCAAAGACGCCAACATCTATGGCATGAAAGAACTTTTGGTGAGCTGGTGACACCGTCGACCGACGAGTTGCGATTCGATGACCAAGTCGCGGTGATCACCGGCGCCGGCGGCGTGCAAACTGAGGCCGCTCAGCAGCGGAACGCAATGCCGACGCCATCGGGTGGCGGCGCCGAGTGCAGGCAGCCAAACGGCTCGATGCCGGCGGGACCCAATCGCGCCGCCGACTGGTGGGCATAGTTCACGCAAAACAGGCCGTCCTGGTCGGCTCGGCAACGGTAATCACCGAATGACAGCGAGTCGCCGCCGATCAGTTCCGGCCCATTGCCGTTGATGAACGGGCCCGGGTCGGCACGCGACGCCCCGACCTGAAGACTCACGCCGTCGAAGTCGACCCAACCGCCCTTCCACTCCCCGTACGCGGTCGGGGGAGCCGGCGGCGGATTGGTCAGTTTGACCAGGCACGACACCGCGCCAGCGGTGTGTTTGGAGTCGGTCATGCAGGAAACTTTGCCGCCCACCGCCGTGAAGCCGATGTCAGCACCGAGCGGTGTGGTGGCGCCGTCTCGGGTCGCACTGTGATAACGACCAGGATCGGCGGGATGGCCTGCCTCGATCCATGCGATGACGTCCGAGATCGAGGCACCGGCGGCCGGCGCGGCGGATGGCCCGGGCGGTTTGCTTCCGGCCGACGTCGCGGTGCTGCTCGGTGCCTGCCCCGCATGACCGCCGACGGTGTGCGAGCAGCCGGCAACCAGCAACGACACTGCGACCCACGCGGCCATCCGCACCCAGTCAGGCTAACCGCCGCGCCCGGAAATGAGGCGCTGCGCGCGCGTGGTGGCCGTCATGTCGGCTACCGTCGGGTCATGCATCAGCGCACTGTCCGCGCACGCACCGCTATCGGGATCGTCGAGGGTTTCACCCGCGACGGAGTCAACCGCTGGCGATCCATTCCGTACGCCGAGCCGCCCGTGGGACGACTGCGCTTCCAGGCCCCGCGACCTGCGTTGCCGTGGTCGGGTGTGCGGCACTGCCACGGATTCGCCAACTGCGCGCCTCAAGAGCGCCGCTACACCTTGCTAGGCCTTTCGGGTTACGGGGGCCGCTACCAGCCCATGAGTGAGGACTGCCTGACCCTCAACGTCGTGACTCCCGAGGTCGACAACGCCGAACCGCTGCCCGTCATGCTTTTCATTCACGGCGGGGGATATTTCCTGGGCAGCTCGGCGACGCCGATCTACGACGGTGCCGCGCTGGCGCGCCGCGGTTGTGTGTATGTTTCGGTCAACTACCGCCTCGGCGCCCTGGGATGTGTGGATCTGTCGTCGTTGTCGACAGCAGACGTCACCATCGACAGCAACCTGTATCTGCGCGACCTGGTGCTGGCATTGCATTGGGTGAAGGACAACATCGCCGGATTCGGCGGTGATCCCGACAACGTCACGATCTTCGGCGAGAGCGCAGGCGCATGCATCACCTCGACGCTGCTCGCGGTCCCCGCCGCAAAAGGGCTGTTCGCCCGCGCGATCGCGGAAAGCCCCGCCTCGGGCCTGGTGCGGTCGAAAGACGTCGCCGCCGAGTTCGCGAACCGCTTCGCCGATCTGCTCGGGGCACGTAGGCAGGACGCCGCCAACGCGCTGATGCAGGTGCCGGCGGCACAACTGGTGCAGACCCAGCACCGCCTGATCGACCAAGGCATGCAAGACAGGTTGGGCGCCTTCCCAATTGGCCCCGTCGTCGGCGATGACATTCTGCCGATCGACCCCGTCGAGGCTATGCGCTCCGGCCGGGCGCACCGGGTGCCGCTCATCGTGGGAACCAATGCCGAAGAGGGGCGCCTGTTCACCCGCTTCCTGGCGATGCTGCCGACCAACGCATCGATGGTTGAAGAGTTGTTGGCGGACGTGGAACCGGATGCGCGCGAACGCGTTACCGCGGCCTACCCGAAATACCCCGATCGGGCGGCGTGCATCCAACTCGGCGGTGACTTCGCGTTCAGCACCGCGGCTTGGCAGATCGCCGAGGCCCACGGCGCCCACGCGCCGACCTACCTCTACCGGTACGACTACGCCCCCCGGACGCTGCGCTGGTCGGGTCTCGGCGCCACGCATGCCACGGAATTGCTCGCGGTTTTCGACATCTACCGCACCCGATTCGGCGCACTGCTGACAGCGGCCGCCGATCGGCGGGCCGCGTTGCGCGTCAGTAACCAGGTGCAACGGCGGTGGCGCGCCTTCAGTCATACCGGGGTGCCGGGCGACGACTGGCCCGCCTATACGGCCGCCGATCGCGCCGTGATGGTTTTCGACAGCAAGTCACGCGTCGTGTTCGATCCGCATCCGGATCGCCGGATCGCATGGGATGGCTTCTCACTGGCGCGGTGACCTGGCACGCTGAGCGTCATGCACGCCGACACCGAGCAAGTAATCGAGCGACCCAGTGATCTCACGGCCGCCTGGTTGGCCGCGGCGGTCGGCGCCGGACCCGTCGCCGATTTCTCTGTAGAACGCATCGGTACAGGACAGATGAGCGAGTGCTACCGCGTCCTGCTCACCTACGCCGATGACACGGCTGATTTTGATAGGCCAGAGTCGGTGGTGCTCAAGGTCGCGGCCACCGACCCGGTGAGCCGGCAAACCGGGCTTGCGATGGGGCTCTACGAGCGCGAGGTCTGCTTCTACGGCGACATCGCCCCGCAACTGGACGGCCCGTTAGCGCCGTGCTATCACGCGGCGGTCGACACGTCGACGGGGGTGTTCGATCTTTTGTTGGGAGACGCCGGGCCGGCGGTCGTCGGTGACGAAATCGAGGGCGCGACAATCGAACAGGCTCGGCTCGTCGCGGTCGAGCTGGGAAGGCTGCACGGTCCGCTGATGGGCGACAGTTCGCTCGCACAGGCGTCATGGCTCAACCGCGAGTCGCCGCTCAACCAGGCCATGGTCGCCACGCTGTACACCGGCTTCATCGACCGTTACGGCGACCAGATCACGCCGGAGCACCGCGTGGTGTGCGAACGCCTGGTGGCCTCGTTCGACGCCCACCTGGCGGCCGAGTCGGATCCGGGCCGAATCCAGGGTCTGGTGCACGGCGATTACCGTCTGGACAACATGTTGTTCGGCACGGCCGAAGCCGACCGCGCATTGACGGTGGTCGATTGGCAGACCGTGTCGTGGGGTCCGGCCATGACCGATCTGTCGTACTTCCTTGGCGGTTCGCTGTCCGCGCAGGATCGCCGGGAGCACTACGAGGCGTTGCTGCGCGCGTATCACGAAGAGCTGGGTTCCGCGGCGCCCATCACCCTCGCCGAAGTCGCCGAAGGTGTTCGGCGGCAGAGTTTTTTCGGCGTGATGATGGCGATCGTCTCTTCGATGCTGGTCGAGCGCACTGAGCGCGGTGACCGGATGTTCATGACGATGCTGCAACGGCACTGTGATCACGTGCTGGAGACGGATGCGCTGGCGACGTTGCCCGTTGCGGAGGCACCCGAGCCGCTACGCCCCTCGGCGGACGACGAACTCGCGCACGCTGCGACCGCGGAACCGCTGTGGAGTGAGAGTTGGTACGCCGACTTCGTCGATGCGGCACAGGGGTTGGGCGGCTGGTTCCGCATCGGCCTGGTCGCCAACCAGCAGACCGCGTGGGTGCACGCGCTGCTGTGCGGACCCGACGTGCCGACCGTGGCCGTCGACGCGCAGATCCCGCTGCCGACGGATCCCTGGACGCTGCACCACGATTCCTTCGAGATCGATCATTCGGCCAGCGCGCCGCTGCATACCTATCGCGTCGACGTGCGTGCGCAGGCCCAGGCCTATTCCGATCCGGCGGCCTTGCTGCGAGGGGAGCCGGGCACTCCCGTCGAGATGACGATGAATTTGGCGTGGGCGACCGATGGCACCCCGTACAAATACCGGCTGACGACGCGATACGAAATTCCGTGCACCGTGTCGGGCACCGTCACGGTCAATGACACCAGCTACCAGGTGGACTCGGTGTGCGGCCAGCGTGATCACTCCTGGGGGGTGCGCGACTGGTGGAGCATGGACTGGATTTGGAGCGCGCTGCACCTCGACGACGGCACTCATCTGCACGGCGTGAACATCCGAATCCCGGGTGCGCCGGCGTTCAGCATCGGCTACCGCCAAGACGCCGGCGGCCTGACCGAACTGCAGACTGTAGATTCGCGAGAGTCGTTTGACGCCAACGGTTTACCGTTGAACGCGACAGTGGCCTATCACCCTGGGGAGGTCGCCGCCGAGATCGAAGTGCGCGGGCAGGCTCCGGTGCGCCTGGTCGCCGCGGACGGGCGGGTGAGCCAGTTCCCGCGAGTGTGGGCCACCGTTCGCACCGCGGACGGGCGCAGCGGTGTCGGTTGGCTGGAATGGAACCGCAACCTCGGCGACAAGACTTAGGTGAGCGAGCGGGCACCCGTTGTGGTGATGGGCGTCTCGGGGTCGGGCAAGTCGACCGTCGGGGCGGTGCTCGCGGAACGCCTACGGATTCCGTTCGCGGACGCCGATTCCCTGCACCCGCCCACCAACATCGCCAAGATGACGGCCCACGAACCGCTCAACGACGACGATCGCTATCCCTGGCTGGACAAGGTAGGCGAGTGGCTGGCCGCCCATCCCGACGGTGGGGTGGTGAGTTGCTCCGCGCTCAAACGGGAATACCGTGACCGGTTGCGCACACACCGCCCGCGCGTCGAATTCCTGCACCTCGCCGGTTCGCCCGAACTCATCGCAGGCCGAATCGCCGCCAGGACCGGTCATTTCATGCCCGCCGAATTACTGCGTTCACAATTCCAAGCGCTGGAACCGCTCGGCGCCGATGAGGCCGGTGTGACTGTCGACGTGGACCAAGGCGTCGATGCCATCATCGACGCCTTCGTGGCGGGCTCTACCAGCCGAGCTTGCGGCGGCCCGTCTTGACCTGATCCTCGGCGCGGGAGCGCGCGGTGTCCGCGAGGTCGCTGCCGCGCTCGCGGGCGATGTCGGCGAGTTCTTCGCTGCGCTTGCGCGCCTTCTTGGCCAGCTTCTCGCTACGCTTACGCGCCTTCTTGGCCAGCGGCTTGGCCCGGTCGGCCGCTTCGTCGGCGAGTTCTTCGCTGCGCTTGCGGGCCTTCTTGGCGAGATATGCGGCGCGGTCGGCGGCTTCGTCGGCGAGTTCTTCGCTGCGCTTGCGGGCCTTCTTGGCGAGAGGCTTGCTTCTATCGGCTGCCGTGCCGGCGAATTCGCGTCCCCGCTCGAGGGCGGCTTCGGCGTATGGTGCGCCGCGTTCGGCCGCGGTGCTGGCGAATTCGCGTCCCCGTTCGAGGGCGGCTTCGGCGTATGGCGCGCCGCGTTCGGCGGCCGTGCTGGCCAATTCGCGGCCGCGCTCGGCACCCACCTGCAAGCCATGCACGATCCGCTCGCCCAGCTCTGAGAAATCGGTGTCGAACGACGCATCGTCAGAACCCGGTAGCGCCGACGACACCCGCTCCGAGAGCCGCTCGGCGGCGTGACGGCCGCGCCACCCGAGCGAGGGCTTGCCCGCTGTGTCGGCGGACGCGATCAACAGGCCGCCCAGCAGACTGAGGTCAGTGAGAAATTGCTGGCGCTTCTGCGCCTTGG
Organism: Mycobacterium sp.; assembly: GCA_036500645.1. Lineage (GTDB taxonomy): Bacteria > Actinomycetota > Actinomycetes > Mycobacteriales > Mycobacteriaceae > Mycobacterium. The sequence goes on along the minus strand of DASYBR010000122.1, from coordinate 11,957 downwards.
CCTGCGGGTCGGTTTCACTCCAGAAGGCGTGTGCACCGAGGTTGGCCGGCAACACCGTGATCGCGAGCGCCGCGGAAGCAACACGGGGCAGCTTGCCCGCCGCGAGCAGCAATCCGCCGCCAATCTGGACGGCCGCGTTGATTTGGGCGAAAGTCTCGGGGTCGCTCGGAATGTTGCCACTCACCGAATCGGGTAATGACTGCAAACCGTCTACCGCCGGAGCCGCGGCTTGCGCGGCTGATTTTGGATTGAGCAGTGAATTGACTCCCTGGCCGATGAACGCCACTGACAGCAACGGCCGCGCTATTCTCCGGATCACCATGGGCGGTGTATTACCCGGCTGCAAGACGAGCAAACCGTCCCGCTGATAACCCCAGCTAGAGCCCGCAGCGATAGGGTGGAGCGCGTGGCAGCGTTGATCATCGTCGACGTGCAAAATGATTTCTGCGAGGGCGGCTCCGTGCCGGTGCCCGGGGGCGCGGCGTTGGCGCTTGCCGTCAACGATTACCTGGCGAGTGAGCCGGGCTATCAGCACGTCGTGGCGACCCAGGACTTCCACATCGATCCGGGTGCCCATTTCTCCGACCGGCCGGATTTTTCGACATCGTGGCCGCCCCACTGCGTCGCGGGAAGCCCGGGCGCGGAGTTTCAATCGGGCCTGCACGCCGACCGGATCGACGCGGTCTTTCGCAAGGGCGCCTACGACGCCGGCTACAGCGGCTTCGAGGGCGTCGACAAGAACGGGACGACGCTCCTGGCGTGGTTGCGGCAGCGGGGCATCGACGAGGTCGACGTCGTCGGCATCGCCACCGACCACTGCGTCCGGCGGACCGCTGAGGACGCGGCGCGAGCCGGCCTGACCACCAGGGTGCTGGTCGATTTGACCGTGTCCGTCGGGGGCGCCTCGGCCGCGGAGGCGCTGGCGGAGATGCGATCCGCCGGCATCGAACTGATCTGGGGTTCGTGATGGCCGTGCCGCTGGATCGCGAACACCTGCTCGCCGTCGTGGAGCGCTCGCCGCAGGCGGCCGGCGCCCACGATCGCAGCGGGTGGGTGTCGCTGTTCACCTCAGACGGCCGCATCGAGGATCCGGTCGGTTCGCGGCCGCATGTCGGGTATGCGCAGATCGGCCGGTTTTACGACACTTTCATCGGTCCGCGCGATATCAAATTCCACCGGGACCTCGACGTCGTCTTCGGCACGGTGGTGCTGCGCGACCTTGAGCTCGAGGTCGCGATGGGCTCCGCCGTCACGATGTACATCCCGGCGTTCTTGCGTTACGACCTTCGAGAAGCCAACGGCGACTGGCGCATTGGCGAACTGCGGGCCTACTGGGAACTTCCGGCGATGATGCTGCAATTCTTGCGAACCGGGCCGGGTGCGGTATCGCCCGCCCTGGCGCTGTCGAAGGGGTTGGCCACGAATCAGGGACTGCGCGGGACCGCGGGGTTCATGGCGGGATTTCGGCGAGTCGGTGCGCGGCACCAGAAGCTGGTCGAAACGTTCCTCGACGCCGTCGCGCGCCGCGACCGGTCCGCCGCCTCGCGGGTGTTGGCAGCAACGGCCGCAACAACTTTGGGCGACCGTGACCCCCTGGATCTCGCTGAACTCATCGAACAGCTGGACGGGGCCAGCCCGACCAAGATGAACAGCGCGGGCCACACCGTCACCGTCTCGCTCAACTCCGGTCACGGACGCGGCATCCTGTTCGCCGACGTAGCCTGGCGCGGCAACGCGATCAAGGCGGTCCGGTACTTTCCCGCCTGATCGCTCGTCCGATCAGCGGACGATCATCAGCGCCAGCGAAGCGGCCGACAGCCACAAAAAAGCTCCGGGAAACGCGATGTTGTACAGGACTCGGGCCCGCAGGTGTGTGACGACGGCGCCGACGAAGAACAGCACCAAACCGGCGGCGGCCGCGATCCCCAAAGCCCGAAGGCCCAAGAGACCGACAATCAATCCGCCGGCTCCGGCCAGTTTCACCGCCCCCAGCGCCGGCAACCACGAACGCGGCACGCCGACCTGGGCCGAATTCGCCAACACGAAGCCGGCCGGGACGAGATCGGCAACGGCGATCGCCGCGGTGCTGGTCGCGGTGAACAGCGTGATCACGACATATGCGGTGGTCATAGCGATCAAACCGTTGTCGCGCAGCTATTTCCGCAGCGGCGAGTCGGTTGGTTGCAGCGGACGCGGCGGAGCACAATCGTTAGGGTCATGGTGCTGGTCTCCTTCGCAGCAGAGAGTTTGATGGATGCGGTCATCTTCTTGACGACTCCCGTGCGGAAAAGGTGACCCATGACGGCAACCAAGGATTTGGTAGATCTCGCCCAGCGTTTCGACGCCGATCGACGACACCTGCGGTCGGTCGCGTTCCAGCTGCTGGGCTCAGCGGCTGACGCAGACGACGCGGTGCAGTCCGCCTGGTTGAAGGCCAGCCTCGCGGATTCCTCCGTCATCGAAAACGTGGACAACCTCACCGGCTGGTTCACGACGATCACAGCACGCGAGGCGCTCGACCAACGCCGGGTGCGCAAGCGGCGTGCCGAGCGGCCCCTGGACGAGGCCTCCGAACTGGCTTCCGAATTCGTATTCGCGGCACCGGCCGACGAGGATGCGCTGCTGACGGAGTCGGTGAGTGGCGCGCTACTCGTCGTGCTCGACCGGCTCTCCCCGGCGCAGCGCATTGCCTTCGTGCTGCACGATGCTTTCGCCATGCCGTTCGACGAGATCGCCGGCCTGCTCAACCGGACGCCGGACGCCGCGAAGAAGCTCGCGAGCCGGGCCCGTTCCCGCCTACACTCCGACCCGGTCGGCGAACCGCGCCGCACGGCGGAACACTTGCAGGTCGTGACCGCGTTTTTGGCGGCGTCGCGTGGCGGCGACATCGCGACGTTGCTCGAGCTGCTGGCCCCCGATGTGGTGCGCAGGGTCGATCGGACGCTGGTTCCGGATGACGTGCCCACCGAGCTGCGCGGCACCCGCGAGGTCGCCGAAGAGACTCGCCGCTTCGCCCAGCGGGCGCGCACCGGCGTCGTCATGCTCATTGATGGGATACCGGGGATCGTTCTCGCGCCCCGCGGGCGCGCACAGGTCCTGCTGCTGATCGGCCTTGCGGCCGACAATCGCATCCAAACCGTCGACATCACCGGTGATCCGGACCGCATCCGCCGGGCCACGCTGACCCTGCCGCTTCGAGATCGGGAGCACCATGGGAGATAAGCCGTTCGGACGGCGGAGTCTGCTGCGGGGCGCCGGCGCACTCACCGCGGCGTCGCTGGCGCCGTGGGCGGCCGGCTGCGCTTCGGACGACGAAGACGCGCTGACCTTTTTCTTCGCGGCCAATCCGGACGAGCGTGATGTCCGGCTGCGCATCGTCGACGAATTCCAGCGGCGTCATCCCGACATCAAGGTTCGCACCCTGCTCTCGGCGGGCGGCGCCATGCAGCAGCTGGCCACGTTCTGCGCCGGGGGCAAGTGCCCGGACGTGCTGATGGCGTGGGAATTGACCTATGCAGAACTGGCCGACCGCGGGGTGCTGCTCGATCTCAACACCAAGCTGGCGGGGGATAAGGCGTTCGCCCAGCAACTCAAATCGGACGGTATCGCGCCGCTGTTCGACACCTTCACGTTCAACGGAGGTCAATACGCGCTCCCCGAGCAATGGTCGGGAAACTATCTGTTCTACAACAAACGGCTTTTCGCCGAGGCCGGGGTCCCGGCGCCGCCCAAAACGTGGGACCGGCCATGGAGTTTCGCCGAATTCCGCGACACCGCCAGCGCTCTCACCAAACGCAGCGCTGGGCGAATAGCCCAATGGGGTTTCGTCAACATGTGGTTTTCGTACTACTCGGCCGGGTTGTTCGCCATGAACAATGGGGTGCCGTGGGCTACGCCGCTGAAGAATCCGACGCACTTCAACTTCGGCCAAGACGGCTTCATCGAAGCGGTGCAGTTCTACGCCGACCTGGCCAACAAGTACAAGGTCGCACCGAACGCATCCGAGGTGCAGTCCATGTCCACGCCCGATCTGTTCGCGGCCGGTAAGGCGGCGATCGCGATGGGCGGCCACTGGCGATATCAGACGTTCATTCGCGCCGACGATCTGGAATTCGATGTCACCTCGTTGCCGGTGGGGCCACGACGGCAGGGCCAGCCCGCCCACTCCAATATCGGTACCACCGGGCTGGCCATCTCATCGAGTAGTCCGCGTAGGGAGCAGGCATGGGAATTCGTCAAATTCGCGACCGGTCCCGTCGGACAGGCGTTGATCGCTGAATCCAGCCTCTTCGTGCCGGTGCTGCGGTCCGCGCTGACCTCGACCGGATTCGCCGAAGCCCACCGCCGAGTCGACAACCTGGCTGTCCTCATGCAAGGACCGGCATATTCGGAAGGGCTGCCGGTCACCCCGGCGTGGGAGAAGGTCGTCGCCTTGATGGACCGCGACTTCGGCCCGGTGCTGCGCGGATCCCGGCCGGCGACATCGCTGGCCGGTCTGTCGTCCGCCGTCGACGAGGTGCTGCGCACCCCATGACGTCAATCGATACCCGCACCGCACCCGGGCGCCAACGCTCCATGGGTTCCGCCCCGTCGCGGCGCCGCGCCTGGGCCGGTCGTCTTTTCGTCGCACCCAACCTGGCGGCGGTGGCGGTCTTCATGCTGTTTCCGCTTGGGTTCTCGCTCTACATGAGCTTTCAGCGGTGGGACGCGTTCAGACCACCAAAGTTCGTGGGCCTGAAGAACTTCGAAGAGCTGTTCACCTCCGACCCGCTCTTTCTGATCGCTATCCGCAACACGGTGATCTTCACCGTGGGGACCGTTGTGCCGACGGTGCTCGTCAGCCTCGTGGTGGCCGGCGTGCTGAACCGGAAGGTTCGGGGCATCGGCGTTTTCCGCACCATCGTCTTTCTGCCCCTGGCCATCTCGTCGGTGGTCATGGCGGTCGTGTGGCAGTTCGTCTTCAACACCGACAACGGGCTGCTCAACATCATGCTCGGGTGGGTCGGGATCGGCCCGGTCCCATGGTTGGTGGAGCCTAGGTGGGCCATGGTCTCGTTGTGCATCGTCAGCGTGTGGCGGGGTGTCCCCTTCGCCACAGTGATCTTGCTGGCGGCGATGCAGGGGGTTCCCGGGACCGTCTACGAGGCGGCCAGAATCGACGGCGCGGGCGAAATACGGCAGTTCGCGTTCATCACGGTGCCGCTGATCCGCGGGTCGATATCGTTCGTGGGGGTGATCTCGATCATCCACGCGTTCCAGGCATTTGACATGGTTTACGTCCTCAACGGCGCGAACGGCGGGCCGGAGACCGCTACCTATGTCCTGGGCATCATGCTGTTCCAGCACGCGTTCTCCTTTCTGGAGTTCGGCTACGCGTCCGCGCTGGCGTGGGTGATGTTCGCCATCCTGCTGGTGCTGACCGTGTTGCAATTGCGGCTCACCCGGCAACGGTCTTGGGAGACTTCTCGTGGTCTCAGCTGAGAGCCTGTTCAAACGCAATGTCTTTCGCGGTGTGCTCGCCTACACCGCGCTGATCAGCATCGCCTGGTGCTGGCTCTTCCCAATCGCCTGGGCGGTGTCGGGCTCGTTGAAGCGGGAAGGCGAGATAACCGAGCCCAAGCTGTTTCCGGCTCATCCGCGGTGGTCGAACTACACAGAGGTCTTCTCCCTGATCCCTTTCTGGCGCATGTTCTTCAACACCGTGCTATACGCCGGCTGCGTCACGGCCGGGCAGGTCTTCTTCTGCTCATTGGCCGGATATGCCTTCGCGCGACTGCAATTTCGTGGCCGCGACACGCTGTTCGTGTTGTACCTGGGCACCCTGATGGTGCCGCTGACCGTGACGGTGATCCCGCAATTCATCCTGATGCGCACCGTAGGGTGGGTCGACACCCCATGGGCGATGATCGTGCCGGGCTTGTTCGGCAGCGCCTTCGGCACCTACCTCATGCGCCAGTTCTTCAGCACACTTCCGAACGACCTCGAGGAGGCGGCGATTCTCGACGGTTGTTCGCCGTGGCAGATCTACTGGCGGATTCTGCTGCCGCATGCCCGGCCCGCGGTAATGGTGCTCGCGGTGCTCACCTGGGTCAACGTTTGGAACGACTTCTTGTGGCCGCTGCTGATGCTGCAGCGCAGCAGCCTGGCCACGCTCACGCTCGGCCTGGTCCGGCTTCGGGGCGAATACGTCGCACGCTGGCCGATTATCATGGCGACTTCGATGCTCATCATGCTGCCGCTCGTCATCATCTATGCGCTAGCGCAGCGTTCCTTTGTCCGGGGCATCGCCGTCACGGGACTAAACGGGTAGCGCATGGCTTCGGTGACTTTCGAGCAAGCGACGCGGCGCTATCCGGGTGCGGATCGACCCGCCCTGGACAGTCTCGACTTGGACGTCGGCGACGGCGAGTTCGTCGTGCTGGTCGGGCCCTCCGGGTGCGGCAAGACGACGTCGTTGCGGATGGTGGCCGGGTTGGAGACGGTGGACTCCGGACGCATCCGGATCGGTGAGCGTGACGTCACCAAGGTCGATCCCAAGGACCGTGACATCGCGATGGTGTTCCAGAACTATGCGCTCTACCCGCATATGACGGTGGCACAGAATATGGGCTTCGCTCTGAAGATCGCCAAGACTCCGAAGGCCGAGATCCGCGACCGGGTACTGGACGCGGCGAGATTGCTTGACCTGCAACCCTATTTGGACCGCAAACCCAAGGACCTCTCCGGTGGACAACGCCAGCGGGTGGCGATGGGGCGCGCCATCGTGCGCCGCCCACAGGTATTCCTGATGGACGAACCGCTGTCGAATCTTGACGCCAAATTACGGGTGCAGACCCGTAACCAGATCGCCGCGCTGCAACGACGGCTCGGCACCACCACCGTGTATGTCACTCACGACCAGGTCGAGGCCATGACCATGGGGGACCGCGTCGCTGTGCTGCGCGACGGTGTGCTGCAGCAGTTCGCGGCGCCACGTGAGCTGTACCGCAACCCGGTCAACGTCTTCGTGGCCGGCTTCATCGGATCGCCGGCGATGAACCTGCTCACCCTCCCGATCGTTGATTCCTCTGTGTCGCTGGGGGATTGGCCCATCGCGCTGCCACGCCAATTCACCGACTCCGCAAGCGAAGTCGTCATCGGGGTGCGTCCCGAACATTTCGAGATCGGCGGCCTCGGCGTCGAGATGGAGGTCGACGTTGTCGAGGAGCTGGGGGCGGACGCCTACCTCTACGGCCGAATCACTGGCTCCGGCAAGGTGATCGACCAGCCCATCGTCGCGCGGGCCGACGGACGCCACCCACCGGAGAAAGGCAGCCGGGTACGCCTGCACCCCGAACCCGGGCACCTACACTTCTTCAGCACAGACGGACGCCGAGTCTCATGAACGCGGATCGTGCCGACCTGGTATGCGAAGGCGGCGGTGTCCGGGGAATCGGGCTGGTCGGCGCGGTCGACGCACTGACCCAGGCCGGCTACCGATTTCCCCGCGTCGCGGGTACCAGCGCGGGCGCGATCGTCGCGTCGCTGGTCGCCGCGCTGCAGGCCGCCGGTGAACCGCTGAGCCGGCTTGCGGAGGTGATGCGCACCATCGACTATCAGAAGTTCCTTGATCGCAGCCTGATCGGGCGGCTGCCGCTGATCGGCGGCGGTCTGTCGCTGTTGGTGTCGGACGGGGTGTACCGCGGGGCCTACCTCGAACAGCTGCTCGCCGGTCTGCTCGGCGACCTGGGCGTGCGAACATTCGGTGACTTGCGCACCGGCGAAGAGCCCGAGCAGTTCGCATGGTCGCTCGTCGTGGCCGCCAGCGACCTCTCCCGGCGTCGGCTGGTCCGCATCCCGTGGGACCTCGACTCGTACGGCATCGATCCGGACGACTTCCCGGTGGCGCGCGCGGTGCACGCCTCGTCGGCGATTCCCTATGTGTTCGAACCCGTTCGGGTAGGCGGCGCCACCTGGGTCGACGGCGGATTGCTGTCCGACTTCCCGGTGGAGCTGTTCGACCGTCCCGATGCCCAGCCGCGATGGCCGACATTCGGGATTCGCCTGTCGGCCCGACCGGGCATCCCACCCACCCATCCGGTGCACGGACCGGTTTCGTTGGGACTCGCCGCTATTGAGACGCTGGTGAGCAATCAGGACAACGCCTACATCGACGATCCGTGCACCGTTCGACGCACCATCTTCGTGCCCGCCGACGAGGTCAGCCCGATCGACTTCAACATCACCGTTGCGCAGCGCGAGGCCCTCTATCTACGAGGATTGCAAGCGGGCCAACAGTTTCTGCAGACCTGGAATTACGCGGATTACCTCAAGGCCTGCGGCGGGACAGTGAAAGGCGCGCCCTGACGCTGGTTATCCGCGTGCGCAACGGATCGCATTCAGGCGACGCATCACCCGCTCGACGTCTGCCGGCAACGGCATTTCGTTGGTGACTCGGGTGATTTCCACCCCGATGTCAACGGAGCTGATGGGCCAAAGCCTGCGCTTCATGAGTTTGGTTGCGATGGCGGCGATCTCGTCGGTGCGAAGCCGTCGGCGCGACAAGGCAACCAGCGGCGCGTGACCGGTCGTCGGCATGCCGGCGGGATAGCCGGCCCGCACGAAAGCCACGATGCTCGAAACCCAAAGGGTCAAGTCCATAATCCACCTCGCTGACCGCCGCATACTAAGAGTGAACGGCAGTTTCTACCATGGCTGGCAACGTACCACCGGCGACGTCATCAGCTCGGTAAGGCAACGCAGTTACTTGCGACTTATTTGTGCAAATTCGGGCATGCGCCCGAATCCTCAACGTTTCGGCCGCTATGAACCGTCACAGGTTCGAGTCGCAGATGGTGTCATCCGGAACAATGACGACCGGGCGTGCGAGCGCGACGATGGTCTCGTCAAGACGCGTGCCGACAGCCCCAGGGAGCTCGCCCGGATGATCCCTTACTCCGACGGCATTCCTGCCCGCCGGTTCCCCGTCGTCAACTCCGCGCTCATCGCAATCAACGTCGCGGTGTTTGTGTTCTACGAATTGCTGAACGGGGAGGCGGCGGTTGATCGAGCGTCGTTCTATCCGTGCAACGTCGACAATGCCTGTCACATAGGTGTTCCCTGGGGGATCGGTTGGATCACGGCAATGTTCCTGCATGCCGGCTGGGACCACATCCTCGGCAACATGCTGTTCTTGGTGATCTTCGGCAAGAACGTCGAGGACGCCTTCGGACGACTCGGTTACCTGTGCTTGTACTTCGCCGGCGGTTTCATCGCAACGATGACCCAGACCGCGATGACCCTGCTCTTCGGCTCGGCGGCCGATGCGCAGGTGCCGACTCTCGGCGCCAGCGGCGCGATCGCTGCCGTGCTCGGCGCGTACCTGGTGCTCTATCCCGGCTCGCGCATCAGCACGCTGGTGGGGTGGTTCCCGGTCCGCATCCCGGCCTGGGTGTTCCTGGGTGGCTGGTTCCTATACCAGTTCTTCGAGAGCAACTACTCGCTTGTCCAACCCAAGGCTGGTGGCAGCGGTGTGGCGTTTTTCGCCCACGTCGGCGGATTCGTCTTCGGTTTCCTCGTCGCGAGGGTGCTGGTCGGCACTGACAGAATCGCAGCACGGCAACCCGAAGGGACTTGGTGATGACACCGAAAATCGTGCCCGGGTGCCCCGACCCGCTCGGCGCCACGCCGGACGGCCGGGGCACGAACTTCGCGGTCGCCTCGGGTGGCGACGAGGTGAGGCTTTGCCTGTTCGACGCCGACGGAGCGGAGACACAGCTCGTGATGCCCGACCGCGACGGTGACGTGTGGCACGGGTTTGTGCCGGGGATTGCGCCAGGACACGCCTACGGATTTCGGGTCAGCGGTCCCTTCGACCCGGGACGCGGGAACCGTTACAACCCCGCCAAGCTGCTGCTGGACCCCTACGCACGCGCGATCGCAGGCGATGTGCGATTCGGGCCCGAAGTCGTCGGTCACTCCCTGGAAAACCTCTCGGCGCCAAGCCCTCTGGACTCGGCGCACCATGTTCCGCGGAGTCTGGTTTCTGAGCCCCTGCCGCCTGTCGTAACGCCCAAACCGCGCCATGCGCTCGCCGACACCGTCATCTACGAGGTTCACGTTCGAGGCTTCACGACAACCCATCCCGCCATTCCCGAAGAACTGCGTGGTACGTACGCGGGTCTTGCCCACGAAGCGGCACTGCAACACCTGAGCGACCTTGGCGTGACGGCCGTCGAACTGCTGCCCGTTCACCGCAGCGTGCCCGAGCAATTCCTCCTCGACCGGGGCCTGACCAACTACTGGGGCTATAACACGATCGGATTCTTTGCGCCCCAAGCGAACTACTCCGCCGCGGCGCGAGCGGGCCAGCCGGGCGGAGAGGTCGTGGAATTCCGCGCAATGGTCGATGCCCTCCACTCCGCCGGTTTGGAAGTGATCCTCGACGTGGTGTTCAACCACACCGCCGAGGGTGGAGTCGGCGGGCCGACGTTGTCTTTCCGCGGGCTCTACAACCCCGCCTACTACCGCCTCGTTCCGACCGACCCGAGTAGCTACTTCGATACGACCGGCACCGGCAATTCGTTGAACACCGACAATCCCACGACGCTGCGGTTGATGATGGATTCCCTCCGCTACTGGTTGTCGCAGATGGGTGTCGACGGCTTTCGTTTCGACCTGGCAGCCACCCTCGGCCGACAAGACGGCGCCTTCGACCCGGTATCCGCCTTCTTCGACCTCGTCGCCCAAGACCCGGTCATCTCGCAGGCAAAGCTGATCGCCGAACCGTGGGACGTCGGCCAGATGGACAGCTACGAAGTCGGCCGGTTCCCCCCGCTCTGGAGCGAATGGAACGGACGCTTCCGCGATACCCTCCGCGACTGGTGGCGCAGCCAGGACGGGCACCTTGCGGAATTCGCGTCGCGGTTGTGTGGATCGTCGGACATCTACGGGGATCGTGCGGAGGGGCGGCGCCCGAGTGCATCGGTCAACTTCGTAACCGTGCACGACGGGTTCACGCTGCGGGACCTCGTCTCCTACGGGCAAAAGCACAACGAAGCGAACGGCGAAAACAACCGTGACGGCACCAACGACAACCGGTCATGGAACTGCGGAGCGGAGGGACCGACCGATGATCCCGATGTGCAGACGCTTCGAGCACGGCAGGAACGGGCGTTCCTACTGACGCTGTTGCTGTCCGGCGGCGTCCCGATGTTGCTGGGTGGCGACGAGTTGGGTCGTACCCAGCGGGGAAACAACAACGCGTACTGTCAGGACAACGAGATCACGTGGTTCGACTGGTCGACGGCCGACGATGCGCTTCTCAGGTTCACCACCGATCTCATCGCGCTGCGCCGCCGCCACCCGGTCTTCCGCCGGCGTCGCTTCCTCACCGGGACCTCTGCCGCGGACTTGCGCTGGTTCACGCCGGCAGGCGTCGACATGACACCCCAGGATTGGATGGATCCCGCTGCGCGCAGCATCGCTGTGTTCGTCGACGGGACAACGGATCCCGACGTTGCACCCGACGGCACGCCGTTGGTCGACGACGACTTTCTGGTACTCGTCAACGCGTGGTGGGAGCCGTTGACGTTCATCGTTCCGGGAGATCTTGCCCTGCACCCGTGGGAGATCGTGTGTGACTCGTTCGAACCTGCGAGAACCGGAAGTGCCGGGCAACGGGTACAGGTAGGGCCGCGGTCCGCGGTCGTCATGCGATCGGGCCGTTAGCCAGCTGACGCCCAAGCGAGTCCGTCGTACCGGGCGCGCCGTTACCGCGTTTGGCCGCAAGGGTTTCTAATATTGCCGCCGTGGTGGATCGCTATGGAACCGATGTTCTTGCCGCGGGTCGGCGTAAGCCCCGGTCGACCGAACACCCGGCGGAACCGGGCTTGGTGGTGGAGGACGTGGAGACCGGTTACGTGGGCGCGGTGGTCCGAGTCGAATACGGGCGAGTGGATTTGGAAGACCGGCGCGGC
>DASYBR010000121.1:0-8488 GCA_036500645.1 Mycobacterium sp. | reverse complement strand
TCCGCGGCGGTGATGTGCCGGCCGGTCAGCAGCAGATCGCAGGCCACCGTGTACGGGATCTGCCGCACTAGCCGCACCGCCGAGCCGCCCATCGGATACAGGCTCCATTTGGCCTCCGAGATGCCGAACTTGGCGCTTTGGCCGGCGATGCGGATGTCGGTGCCCTGCAAGATCTCGGTGCCGCCGGCGATGGCCGGGCCTTCAACCGCGGCGATCAGCGGCTTGGTCAGCCGACGGCCCTTGAGCAAGGCGTCGATGCGCGACGGGTCGTAGCTGCCATCTTTGAAGGAGTCGCCCGGGGGACGGGCAGTCGCGGCTTTGAGGTCCATGCCCGCGCAGAAATAGCCCCCGGCTCCGGTCAGGATGCAGGATCGGATGTCGGGATCGTTGTCGACGCGGTCCCACGCCTCGACCATGATCGACAGCATCTCGGTGCTCAGGGCATTGCGGGCCTCGGGACGGTTCAGCGTCAAGATCAGAGTGTGTCCGCGCTGCTCAATGATGGCGTGTTCGCTTTCACCGACCATATTTCTTGACTCGCTCACGGGTGCTCGCCTTCCTGCGCGTCGGCCTCGAACTTGTCAGGAAATGTAACACGTTCTAATTTAGGTTCGTGGCCCTGAATATTGCCGACTTGGCGGAGCACGCCATCGATGCCGTCCCCGACCGTGTCGCCCTGATCTGCGGCGACGACCAGCTGACCTACGCCCAACTAGAGGAGAAGGCCAACCGCCTGGCGCACTACCTCCTCGACCAGGGTGTCAAGAAGGACGACAAGGTCGGGCTCTACTGCCGCAATCGCAACGAGATCGTCATCGCGATGCTCGGCATCGTCAAGGCCGGCGCGATCCTGGTCAACGTCAACTACCGCTACGTCGAGGGCGAACTTCGCTACCTTTTCGAGAACTCCGATATGGTCGCGGTGGTCCACGAGCGCCAGTACTCCGACCGGGTCGCCAACGTGCTGCCGGACACCCCCAACGTTAAGACCGTGCTCGTCGTCGAGGACGGTAGCGACAACGACTACCAGCGCTACGGCGGCGTCGAGTTCTACTCCGCGATCGCAGCCGGCTCACCCGAGCGGGATTTCGGTGCGCGCAGCGCCGACGACATCTATCTGCTCTACACCGGCGGCACCACCGGCTTCCCGAAGGGAGTCATGTGGCGTCACGAGGACATCTACCGGGTGCTTTTCGGCGGAACTGACTTCGCCACAGGCGAATTCGTCAAAGACGAGCGTGATCTCGCCAAGGCCGCCGCGCAGAATCCGCCGATGATCCGTTATCCGATTCCGCCGATGATCCACGGTGCCACCCAGTCGGCCACCTGGATGTCGATCTTCTCTGGCCAAACCACCGTGCTCGCACCGGAATTCAATGCCGACGAGGTGTGGCGCACGATCCACGACCACAAGGTGAACCTGCTGTTCTTCACCGGTGATGCGATGGCGCGGCCGTTGCTCGATGCCTTGTTGGCTCATCAGGACGAAGGTAACGAGTACGACCTGTCATCGCTGTTCCTGCTCGCCAGCACCGCGGCGTTGTTCTCGCCGAGCATCAAAGAAAGACTGCTGGAGCTGCTGCCGAACCGGGTGATCACCGATTCGATCGGCTCCTCGGAGACCGGCTTCGGCGGCACCAGCATCGTCGCCAAGGACGCGCCGCACAGCGGTGGCCCTCGGGTGACGATCGACCACCGCACCGTCGTGCTCGACGAAGACGGCAACGAGGTCAAGCCCGGTTCCGGCGTGCGCGGTCTGATCGCCAAGAAGGGCAACATCCCGGTCGGCTACTACAAGGACGAGAAGAAGACCGCCGAGACGTTCCAGACCATCAACGGTGTGCGCTATGCCATTCCGGGCGACTACGCGCAGGTTGAGGAAGACGGCACCGTCACCATGCTGGGACGCGGCTCGGTGTCAATCAACAGCGGCGGCGAGAAGATCTACCCCGAAGAGGTGGAGGCGGCACTCAAGGGCCATCCCGACGTATTCGACGCTTTGGTGGTCGGCGTGCCCGATGCCCGTTACGGCCAGCATGTGGCCGCGGTGGTGCAGGCCCGGCCGGGCTCTCGGCCGGCGCTGTCGGAGCTGGACAGCTTTGTGCGCGCCGAGATCGCGGGATACAAAGTGCCACGTAGCCTTTGGCTGGTCGACGAAGTGAAGCGTTCGCCGGCCGGGAAACCGGACTACCGCTGGGCCAAGGAGCAGACCGAGGCGCGTCCGGCCGACGATGTGCATGCCGCGCACGTCACTGCGTGACCGACTTCGTCAAACGTAACTCGGCGGCGCCAACCTGCTTCTTTGCGTGTGAGGCGGCGGGACTGCGTTGGCTTTCCGCTGTCGACGCCGGCGTGCCCTGCGCGCATGTTGTTTCTGTCGACGCGACGAGCCTGACCCTGCAGCGGCTTGATTCGGTGGCTCCCAGCCGCGAAGCGGCATACGAGTTCGGCCGGCGGCTGGCCGTCACCCACGACGCGGGCGCAGCCGGGTTCGGCGCTGGGCCCAATGGATGGGACGGGCCCGGATTCTTCGGACCGTTGTCGCGGCCATTGCCGATGTCGCTGCGGCTGCACCAACGGTGGGGTGAGTTCTACGCCGACGAGCGGCTTGCCCCGATGGCCGAGCTGGCGGCGCCGCGGCTGGATGCGTCGACCTCAGCCGCGATCGACGCCGTCGCGGCGCGATGCCGCGCGGGGGACTTCGACGACGATGACCCGCCGGCCCGGCTGCACGGAGATTTGTGGAGCGGCAACCTGATGTGGACGCCCGATGGGGTGGTGCTGATCGACCCGGCGGCGCACGGTGGTCACCGCGAGACCGATTTGGCGATGCTTGTGCTGTTCGGCTGCCCGCACTACGAGGCCGTCGCCGCCGGTTACCAGCAAGTGCGTGCGTTGAGGCCCGGCTGGCGCGACCGGATCGGGCTGCACCAACTCTTTCCGCTGCTGGCGCATGTCGTGCTGTTCGGCGGCGGATATGCGCAGCAGACGCATGAGGCGGCCCGCACCGCGCTGGCCGCCTGACCGCGTTTAGAGTCGAACCGTGAACGGTGCCCAGGCCCTCATCAACACCCTCGTCGGCGGCGGCGTCGACGTATGCTTCGCCAACCCCGGAACGTCCGAGATGCACTTCGTCGCGGCGCTGGACGCGGTTCCCCAAATGCGAGGTGTGCTGACGCTTTTCGAAGGTGTGGCGACCGGCGCCGCCGATGGCTACGCCCGCATCGCCGATCGTCCCGCCGCGGTGCTGCTGCACCTCGGCCCCGGGCTGGGCAACGGCCTGGCCAATCTGCACAACGCCCGCCGTGCCCGGGTGCCGATGGTGGTGGTCGTCGGCGACCACGCCACCTATCACAAGAAGTACGACGCGCCACTGGAATCCGACATCGACGCGCTTGCCGGGACGGTGTCGGGATGGGTTCGCCGGTCGGGAAGTATCGCCGACGTGGCTGGCGACGCCGCCGAGGCGATCGCCGTCAGCCGGGCGGGTGCGGAGATCGCGACGCTGATATTGCCCGCCGATGTCTCCTGGTCCGACGGCGCCCGCCCCGCCCCGGCGACGGCCACGCGGCCAACGGGTGCCGACCCGCTGCTGGCGCCCGAGGTGAAAGAGGTGCTGCGGTCGGGCGAGCCCACAGTGATCATGCTCGGCGGGGACGCGACCCTCGCTCCAGGGCTGGCGGCGACCGCACGGATCGCGCAGGCAACCGGCGCCCGCTGGTTGTGCGAGACCTTCCCGACGCGGCTTGAGCGTGGCGCTGGCGTGCCCGCCGTCGAGCGGCTCGCGTATTTCGGTGAGGCCGCCGTGGCCCAGCTCGACGGTGCCAAGCATCTGGTGCTGGCCGGCGCTAAGAGCCCGGTGTCGTTCTTCGCCTATCCCGGCAAGCCCAGCGACTTGGTGCCGGCAGGCTGCGAGGTGCACGTGCTCGCCGAACAGACCGGCGCGGCAGACGCATTGGTCGCCTTGGCCGATGAGCTGGCGCCGGGTACCACCGCCCCAGTGGCGCCCGCATCGCGTCCGCAGCTGCCCGCCGGTGCCCTGACGACTGTGGCGGTGGCCGACGTGATCGGGGCGCTGATGCCCGAGCGGTCGATCGTCGTCGACGAATCCAACACGTCGAGCGTGCCGCTGGCGGCCGCGACCGCCGGCGCGCCCACGCATGACTGGCTGACCCTGACCGGAGGGGCGATCGGCTATGGCATTCCGACCGCGGTCGGGGCCGCGGTCGCCGCGCCCGACCGGCCGGTGCTGTGTCTGGAATCCGATGGCTCGGCGATGTATACGATTTCGGGACTGTGGACCCAGGCGCGGGAGAATCTCGACGTCACCACGGTCATCTACAACAACAGCGCCTACGATATTCTGCGGATTGAGCTCCAACGGGTGGGCGCTGGCTCGGCGCCTGGACCCAAAGCGCTTGATCTGCTTGATCTGTCGCGTCCCAACATGGATTTCGTCAAGATCGCCGAGGGCATGGGCGTTTCGGCGCGTCGCGCCACCACGGCCGAGGAACTCGCCGACGCCTTACGCGCCGCCTTCACCGAACCCGGGCCGCATCTGATCGACGCCGTTGTGCCGTCAATCATGGGCTAGCTCGGCAAGGTGGTCGACGAGCCAGTCCGCCAGCTTGGCGAGCACATCGACTCCGGTCTCGAACACGCCGTCATGGGCTTGGGCCGCCACGGCGACGCCGACATGCCCGGCTTCGATCGGCACGATCGCGAATTGTCGGACCAGGTAGTCGTCGGCGGTTCCGGGACCCCAACCGCCCTTCGCGGCAAAGCCTTTGGCGGCCAGTCCCCAGCAGTGATCGGCACAGAGGTCGCCCATCAAATCGACGATGCCGGACGCATCGGGAATGTCCGGCAGCTGGGCGGCGAACTGTGCTTGCCGGGCCAACGACCATTGCGTTTGACCGAATGCCGTGTAGTCGGGGCGAAGTCGCCGGGACTCGACCATGGTGGTTGTGTCGCCGGCGTCTTGGATGACAGCTCGCACCTGCCGTGCCGCCTCGGCCGGATTGCCGAGTTGTAACCACAGTTCCTCGGCGGCGGCGTTGTCGGACTGGACAATCGCGTCGGCCACGAGCTCGCGGCTGCCCACACCTGCCCGCAGCGTCGCAATAGCCAGCGGCACCTTGATCGTCGACCATGCGACGCCGGTCGACCAGGCACCGAACGACGCCACGGGGCCTTCACGGGCAGAAGCGATCGCGATGCCAATCGTCGCCGGGACGGTTCCCGACAGCTCCTCAAAGCTGGTCTCGAGTGCGCGCTTCACGGTGCCTGAAGCGTACGCGCCGTTATTGGATCGGTTCGTCACCGAGCACGGTGGTGCGCAGCATCTCTCGCGGTGTATCGGGATCGTAGGGCGCCGCGCGGTGCAGGACACCACGGTTATCCCAGATCACCGTGTCGCCCACCGACCAGCGGTGGCTGTAGATCTTGTCGGGCACAGTGGCGCGGCCCAGCAGGTCGGCCAGCAGCGCGCGGCCCTCGTCGACGTCCATGCCAACGATGTAGTCGGCCGACGCGCCCAGCACCAGCGATTTGCGACCGCTTTGATGTGTCCACACCAGCGGATGTTCGTGGGTGCGACGCGCTCGCCAGCGCGCCAGCAGCTCAGGCGCGGGATCGGGCGTGACACGCCGCTGTGAAGCCTCCAGCGAATGAACGACTTTCAACGACGCGTAGCGTTGCTTTTCGACGTCGGTCAACGCGTCGTAGGCCGCATACGAGCTTGCGAACTCGGTTTCGCCCCCGCGTTCGGCGACGTGTACCGCTGACAGCACGGTGGCCTTCTGCGGGCATTCGTCGCCGATCGGTGTACAGCCGTCGATGTGCCATGCGAAGGTGGCGCGCAGATAGGCTGCCGACGCGTTCTTCGACGGGTCCAGCGTGATCGGATAGATTCCCGCCACCGGGTGGTGGCCGTCGGAGGAGTGATCGACGGCACCGAGTCGGCGGCAAAACGCCACCTGGGCTTCGGGATTCAGATGAAGACCGGGGAAGACCAGCACGCCGTTGTCCTCCAGCGCATCGAGTACCGCGTCGGCGAGCATGTCGTCGGCGACGAGCCGGTCGGGGACAACGCCGATCACTTCCGCGCCCACCGACGACGTCAGCTTGCTGATGGTAAGCAAACTCATTGCTCGTCCTTTCTCACGGGACCGGCTCGTTGATACGAACCATCACCGCGTCGGCGGCGTCCGTGGGCCGGGGTTGATGCATGACTTCTACCGCCATCGCCACCATGATCAGCGAGTAAATGAGGTGCAGCAGATTCAGCGCGTCCTCGGGAAGGTCGTCCAGCGAGAACTTGTCGCAGTACTCGATCGCGTCTTCCAACCGCGGGAAGAACGCGTCATAGAACTTCCGCATTTCGATCATGGTGCTGGCCATCCGCTTATCCCACCGCTCGGATTCGGTTGGCAAGCACCAGGCTTCGGCGTACGGCTCGAGCTCGGCGAAGGCGCTGGGCAATAACGTGTCAGCCATGGTGCGCCCCCACCGGGCTGCGTTCGGCTCGATAGTCCGCCACCCAATCGCCGACCACCTTGTGCAGATGACGGACCAGGATCTCCTGATCGTTGAGCGGGAATTCGTCGACGATGCCGGTCTCCAGGGCGGCCTGCGTGCCGCCCAGCATTCCGGCGTCCTGCAACGCAAACTCCTTGAGCACCACCGCGGCAACCTCGTGTTCGATGCGCTCACGCACGCCGCGGGCGGGGTGAAAGGCGGTGTAGGCCTCGAACCGGTGCGTGTTGTGCGAAGTCGGCCAATACCGGTACAGCAGATACCAGCCGCTGTAGATCAGGATCTCCAGGTTGGGGAAGATCTGGAAATTGCTGATCCCCCACGGCTCGATGCCGCCCGGGTTGAGCCCCGCCGGCAGCTCACCCAGGTCCGGAGTCCGCCAGGGGCCGACAAGCCCACTGCGAGTGGCCCTTTCGATCGGATACATGTACTCCGGTGCCATCAGCCAGCGGCGGGTGCCTGCCGTGGACACCACGCGGTGCGGACCGTCGATCTGGAAATGAGCACACTCGAACCCGGCGTTGGGCTCGCGCACCTCGGGTGGAACCTGCTGCGGGTGCAGCGCCGGCACGTGGTAGTACTCCTGGAACGCGTCGGCGAAGATCTTCCAGTTGCTGTTGTTGTCGGCGACCCAGTCGTAGCGCTCGGTGAGCTTGTCGAACGGGTAGTCGTCGAGCCCGGTGACCATCTGCCCGAGGAACTGCCGCAGGGTCTGCCGCGGCTCGGGATCGAAGTTGACGAAGATGAAGCCGTTCCAAATGTCGCAGTGCACCGAGCGCAGACCGTAGGAGTCGCGGTCGAGGTCAAAAAACTCCGACTCCTGCTGCACAAACGTCAGCGCACCGTCCAGGTCGTACCGCCAGCCGTGGTATTTGCAGGTGAACTGCCGGCACACGCCCTTGGTTTCCTCGTTGGGAAAGTCGTTCCACATCAATTTGTTTCCGCGGTGCCGACACACGTTGTGGAATGCGCGGATCGTGTGATCTTTGCCCTTGACCACGATGATCGACGTGCCGACTGCGGCGATGTCTTTGGTCAAGTAGCTGCCAACGCGGGGGAGTTCCTCGACGCGTCCCACGTTGAGCCAGGCGCGTTTGAAGATCGCCTCGCGCTCGGCCGCGTAGAACTCCGGCGAGGTGGAATCGCGGAACGAAACCGGTCCGGTGCCCAGATCGGGATAGTGTTCGGTCCAGCTACCCTCGGCGGGCTTCGGCCATCGCGCCATGTGCACCTCCTGTGATCATTTGAACTGTCACATCACGGCCCCACCGTTGACGCCAAGTACCTGACCGGTAATGAACCCGGCCTCCTCGGAACACAGAAATCCTACGGCGGCCGCAATGTCCGTGCCGGTGCCCAGGTGCCCCATCGGAATGCGTCGAGCCAACGCCTCGTTGGACGGCAGCTTCCCCGCGGCTTGTGATTGGTATTGCATGGGGGTTTCGATGCCTGACGGGGGAATGTTGTTCACGGTGATTCCCGCTGACGCGTATTCGTGCGCAAGAGATTTCGTCAGCGTGATCACCGCGCCCTTCGACGCCGCGTAATGCGCCATACCGGGAGAGCCGCGTTGGGCGCTCGACGACGAGATCATCACGATGCGGCCCCAACCGGCGGCGAGCATGTCCGGCAGTGCCACCTGGCAGCAGTGAAACGTTCCGGTGAGGTTGACGTCGACGATCCGCGCCCACGATTCGGGGGTGATCTCGATGAACGGCGCGAAGCCCACCATGCCCGCGCTGGTCACCAAGATGCTCACCGGGCCGAGCTCGCTGCGCACCTTGGCAAAGGCCTCCTCGACCGCGTGCCGGTCGGTGACATCCACACCGACAGCCAGCGCGGTAGCCCCCGCTGCGCCCAGATCCTCAGAAACCCGCTGGGCGGCTTGGCTATTGATGTCGAGGACCGCGACCTTGTGACCGCGCCTGGCAAGCTCGTGGCAGGTCGCCTC
>DASYBR010000120.1:0-5988 GCA_036500645.1 Mycobacterium sp. | reverse complement strand
ACCAACTGCGCTACATCCGCGCGCAACGGACGAGATCGTCGCCCGGTGCGAAGCACGACGATAGTCCACCTGAGTAGGGCCGCACAAATTTCTTCGCACCGTCAGGCGCGCCGCCGTCCGTGGCGCATGCGGCGCGTTCTGCGGAGACGCCCTTGCGTGCTAATCTTCGACGTCGTTCGCCTCTTGGCGCCGGTCCCGTGGCTCAGTGGGAGAGCGTCCGCTTCACACGCGGAAGGTCGCTGGTTCGATCCCAGCCGGGACCACCAACATCAGTGCAGGTAGGGCGAGCCTTCGCCACGATGTTCGATCGCAGGCGGGGATTTTGGATCTCGTTGACCGATTGTGCGCCTGCAGCGCTCAGCAGTGGGGTGCCCAGCACCTCTGATTGGGGCAATACGTCGAGTGCGCCAGGCCAACCATCGATGTGACGTCGCCGAAGCCGACGCTTCTAGGGTCCAAGTTGGCATGCACGTGCTGGGCAATCTGGGCTGGCGTCCACCCCCACCCGAGGTCGTCGCAGACCAGGAACGCCATCCCGATCAGCGCAGCGTCATGGTCGGGCGGCCAAGTGAAGCCGATGGCGCGCAGTTGGGCGAGGTACGCGTCATTGATGGGGTCCGCAGACGCGACCGGAGCGCCGGCGATCAGGGCGGCGCCAACCGCAATGGGGACGGCCAACCAACGGGGTGAGGGCATGTGCTGCGCCTCCATTCTTTTTCGTGATGACGGTGTCGACAGTGTGGGCTTTGAAAGCGGCACACATATGACGAATCGGCGAAAGATGGGAAAAGTAGTTGGGCTGCAGCAGTTTTCGTATAGCTCTGAGGCCCTGGCCGAGTAGCCCGGCAACGGCTTGCGCTGCGAGGCGGTGTTTGCTGCCGTAGCCTTGTCTCCCATCGTGTCCGACGTCGGCGTGCGGCACTCGCAAGGCCCCGATCTGCAGGGGGAACAGTTGACCCAGAGACCCGGCTTAGTCCTCTCGTCGGTAGCTACCGGGATAGTCGCCGCTGTCATTGCGGCCGGCAGCGGTGTTCCGGAGGAGCCGGCGCCGTGCAACAAAATCACGGCCAAGTGGCAGGGGGTGTGGATCTTCATGCCCGACTGCCCGAGCGCGCCGGCGCAGCCGCCCGCAAATCCCCCGCCAGTCGAGCCGCCGAACCCGGCCCCGGTAGCGCCGCCGCCGTAAGTTATTGCGGCACAACGCAACACCGGAAGCCGATGCCGCGCAGTTTACGTAAAATCCTTGCCTGGTCGCTCCGACTAGGTCAGCATACCGGTATGAGTAAGGTGACCCTAACTACAGAGCTGCCGATCCCGGCCGCGACGGCGTCCGCCTTGGCGCGCAAACCCGAGTTGATGAGGTATGTCCTCAGTCCGGTGCTGAAGGCCTACCGCGTCGATGTCCCGCAACGCATCGAGGTGGGCACCCATGGGCAGGCGCGATTCTGGTGGTTCGGTGTGGTCCCCGCCTGGACTCACCACCTCACAATCAAAAAACTCGAGCCGAATGAGATCCACACCAACGAGCACGGCGGACCCGTCCATACCTGGAATCACCGCCTGACATTCGAACCCATCGACGATCGCAGCTGCCGCTACACCGACGAGATCGAGACCGACGATGGCGTGAGTGGGCTGATGACCCGCATCTTCGTCAGGCTGATGTTTCGCCACCGGCACCGGCGCTGGCGCACGATCGCTGCGATCCTGCAGTAAATAGGCGCCCGCGAAGTGACAACCCGAGAGACAATCGGTGTGCAACGGACCCCGCACAAGGACGGTGAACGATGGTCAATTCCGAAGGTATCGGCACGCTGAAACTCGAATGCCCCCAAAACCATCCGGTCGGCAAGATTCTCAGGGAAGCCCCACATCAGTCAATTCAATACGACCCCGGGGCTCAGGTCGGGCCGCGGCGGTTCTGGCCGGATGAAGACGACCAACCGGAATTCAAGACGAGCTGCCGGTTCTGCGACAAGTCGGTCGCGGGCGCCACCACCTTGTTGCAGACCAAATTGGTGGATCTGCTCGGTGACGCGGTCGAGACCGTGAGGACGGCCACGCTGGCGTACGTGTAGCGGGCCCGCCCAGATACTGTAAGAGCTACAGTACGTTCTTGCCGCGCGACGCATCCGCATGGCGCCGACCCGAGAGGAGTCCCGTGGCGCAGACGCCCCCGACACCGCGGCCGCCCGATGGCGATTGGCTGGGCACCCCGTACCTGAAATTCGAGCGTCACGGCCCGATCGCGGTGTGCACCATCGACCGCCCCGAAGCGCGCAACGCCTTGACGCCTGCAATGTACTTCGGAATCCGTTGTGCGGTAGGGCGTCTCAACGAGGACCGGGATCTCGCCGGGATGCTGATCACCGGCACCGGCGATGTCTTTGCCCCCGGTGGCGACATGGGCGGCGGGGGAGGGGCCGACAACTGGATCACCTTCGGCTCGGCGCTGGGCATGGATGTCACGCCGTTCGACGCGGTGCGAACCTCGGGCAAGCCCATCGTCTCCGCGGTCAACGGACTGTGCCAGGGCGGCGGCATGCAGATCGCCCTGTGCAGCGACCTGTCCGTGGTCAGCGAGCGCGCAACCTTCCGCGTCCCAGAGTTGTTCCGCGGCTACGCCGACACCTACTACAGCCAGATGCTGGTGCGGTTGGTCGGCCCGGTGCGCACCCGCGACCTCATGTTCACGGGGCGGGTACTCAGCGCGATCGAAGCCCTCGACTGGGGTCTGGTGACCCGAGTGGTGCCACACGAGACCCTGCTCGACGATGCCAAAGAGCTGCTCGCGCAAGCCTGTCGGACCGCGCCACGCGCGCGCGGCGTCATCAAGTCCAGCATCGACAACTACCTGGGCCTGTATGACCGCATCGGCATGACCGCCAGCCTGAGCGATGCGGAGGCGATGGACGGGTTCCGAGCGTTCAAGGAGCGACGCTCGCCCGACTGGGTGCATCCAGAGCTGCGTGCGGAGGGCCGGCTCTAAAGGCTCAACCGATATCGAGCCACTCACCTTCGCCAGCAACGCGCAGCCGGTTGCCGATGCCGGCCCGATCGAACGCGGCGACGAATTCGTCGACGCCCTCTTTGAAATGGGCCCAGCCGGCGACATGGGCCGGTATCACGATCTTGGCGCCGAGGATTTCGGCGGCAGCGGCGGCCCGATCTGAAGTCAGGGTCAACGGTCGACCGCCCTCCTTGGACGGCACGCTCGCCGCCCCCGCGAAGAGAACCGCGATGTCGATCTCGCCGACGCGTTCGGCGACCTCCTTGACCGCGCTCATCGAGGCGTTGTCACCGCTGAGGTACACGGTGGGCACGCCGGGCCCGGAGAGCACGAAACCCGTCACCTCGCAGTTGATGTGGCCGCTGTCGTCACGTTGCCCGTCGGCTGGACCGTGAACCGCCGGAACGGCTTGCGCGGCAAGGAGTCCCGTGCCGCCGGGTAGGTCATACGACTCCCACGGCGGCACTCCCGCCGCCGGCGGCCCTAACCGGCGGGCGCCACCCGGATGGGTGAGAACCAGCGGGGAGGCGAGCGCCATCCGGCGACCCTCGTCGTCGAAGTTGTCGGCATGCTGATCATGGCTGATCAATACCGCGTCAACCGGTCCCAGCGCGTCGGCGCTCACCGCGGGCCCGGTGAGCTTGGTCAGGTAGTAGTGCGCACCTGGCGGGTCGAAGGTCGGGTCCATCACGATCCTGCGGCCGGCGATGTCAACGACCGTCGTCGGGCCGCCCAGCACACTGATCGCGCAGTCGCGTCGTTGTGCATCCACTTTCGCGGTCATGTCATCACTTTCGTCAGGGCATGCGGATCGCGGTGACTTCCGCCTCGACGCGAATGTTAGGCCAAACGAGCGCCGGGATCACGGCGAGCAGTCATACTCTCCGGTCGCGGCCTCGCCAATAGGGTTCGCGTAGCTCGTTTTTGAGGATCTTCCCGCTCGCGTTGCGGGGGAGCGATTCCACGAAGTCCACGGTCCGCGGACACTTGTAGCCGGCCAGGTGCCGACGGCAGAACTCGATGACTTCGGCGGGGTCGAGTTCGGTGGTGGCCACCACGATCGCCTTGACAGATTCGCCCCAGAAGTCGTCGGGCACGCCGATCACCGCGGCGTCGGCGATGTCGGGATGCTCGATGAGCGCGCTCTCCACCTCGGGCCCGTACACGTTCTCGCCGCCGGTGATGATCAAGTCCTTCAGTCGGTCTTCGACGTAGACGTAGCCATCGGCGTCCAGGCGTCCGACGTCGCCCGTACGCACCCAGTCGTCGGCGGTGATCGTCTCTGCCGTCGCCTCCGGCCGATTCAGGTAGCCGCTCATGTTCTGGTTGCTCCGCACCCAGATCTCGCCCGGTTCCCCAACGGGCACATGGGCACCATTCTCCGGGTCGACAATTCGAATCTCGGTGCCCAGCACGGCCTTTCCGGCCGAGAGCTGCAACTCGGGCCGAGCCGCGTCGCGATGGTCATCATCGCTGAGCGCGGTGACCGCGCCGCACAGCTCCGTCTGCCCGTACACCTGGACGAATTTCGTTTCAGGCCAAGTGGATAGCGCTCGATGCAGCAGCGGCAACGGCATCGGGGCAGCGCCGTACACGACGTAGCGCAGACCCGCCATCGTCGCGGTCGCCGCCTCGCCGGCATCGAGGAACCGGGCGATGACCGGCGGGACGAAGAACGCGTGGGTCGCGCCGGCCCGTACCGCGCCGATCAAGGCCGCGGCGTCGGGCTCGCGGGTCATGATCGTCGGCACCCCGCCCCGGATACCGAAGAGCGCGTACCCGATTCCGCCCACGTGAAATAGCGGCATGGCAACAAGGTTCGCGTCGGCTGCCCCGAACGGGAACGCCGGCGCCAGGTTCGCCGCGTGATTGACCAGCGCGCGCTGGCTCAGCAGTACGCCTTTCGGGCGTCCGGTGGTGCCGGAGCTGTAGATCACCAACGCGGTCTCGCTAGCGTCGACCGCCGCGTCGGGTGCGATCGGCGGCGCTGCCGCGAGCAGGGATTCGTATTCGTCGTCGACCACGATGATGCGCTCCAGGCCCGGCACCCGCGGGGCGGCCGCCTCGGCGGCCGGTTGCAATTCCGCGCCGGCGATCAGCACCCGGGCACCGCTGTCGGAAAGGACGTGCACCAGTTCGTCGCCGGTGACCCGCCAGTTGACGATGGTGGTCACCACACCGATCGACGCGCCGGCGAAAAGCACCTCCAGGCAGGCGGGATGATTCTTGTCCAGGAATGCCACGCCTTGGCCACGCTTTACCCCGGCGGCCCGCAGGGCTCCGGCCGCGCGACGGATCCGTGCGCTCCAGTCGGCCCACGACCACTGGCGTTCGCCGTATCGAATCGCGATGTCGTCGGGCCGCTGCTGTGCGTGTCGCTCGACGAATCCGGCGAGCGTCTCCGTCGTACCGGCCTTCGTGTCGGCTGCTGGCATGGGCCCCTCCGAGTGCGGTTTGCACCATTCTTGATACGCGGTCGCGGGCGTGGACGCCACGGCGGCCCTTGGTTTCAGGCGGCGGTATGCCAACATGACTGCGGCAAACCCCGAACCGACCAGAGGGGAACCGCACATGCTGAACACTGACCGAGCCCGCTCGCGCACATTCGTCGTGACGGGGGCCGCATCCGGAATCGGACTGGCCACCGTGAGGCGCCTGCTGGCCGAAGGCGGCACCGTCGTCGGCGCCGATCTCGCCTCCCCGCCCGACTTGGGTCCGGAGTTCCATTTCGTGACCGCCGACGTGACCGACGAAGCCGCGATCACCGCGGTGATGGCTGCCGTGCCGGACCGCCTCGACGGCGTCTTCCACGCCGCCGGTGTCGCCGGCGGCGGTCCGGTGCACCTGCTCGACCGGGCCGAATGGGACCGGGTGATCGGGGTCAACCTCACCGGCACGTTCCTGGTGGCCAAGGCGGCCTTGGCCAAGATGATCGAGCAACCCCGGGTCGACGGTGAGCGGGGTTCCATCGTGACCGT
>DASYBR010000119.1:0-4227 GCA_036500645.1 Mycobacterium sp. | reverse complement strand
GAGCACGGCTCGACGCGGCTGCTAACTAGGCCGCTGATTTTTCGAGGATGTGGACGCCGCAGGCGGAGCCCAGACCGATGACGTGGGCCAGTCCGACCTTGGCGTTCTCGATCTGACGGTCGCCGGCTTCGCCGCGAAGGTGGTGGCAGATTTCCCAGATGTTGGCGATGCCGGTGGCCGCGATCGGATGCCCCTTGGACTGCAGCCCGCCCGACACGTTCACCGGGGTGGAGCCGTCGCGCCAGGTGGCACCGGAGCTGAAAAAGTCTGCCGCACCGCCTTTTTCGCACAGCATCAGGTTGTCGTAGTGCACCAGCTCGGCGGTGGCGAAGCAGTCGTGCAGCTCGACCAGGTCCAGATCGCTCGGGCCGACGCCGGCCTGCTCGTAGGCGGTCGCGGCGGCATTGCGGGTCAGCGTGTTGACGTTCGGCAAGACCTGGCAGCCCTGTTCGTAAGGGTCGGTGGTCAGCACCGACGCCGACACCTTCACCGCGCGCCGCCGTTGCGCGAGTGACAGCGACTTCAACGTCTCGCCATTGCAGACGACCGCCGCTGCGGCACCGTCGCAGTTGGCCGAACACATCGGGCGAGTGTTCGGGTAGGCGATCATGACGTCGTTCATGATCTGCTCGAGGGTGAACTTCTTCTGGTAGGCCGCCAGCGGGTTCAGCGTCGAGTGGGCGTGGTTCTTCTCGCTGATTTTGGCGAACAACTCGAAACTTGTGCCGCCGTACTTGTGGCCGTACTCGGTGCCGATTTGGGCGAACACACCAGGCATGGCTTCGGTGCCGATCCGCCCGTCGACCGGTGCGACCGCGCCGTAGCGGCCCTTTGCCTCCCAGACTGTCCTGTCGCTGGCCTCAGCTCTCTTCCTGCCGCCCGCGCCGAGCAGCCCGGCACCGGACAGCTTTTCCACGCCGACCGCCAATCCGTACTTCACCTCGCCGGCCTTGACGGCCATGATGGCGGTCCGCATCGCGGTGGCCCCGGTGGCGCAGGCGTTGGCCACGTTGTACACCGGGATCCCGGTCTGACCGATCTGTTTCTGCAGCTGTTGGCCGATCCCGGCGTTCGCGGCCATCAGATTCCCGGCCGCGATGACCCCGATGTCGGCCATGCTTACGCCGGCGTCTGCGAGCGCGCCGGTCGCGGCCTCGGCCGCCAGGTCAACGGTGTCGAGGTCGGGATGCTTGCCGAATTTGGTCATCCTGATCCCCAGGATCCAGATCTCGTCGCTAGCGCTCATCGTCACTGCTCCTTCGTCATTCGGCGGGCTCGAAGCCGAAGCCGATCGCCTCGGTGCCCGCCGAGTCGGTCCCCATCGGGTAAGTGGCCAGCCGTACCTTCATCCCATCGCGGACGTGTTCCGGATCTGGCTCGACGTTGATCAGGTTGGCCCGCACCTGGGTGCCGTCGCAGTCGACGACGGACGCAACGAACGGGGTAGGGATCCCCGGTGCGGCGAAGGTGACGATCGTGAACGCCCGTACCGTCCCCTCGCTCGCGACCGGGACGGTCTTGAAACCGGTCGCGAAGCACGCGGCGCAAGCATTGCGTCGGTCGAAGAACCGGGCGCCGCAGTTGGTGCATTCCTGCGCGATCAGGTGTGGATCGCCGTCGTCGAGCACCAGATAGTCAACCAACGGGATTTTCCCGGCCATCGAAACCTCCGTCACCTGTGTTACCGACCGTAGCGCGCGCCCACCAGCTACAACACGGCGGGCACCGTCAAGTTCGATCCAGCCATCGTCAGCCGACAAGAGTTGCTGGCCTTGGCGGAGGCAAACGCCTCGCGACCGCTGAGATCGCCCGCGTGCCAACCGGTTTCTGCACGTCCGCCTAATTGGGCCGTCTGCAAGCCTTTCACCGTGGCGATGGATGTGCTTAAACTGCGGGCTAACGCTAGTTAAGTCGATTCGACGATTCGTAGGTCAATTGCCATGCAGAAGCGGTCTCGCGCGGGTGTCGAGGCTGATCTTGAATCGTTGTGGACGTACGTTGCCTGCCCCACACTGATCGTTGATCAGGCAGGCGTGGTCCGGGCATCAACCGCGTCAGCGCAGTCCTTGTTGCCCGCGGCGGTACCGGGCAGTCGCCTGGAAGATTCCGCCGCATGGCTGTCGCGCGCGCACCAACGTGTCGTGCAACCGTTTTCGATTCCGGACGGTCGGGAATTGCCGTTCGTATCCGGCAGCGTGGGCGGACGTAAATTCGACGGGTACCCGGCGGCGCTGCCAGGCGGCGAGGTGGCGTGGTCGCTGGTCGAGGACTCCGGCCAAGTGTTGCGGGAGGCCCAGCACGCGGTGGCGCGCGAACAGGACCGCGCGGTTTTTCTGATCGAGGCGTCGTCGGTGTTGACGGCGTCGCTGAATATCGACCGTTGCCGGGAAGCCATCGTGCAGATGGCAGCCCGACACCTGGCGGATGCGGCGGTTGTCGTAGCTCCGGCGAGTCGCGGCCGGCGGATGCCGATCTTTTACAGCGATTCGTCCGGTGTGGTGGAACAACGCAGCGTCAATGCTGATCCGACAGTGGTCGCAGGTCTCAATGAGGCGCTGCGCGGGTTCCCGCCGGTTCCGTCACGCTGGATTGAACCCGCAACGCTGCCGGATTGGCTGGTCCCCGGTAGTTTTGCCGGCCCGATGGGTTCGGTGATGATCACTTCGCTGCCCGGACACGGTGTTTCGGCGGGAGCACTGGTGTTGCTGCGGCATCGCGACGACGCAATCTTTACCGAGGCCGACGAGGTACTTGCGCGATTGTTCGCGGCGCGGGCCGGTGCGGTCTTGTCTGCTGCACGGCTGTATGCCGAGCAGGCCGCGACCACTCGCACGCTGATGCGCGACCTGCTGCCTCCGCAGTTGCACCCGGTGAACGGAGTCGAGTTCGCCGGTGGTTACCGGGCTTCAGAGAACTACCAGGTCGTTGGCGGCGATTTCTATGACTTACACGCCGCCGCGACACCCGAAGACGAGACGCTGGTGGTGCTGGGCGATGTGTCCGGCAAGGGACTAGAGGCCGCCATGCTGACCGGCAAGATTCGCAACACGTTGCAGGCGTTGACGCCTCTGGCCGGAGACCACGAGTCTGTGCTCGAATTGCTCAACAGCGCAATGCTTTCGACCAAACACGCCCGTTTCGCCACCTTGGTGCTGGCCTCCGTCGCCCAGCGAGACGGCGAGGTGGGCCTGCGATTGACCAGCGCCGGCCACTTACCACCGCTGATCGTGCGTGACGGCGGACATGTGGAACAGGCCGATACCCGCGGCACCCTCGTCGGAGTCTTGCCAAGCATCACAGTGCAGTCGTTTGAAACTTCGCTGGCGCCCGGTGAGACGTGTGTGCTGTACACCGATGGAGTCATAGAGGCGCGGGGCGACTCGCTGGGCGGGTACATGTTCGGCGAGCAGCGTTTGAAGGCCGCGCTGGCCGAGTGTGCCGGAATGCCTGCCGAGGCGGTGGTCGAACGCGTCATGGTGCTCGCCAGGCAATGGGTCGGTCAGGAGGTCCACGACGACATCGCGGTTGTGGCGATCACCGCCCCGCGCCGCACACACCTCAGCGAGGTCGACGGCCACACCCGGGGAAGGTACACCGCTTGACTGCTTCGGTGACTATCACAACGACAGCACGATCGGCCTGCTTGCGGGTCGTCGGCGACCTCGACTACTTGACCATCGATGAATTAGTCGACACCGCAACGCAGTTACTGGCCCAGCAGGCCGCCCTGGCGAATCTGCATCTCGATTTCGACGGGTTGACGTTTTTCGACTCGGCGGCCTTGTCCGGCCTGCTTCTCATCTGCCGTCGCACCGCCCAGGCAGGTGTCCGTCTTCATCTCGACCACCGACCGCCTATCCTTGAACGGGTCCTGCACGTCACAGGTCTGTTCGGGCACTTCATTTCCCCGCACCCCGATGCGCAAGCCGCTGACCGAACTCGGTTGGGCCACGCGACTTCTGGTGAGACGGAAGTTCGTTGAACCGGGCTATCCGTGGTCGGTCATTGCGGGGTAACGATTTTCGCGACTTGCTCGGCTACCGCCGCCCGAAGGTCGGCATCGCTGAGGTCGTTTAGCCCGAACGCCACCCGCAACGTCGGAGCCATCAGTCCCCACCCGAATTGCAGGGCCATCCCATGGGCGGCCATCAACCGGGCCCGGCGGTCATCGCTGTCGCCGGAGCGCACCTCATCCAGGAACCGCTCCATCCCGGGGAAGCGCTGCTG
>DASYBR010000118.1:0-9081 GCA_036500645.1 Mycobacterium sp. | reverse complement strand
AGCGCGGCCTTGGCGACACCGACGAGCGCGGTGAACGCCGCCGGATCGCTGACGGCGATTTCGGCGAGGTTCTTGCGGTCGACCTCCACGCCGGCGGCCTTGAGGCCCTGGATGAGCCGGTTGTAGGTGATGTCGTTGGCGCGGGCCGCGGCGTTGATCCGCGAGATCCACAGCTTGCGGAACTCGCCCTTGCGCGCACGGCGGTCGCGGTAGGCGTAGTTCAGTGAATGCAGTTGCTGCTCTTTGGCTTTGCGGTAGAGGCGGGATCGCTGGCCGCGATAGCCCTTTGAGGCCTTGAGGATGGTGCGGCGCTTCTTTTGGGCGTTGACTGCCCGCTTTACGCGTGCCATTGGGTGTTCCTATCGTCGTCTGGGCGTAAGGGTGGTTACGCGGTTGCCTTCTTTACGGTCGCTGGTCAGCCGTTCAGCAACTTGTTGACTCGCTTGGTGTCGTTGGCGGACACCGTGGTACGCCCCTCCAGCCGTCGCGTTCGGGTGCTCGACTTGTGCTCGAGCAAGTGCCTGCGATTGGCCTTCTCACGCACGATTTTTCCGGTGCCGGTGCGCCGGAATCGCTTCGACGCGCCGCTGTGGGTTTTGGTCTTGGGCATCTGTGTTCGGTCCTCTGTCTGTATCAGTTCGGCGATGGTTCGGTGTCGGTGTCGGGTGCGGGATTTGTGGGCTGGGACGTGGGGCCAGTGACGTGTTGGGCCGCACGCGCACGAGTTTTCGCGCCGCGGTGCGGTGCCAAGACCATCGTCATGTTGCGTCCGTCCTGCTTGGCCGACGTCTCGACGAATCCGTAGTCGGCGACGTCGGAGCCCAGCCGCTGCAGCAGCCGGTAGCCCAGCTCGGGCCGCGACTGCTCACGTCCGCGGAACATGATGGTCACCTTGACTTTCGATCCCGCCTCCAGGAAACGGATCACGTGGCCCTTTTTGGTCTCGTAGTCGTGATCGTCGATCTTGGGTCGCAATTTCTGTTCTTTGACGACGGTCTGTTGCTGATTCTTGCGAGACTCGCGCGCCTTTTGCGCCGCCTCATACTTGAACTTGCCGTAGTCCATGATCTTGCAGACCGGTGGCCTGGCGTTCGGCGCAACCTCGACAAGGTCGAGATCGGCATCCGCGGCGACGCGGAGGGCATCTTCGATGCGCACGATGCCTACCTGCTCCCCTTCCGGGCCGATCAAACGGACTTCAGGTACGCGGATGCGCTCGTTGACGCGGGTCTCAGTGCTGATGGGGCCTCCCTGGGTCGTATTCCTCATCGCGAGCGAAACCGGGCCTGTCCGCAGTCAGCGGTGGAAATACCACACCATCAGCAAAAAGGCCCTGCATCAGCAGGGCCCGGTGCCGACCGGTCACGGCTGAAGCCGCCTGCGTGACGCAGAACCGGCACAGCTGGTGTGCCGGTGACCGGACCGCTGAGCCTTGACTGTGATTTCGTGGCCAACGGTGGGAGCGGGACTCCACTTGCTGTCTCTGGACTTCGCCGGAGACGGTCGCGCAGGATAGTCTAGCAGTCATGACGCGGTAATCCGCGATCGAGCGCCCTGAGCAGCCGACACGTGCAATTCGGAGTCTCCAGAGCATAGGCATTCCATAGCTTGAGCGAATATCCTCGCGGTCTGTGACCCTCACTCCGTCTCGCCAGCGGAGCCGCGCGACGTCCCGGCTCCGCTGGGTGCCCGCGGCCGCGGGGTGGACTGTTGGCGTCATCGCCACGCTGTCGCTGATCGCCAGCGTGTCGCCGGTGATCCGGTGGGTCATCAAGGTGCCACGGGAGTTCATCAACGACTACCTGTTCAACTTCCCCGACACCAGCTTCGCGTGGTCGTTCGTGCTGGCCTTGTTGGCCGGGGCGCTCACGGCGCGCAAGCGCATCGCCTGGTGGCTCTTGGTTCTCAACCTGGTGCTGGCCGCCGGGCTGAATATCGCCGGTCTGACCGCCGGACACGTCACCCCGCTGAGGACGCTCGGCGAGACGCTCGGGCTCGGTTTCCATCTCACTGCACTTTTGGTGCTGGTCTTGGCCTACCGGGAGTTTTGGGCCAAGGTCCGGTCGGGCGCGCTGTTCAAGGCGGCCGGAGTCCTGATCGCCGGCTGGGCGGTAGGAATCGGGCTGTCCTGGCTGCTGGTCGAGACGTTCCCGCACACGCTGGCAGAGGACGACCACCTGTTCTATGTGGTGAACCGAGTGGTTGGATTCGCCGTTGCAGACCCAGGTTCGTTTGAGGGCAGGCCGCACGTCTTCCTCAACGCCCTGATGGGACTGTTCAGCGCGATGGCGCTGATCGTCGCGGCGATCGTGCTTTTTCAATCACAACGCGCCGACAACGCACTCACCGGCGAGGACGAGTCCGCGATCCGCGGGCTGCTGGAGTTGTACGGCAAGAACGACTCCTTGGGCTACTTCGCCACTCGCCGCGACAAGTCGGTGATTTTCGCGCCGAGCGGCCGCGCCGCTATCACCTACCGCGTCGAGGTCGGAGTCTGTCTGGCCAGCGCAGACCCAATCGGCGATCCACGCGCGTGGCCGCAGGCCATCGACGCCTGGTTGGCACTGTGCCAGACCTACGGCTGGGCACCCGGGAATATGGGGGCCAGTTCGGCGGGGGCCAAAGCGTTTCGCGAGGCCGGCCTGAACGCACTGGAATTGGGCGACGAGGCCATTCTGCACACAGCCGATTTCCGGCTTTCCGGCCGAGAGATGCGTGGGGTGCGCCAGGCCGTGACCCGGGCGCGTCGGGCCGACCTGTCGGTGCGCATCCGCCGCCACCACGACATCGTGGCCGACGAGATGAGGCAGGTGGTCGCCCGGGCGGATACGTGGCGGGACACCGAAAGCGAGCGCGGGTTCTCGATGGCGTTGGGCCGGCTCGGCGACCCGGCCGACGGCGACTGTCTACTGGTCGAGGCCATCAAACCGGACGGCACCGTGGTCGCCATGCTTTCGCTGGTGCCTTGGGGCCGCAACGGCGTTTCGCTTGATCTCATGCGTCGGTCACCGGATTCCCCCAACGGGACCATCGAGCTGATGGTCAGCGAGCTCGCTCTGCACGCCGAACGCATCGGCATCAGCCGAATTTCGCTGAACTTCGCGATGTTCCGGTCCGCGTTCGAACAGGGCGCGCAACTCGGCGCCGGCCCGGTGGCCCGATTGTGGCGCGGATTCTTGGTGTTCTTCTCACGCTGGTGGCAGTTAGAGACGCTGTACCGCTCGAACATGAAATATCAGCCCGACTGGGTACCGCGCTACGCCTGCTACGAGGATGCCCGGCTGATTCCCCGGGTGGGCGTCGCCTCGGTGATCGCCGAGGGCTTCCTGGTGCTGCCGTTCACGCGGCGCAACGAGCAGCACACCGGCCATCACTCGTCCGTGCCGCCGACACTGTTGGCAAGCGGGCTCCTGCACCACGACGGCTCCGCGCCGGACGTCTCCACGTTTCAGCAGACCGACCTCGGGGCCGGCGACGACGGCGACCGCCGGCTGCCAGAACAGATGCGCGTGCGGCTGTCCAAGCTGAAGAAGTTGCAGGACAGCGGCATTGACGCCTATCCGGTGGGTCATGCACCCAGCCACACGATCGCCCGGGCATTAGGCAGCGACGACCAAACGACTGTCTCGGTGTCAGGACGCGTGCTGCGGATCCGGGACTTCGGCGGTGTACTGTTCGCCCAGCTGCGCGACTGGTCAGCGGAAGTGCAGCTGCTGCTTGAGAATTCAGTTCTGCAGCACGGGCGCACCACGGACTTCACCAAAGCCATCGATCTCGGCGACTTGGTCGAAGTGACCGGGGAGATGGGATACAGCAAGACCGGGACCCGGTCGCTGATCGTGCGCAGCTGGCGACTGATCGGCAAGTGCCTGCGGCCGCTGCCCAACAAGTGGAAGGGATTGACCGATCCGGAAGCGCGAGTGCGCAGCCGCTATGTCGACCTGGCCGTCAACGCCGAATCGCGCGAGCTGATCGCCACTCGCAGCAGCGTCCTGCGTTCCATCCGAGAAACCCTGAACGCCAAGGGTTTTCTGGAGGTCGAAACCCCGATCCTGCAACAAATCCACGGCGGTGCCACCGCCCGCCCGTTCAGTACCCATATCAACAGCTACGACCTCGACCTGTACCTGCGGATTGCGCCCGAGCTATATCTGAAGCGGCTGTGCGTCGGCGGAGTGGAGCGGGTGTTCGAGCTCGGCCGGGCTTTCCGCAACGAGGGAGTCGATTTCAGCCACAACCCTGAGTTCACCCTGCTGGAGGCCTATCAGGCGCACGCCGACTACACCGACTGGATCGATGGCTGTCGGGAGTTGATCCAGAACGCTGCCGAGGCCGCGAACGGCGAACAGGTGGTCATGCGGCCCCGCCCGGGCGCCGCCGACGGCAGCTTCGAGGCGATCGACATCTCCGGTCTGTGGCCAGTGAAGACTGTGCACGATGCGGTATCCGAGGCGCTCGGTGAGCACATCGACGCCGAGACAAGCTTGGCCAAGCTGCACAGACTGTCCGACCGCGTCCATATTCCCTACCTGGCGCAGTGGGACGCCGGCGCGGTGGTACTGGAGCTCTACGAGCATCTGGTCGAGGAGCGAACCGAACAACCGACCTTCTACATCGACTTCCCCCTGTCGGTATCGCCGCTGACCCGACCGCATCGCAGCAAGCCCGGGATCGCCGAACGGTGGGATTTGGTGGCATGGGGCATGGAGCTGGGCACCGCCTACAGCGAGCTCACCGACCCGGTGGAGCAGCGCCGCCGCCTGCAGGAGCAGTCCCTGCTGGCGGCCGGCGGTGATCCCGAGGCCATGGAGCTCGACGAAGACTTTCTGCACGCGATGGAATATGCGATGCCGCCCACCGGGGGTCTGGGGATGGGCGTCGACCGGGTCGTCATGCTCATCACCGGCCGCAGCATCCGCGAGACGCTGCCCTTCCCGCTGGCGAAGCCGCGATAGTCGACGCCCCGTAACGCGCCGCGTACCGCTTGCGCAACCGATCGGTGAAACCCGTGCTAATTGCGGGCAACAAAGACCACAATGGATAACGTGACGGGTTCAACGACGAGCCTCGCGTTCTCGGTACTGGCAGAGCATCACACCTCGTTGATGCACGGCTGGATCCCGGGAACGGTTCAGGCTGTCACCGCGACAACGCTGCTGTTGGCGGTCGGTTGGCGTTCGCGGCGGTGGCGGTTGCTGCCGGCGGCGGCAGCCGTCGGAGCCGGGGTGGCCGGTTGGGCGCACTGGTACATCACCGCCGGCGGTCTTGCCGACGACCCCGCGCCGCACCTGCTGTGGTGGTGGATCGCCTCGAGCGGCGCCGCGGTGGTGATCGTGGCCCTGGGCTGGCGTGGCGCGGCCTGGTGGCGGCGTGGCGCATCGCTGCTGGCCGTGCCGTTGTGTCTGCTCAGCACCGCACTGGTGCTCAACCTGTGGGTCGGCTACTTCCCCACCGTGCAGACCGCGTTGAATCAGCTCACCGCCGGTCCGCTGCCCGACCAGACAGACCTGGCCACCGTTAACGCGATGGCGGCCAACGGCGCCCAGCCCCGGCACGGCAGCCTGGTGCCGGTCACGATCCCCGACGACGCGTCGCATTTCAGGCATCGCGGCGAACTCGTTTACCTGCCGCAGGCATGGTTTGCCAGTACTCCGCCGCCACAGCTGCCGACGGTGATGATGATCGGTGGTGAGTTCAACACCCCCGCCGATTGGGCCCGGGCGGGAAATGCGGTGAACACGATTGACGACCTCGCGGCCACGCACGGCGGAAACGCACCGGTGTTCGTCTTCGTGGACTCCGGCGGAGCATTCAACAACGACACCGAGTGCGTCAATGGAACCCGGGGGAACGCAGCCGACCATCTGACCAAAGACGTGGTGCCGTACATGGTCTCGAGTTTCGGGGTCAGCCCCGATCCGTCGCGTTGGGGTATCGTCGGCTGGTCCATGGGAGGGACCTGCGCGGTAGATCTCACGGTCATGCACCCGGAGCTTTTCAGTTCATTTGTCGACATCGCCGGCAACACGGGCCCGGACACCGGGACCAAAGCGCAAACCATCGCTCGGCTGTTCGGCGGCAGCACCGACGCCTGGGGCGCGTTCGACCCGGCCACGGTAATCACCAGACACGGTCGATACGACGACGTCTCTGGCTGGTTCGCCATTTCGTCGGACAACGCACCGAAGCGTTATCACAGTCTCTCGGTGGCCGACGCCGGCGCGGTGGGGTTGGGCGGTCAGGACAATGTCCGTTACCCGGACGACCAGACCGCCGCCGCCGACCGGCTGTGCAGACTGGGCCGCGGCAACGGCATCGACTGCGCGATCGTCGCCCAGCCGGGCAAGCACGACTGGCCTTTCGCGAGCAGGGTTTTCGCTAAGGCCTTGCCCTGGCTGGCCGGCGAGTTGAACACCCCCGGGGTGCCGTTGATCCCACTGCCGTCTTCGTCGCCTCCACCGATGTCGGCTTCGGCTCCGCGCACCGAGCCAATCGGCAGGTAGGCCGTAGCGCAGGTAACGTGAAACCATGCCCGACGAGCCGGCGAGTCCCGCCCCCGAGCCCGACGTCGACCCGGGCTATACCAGCTCAGGCATTCCGACGTTCGAGTCGGTGCGCGAGAAGATCGAGACGCGGTACGAGACATCAATCGGCGCAGCCGAATTGGATGCAGAGAGCCCCGAGGGTCGTGACGTCGAGGAGCATTACCAGGAGCGGCAACGCGCGGCAGCCGAGCGGCTGGCCCAAATCCGCAAGTCGATGCACGACGACGGCTAAGGGCAGCTACGCACTGACCTTTCGTCGCCGGTTCGAGCGCCGTGGCGCACTGGCCGATGCGCCGGTGCCGCCGAGGTGTTCGGCCAGGAACTTGCCGGTGTAGCTTTCCGGCACCGCGGCGATGTCCTCCGGCGTGCCCTCGGCGACGATCGTCCCTCCTTCGGCGCCGCCCTCCGGGCCCATGTCGATGATCCAGTCTGACGTCTTGATCACGTCCAGGTTGTGTTCGATGACGATCACCGTGTTGCCTTTATCGACAAGGCCGTTGATGACATCCAGCAGCTTGCGGATGTCGTCGAAATGCAAACCGGTGGTGGGCTCGTCGAGGATGTACACGGTGCGTCCGGTGGAGCGCTTCTGCAATTCGGACGCCAGCTTCACCCGCTGCGCCTCACCGCCGGACAGTGTGGGCGCCGGCTGACCCAGCCGCACATAGCCGAGACCGACGTCGACCAGCGTCTGCAGATAGCGGTGGATACCGGTGATCGGCTGGAAGAACTCCGCGGCCTCCTCGATCGACATGTCCAAGACCTCGGAGATGGTCTTGCCCTTGTAGTGCACCTCAAGGGTTTCCCGGTTGTAGCGGGCGCCGTGGCACACCTCGCATGGCACGTAGACGTCGGGCAGGAAGTTCATCTCGATCTTGATGGTGCCGTCGCCGGTGCAGGCCTCGCAGCGGCCGCCTTTGACGTTGAACGAGAATCGGCCCGGTTGATAGCCGCGAACTTTGGCCTCGGTGGTGGCGGCGAAAAGTGTGCGGATCTTGTCGAAGACCCCGGTGTAGGTGGCCGGGTTGGATCGCGGCGTGCGGCCGATCGGCGACTGGTCGACGCGGACCAGCTTGTCCACATGGTCCAGCCCGGTGACGCGGACATGCCGGCCCGGAACCTGCCGGGCGCCGTTGAGCCTGTTCGCCAGCACCGCGGCCAGGATGTCGTTGACCAAGGTCGACTTGCCGGAGCCGGACACCCCGGTCACCGACGTCAGCACGCCGAGCGGGAACGACACGTCGATCTGGCGCAGGTTGTGCTCGTGGGCGCCGACAACCGTGAGCCGACGTCGCTTGTCGACGGGACGCCGGATCGCCGGGGCAGCAATCCTTTCCTTGCCCGACAGGTAGGCACCGGTGATCGACTCGCTGTTGGCCAGCAGCTCTTTGTACGTTCCGCTGTGCACGATGCGGCCGCCGTGCTCGCCGGCACCCGGGCCGATGTCGACAACCCAGTCGGCGTGCTCGATGGTGTCCTCGTCGTGCTCGACGACGATCAGCGTGTTTCCTAAATCCCTTAAGCGGGTGAGGGTTTCGATGAGTCTGCGGTTGTCGCGCTGGTGCAGTCCGATCGACGGCTCGTCGAGCACATACAGCACACCGACCAAGCCGGAGCCGATCTGGGTGGCCAACCGGATTCGTTGCGCCTCACCGCCGGACAAGGTCGCCGCCGCGCGCGACAGCGACAAGTACTCCAGCCCGACATCGAGCAAAAAGCCCAGCCGCGACTGGATTTCCTTGAGCACCTGACCGGCGATGGCCTGTTCGCGTGGGCCCAGGGTGAGCGCATTGAGGAAGTCCGCACAGTCCGAGATGGACAGTTCGCAGACCTCGGCGATGGACTTCGCGCCACGCTCCCCCGCAGCCAATGAGACGGCCAGGATCTCCGGCTTGAGCCGCGTGCCGTGGCACACCGGACACGGCACGTCACGCATGAAGCCCTCGTAACGCTCTTTCATCAGCTCGGATTCGGTCTGGTCCATCTTGCGCTGCAGGAACGCCAACACGCCCTCGAAGTCGGCGTAGTAGGACCGGGTGCGCCCGTAGCGGTTGCGGTAACGGACGTGCACCTGCTCGTCGCAGCCCTCCAGGATCGCCTTGCGCGCCTTGGGCGGCAGTTTGCGCCACGGCGTGTCGACGTCGAAGCCCATCGCCTCACCGAGACTGGCCATCATCCGAGTGAAGTAGTCGGCGGTGTGGCCCATCGACCAGGGCGCCACCGCCCCGTCGGCCAAAGTGCGATCCGGGTCGGGCACCACCAGGTCGGGGTCGACCTCCTTGCGGATCCCCAGGCCCGCGCACTCCGGGCAGGCGCCGTAGGGCGAGTTGAACGAGAACGACCGCGGCTCCAGGTCGTCGACGGCCAGGGCGTGCCCGTTGGGGCAGGCGAGTTTCTCGGAGAACCGCTGCTCCCGGTTGTGGGCGTCGTGCTCATGGTCGACGAATTCCAGCACCACGATGCCGTCGGCGAGATTCAGCGCGGTTTCCACCGAATCGGTGAGCCGCTGCTTGGCGGTCAGCTTGACCGTCAGGCG
>DASYBR010000117.1:0-8918 GCA_036500645.1 Mycobacterium sp. | reverse complement strand
GCGGTCGGCAACGCGGCCACGGACTGACCGGCCCGGGCCACCAGCGCGTCGTAAACAAGAGTGAACGACTCGTCGATCCGGGCGTGCACCTGAACCGAAGCGCCGCCCGGATGCCGGGTCATGGTCGTCACCAGCCGTGCACCGGCGCCGGGCACCGCGCGCTGCTCGGACGCCGCTAGTTGTGCATCCGGAAGCACTTGTGTCGCAGCCGATTTCACCAGCGCGGCCAAGTCCGTCGCGCCGTTACGCGGCGCGTACTCCCAGACGTGCCTGCCGTCCGGCAGCGCGACGTGGGTCCCCGGCATGATCACCGAGCCGTCGGCGGAGAAGTGCACGTCGAGCCAGTGTTCTTTGCGCTTGAACCGGGTCGGCGGGATATTCGCGTAGTCCTCGGGACCTTGCGCGCGGCTGAACAGCGTCCGGATGTCCAGGTCGTGGCCGTACACGTAGAGCTGGGCCATGGTCGACACCATCGACTCGACGTCGTCCTGCTTGCGGGCCAGCGTCGCGATCAGCTGGGCGTCATGCAGACCCGCGGCGGCGGTGGTCAGGCCGATCTGCATCAGCGCGACCGGGTTGGGCGCGAGCTCCAAGAATGTGGTGTGGCCGCTGTCGACGGCGTTGCG
This sequence comes from Mycobacterium sp., assembly GCA_036500645.1. Lineage (GTDB taxonomy): Bacteria > Actinomycetota > Actinomycetes > Mycobacteriales > Mycobacteriaceae > Mycobacterium. The sequence continues at coordinate 8,292 of DASYBR010000117.1, read as the reverse complement.
GACCCCGTGAGTGAAGTAGACCGAGTGCCGCATTCCCTTGACCCAGTAGGCGACATCGTGAATCGGCTCGCCGCCGGGTTTGATGTAGCTGCCCTCGTGCACCGTCGAGAAGATCCCGACGCTCGGGCTCCGCGGCACGATGCCCTGCAACTCCGCGGAGAACTCGCCGAGCAGCGGGTCCATCTGCGAAGTGTGGCCGGCGCCCTTGGTCTGCAGTTTGCGGGCGAAGCGCCCCTCCGCTTCGCAGCGGGCGACGATCGCATCGATCTGCTCGGGCGGACCGCCGATCACGGTCTGACTGGGCGCGGCGTAGACGCACACCTCCAGGCCGGGGAAGTCGGCGAACACGGTCTTCAGCTCGTCGGCGGAGTACTCGACAAGCGCCATCAGCCGGATGTACTCGCCGAACAGCATGGCCTCGCCCTCGCCCATCAGGTGCGAGCGCGAGCAGATCACGCGGGTTGCGTCCGCGAGCGACAGCCCGCCGGCGAAGTAGGCCGACGCGGGCTCCCCGAGCGACTGGCCAACCACCGCAGCGGGTTTGGCGCCATGGTGCTTGAGCAGTTCGCCCAGCGCGATCTGGATCGCGAAGATGACGACGTTGCTGGTCTCGATGCCGTAATCGTGCGAGTCGTCGAGGATCAACTCGAGCACCGAGTAGCCCCGCTCGTCCTGGATCAACGCGTCGACCTTCTCGATCCACTCGGCGAAGACCTCGTTGCGCAGATACAGGCTCTTGCCCATCTTGCGGTGCTGCGCGCCGAAACCGGCCATCGCCCACACCGGGCCACTGGTGACCGGTCCGTCGACGCTGAACACGTTCGGCCGCTGCTTGCCCTCGGCGACCGCGCGCAGACCCTTGACGGCCTCCTCGTGGTCGTGCGCCAGCACCACCGCGCGGGAGCGACCGTGATTGCGGCGCGACAGCGCCCGGCCGATCGACTCCAGCGAAGACGCCTGCCCCTCAGGGCTTTCCATCCAGTCCGCCAGTTCGGCGGCCGCGGACTTCTTGCGCGACGTTAGAAACGCCGAAACGGCAAGCGGGATAAGAGGTTTGGTGGGCTCTGCCTCTTCTTGCGCCGCAAGTTCTTCCAGCGCGATCTCTTTGAGGCGCAGCGCCTCGTCGGTCACGCCAGGAAGCTCGTAGGATTCGTCCTCGACCGCGGCCGGGTCGGGGATGATGTTTCCGAAGTCGTCGAATCGCAGCGAGTGGCTCTCCATCGTGGGCACCTCGGCCGGACCCTCCTCGGCGTCGGCCTGGGGCTCGGGTGCGGTCTCCCGCTCCTTTTCCACCACGTCGCGGGGCAGCACTTCGCGCACCACCAGGTGCGAGTTCGCCCCACCGAAGCCGAAGCTGGACACCCCGGCCAGCGCGTAGCCGCCGTACCGTGGCCAATCTGTCGCGCTCTCAACGACTTTGAGGCGCATGCCGTCGAAGTCGATGTAGGGGCTGGGCCCGGCGAAGTTGATCGACGGCGGCAGCTTGTCGTGCTGCAGCGCCAGCACCACTTTGGCGAGACTGGCCGCACCGGCCGCCGACTCCAGGTGTCCCACGTTCGTTTTCACCGCGCCCAGCAGCGCGGGGCGATCGGCGGGACGGCCCCGGCCGACGACGCGGCCGAGTGCCTCGGCCTCGATCGGGTCACCCAGCACCGTGCCGGTGCCGTGCGCCTCGATGTAGTCGACGGTGCGCGGGTCGATCCCGGCGTCCTTGTACGCCCGGCGCAGCACCTCGGCCTGCGCGTCCTGGTTGGGGGCGATCAGGCCGTTGGACCGGCCGTCGTGGTTGACCGCGCTGCCGGCGATGACGGCCAGGATCTGGTCTCCGTCGCGGCGCGCGTCGTCGACCCGCTTGAGCACGAACATGCCGCCGCCCTCGGAGCGGGTGTAGCCGTCGGCGTCCGAGGAGAACGACTTGATCCGGCCGTCGGGCGACAACACCGCGCCGATTTCGTCGAAGCCGAGCGTCACCAGCGGGGTGAGCAGCGCGTTGACGCCGCCGGCGACCGCGACGTCGCATTCGCCGTTGCGCAGCGCCTGCACGGCCTGGTGCGTCGCGACCAGCGAACTCGAGCAGGCGGTGTCCAGCGCGATCGAAGGGCCGCGGAAGTCGTAGAAGTAGGAAACGCGATTGGCGATGATCGAGCTGGCGGTGCCGGTGATCGCGTAGGGGTGCGCGACGGTCGGGTCGGACACCGCCAGGAATTGGTAGTCGTTGTTCGAGAAGCCGACGTACACGCCGACGGCCTCGCCGCGCAGGGTCGACGCCGGGATGCGGGCATGCTCGAGCGCCTCCCAGGTCAGCTCGAGTGCCATCCGCTGCTGCGGGTCGATGTTGTCGGCTTCGGTCTTGGCGACCGCGAAGAACTCTGAATCGAAGCCCTTGATGTCCTTCAGGTAGCCGCCGCGGGTGCGGGCCTTCGAGACTCGCTGGGCGATTCGCGGCTCTTCCAAGAATTCCGACCAGCGGCCCTCGGGCAGATCGGTGATGGCGTCGCGGCCCTCCATCAGCGCCGCCCAGGTCTCATCCGGGGAGTTCATGTCGCCGGGCAGCCGAGTCGACAAACCCACGATCGCGATGTCGACACGCTCGGCCGGGCCGTTGCGCGACCAGTCCGCAGCGTCGTCGGCGGACATGTCTATCTCGGGTTCGCCCTCGACGATGCGGGTGGCCAGCGCTTCGATGGTCGGGTGCTGGAAGGCCACCGCGACTGACAGGGTGACACCGGTCATGTCCTCGATGTCGGCGGCCATTGCCACGGCATCGCGCGACGACAAGCCCAGCTCGACCATCGGCACCGACTCGTCGATCTCGTCCGGAGACCTGCCGACTGCCCTACCCACCCAGTTGCGCAGCCATTTCCGCATCTCGGGAACGGTCATGTCGGACTTGTCGGCGGGTGCTTCTCCAGCGGTCGTCTCGCCGGGGACCTGATCGGCGTTCCCAGAGTTGTCCGGCAGGTCAGATTCTGTGTCAGCCATAGTTCCTGGATTCAGTCAGTTGCACTGGCAAAAGCGGTCGGGGAAGCGACACCGCTGCGCAGGCTGCCATCGATGTAGGCGGAGCGGCAGGCGCGGTGCCCGATCTTGCCGCTGGAGGTGCGCGGAATCGTCCCCGACTGCACCAGCAGCAGGTCGCGGACGGTCACGCCGTGCCGAACGGCGATGGCCGCGCGGATGTCGTCGGCGATCGGCTGGTAGTCCAGCTTGTGCGACCCGGCGGCGCGCTCGGCGACGATCACCAACTGCTCGGAGCTGTCATCGGGGTCGTACTTCAAGCCGGCATGCGGGTTGTCGAACACTTCCTGCGGCAGTTGGTTCGCCGGCACCGAGAAGGCGGCCACGTAACCGGTGCGCAGCGCCTTGCTGGCTTCCTGCGCCGAGTACTCGAGGTCCTGCGGGTAGTGGTTGCGGCCGTCGATGATGACCAGGTCCTTGATGCGGCCCGCTATATAGAGGTGTCCCTTGTGGTAAGTGCCGTAGTCACCGGTCTTCACCCACATCCCGTCGTCGGGGGCACCCTCGGCGTGCGACTCGCCGATCCGCGACTTGAGGATGTTGCGGAAGACGTCGTTGGTCTCTTCCTTCTTGCCCCAGTAGCCGATGCCCATGTTGTTCCCGTGCAGCCAGATCTCGCCGATCTGACCGTCCGGCAGCTCGCTGGCGGTCTCCCGGTCGACGATGACGGCCCACTCGTCGACGCCCACGATGCCGGCGGAAACCTGCGGAACGGCCTTCGGCGAATCAGCGGGCACCTCCACGAAGCGCTGCTTGTTCAGCTCGTCACGGTCGACGTAGATGACGGTCGGTGCCTCGTCCATCGGCGTGGTGGAAACGAACAGCGTCGCCTCGGCCAGACCGTAGGACGGCTTGATCGCGGTCTCCCGCAGACCGTAGGGCGAAAACGCGTCGTAGAACTTACGCATCGACGCCGGGGACACCGGCTCGCTGCCGTTCAGGATCGCCTTGACGTTGCTCAGGTCCAGCGGCGGCTCACCCTCCTTGGGCACACCGCGCACCGCCGCATGCTCGAACGCGAAGTTCGGGGCAACGGTGATGACTTCGCAATCCGGGACGTCCTCGGGCTTGCGCGCCATCTCGCGGATCCACCGGCCGGGCCGCCGCACGAACGCGGCCGGCGTCATGAAGGTGAACTGGTGACCGACCACGGGTGACAGGAGCGCCGTGATCAGGCCCATGTCGTGGAAGAACGGCAGCCAGCACAGGCCGCGGTCGGCCTCTTTGCCCTCCAGGCCATTGAGCACCTGCAGCACGTTGGTGGGCAGGTTCAGGTGGGTGATCTCCACACCGGTCGGGGTGCGGGTGGACCCGGAGGTGTACTGCAGGTACGCGACGGTGTTCTCGTCGGCCTCCGGCGGCTCCCACGTGGAAGCGACCTCGTCGGGTACCGCATCGACGGCGATGATGCGGGGCCGCTCTTTGGCCGCACGGGCGCGGATGAACTTGCGGACGCCCTCGGCGGCCTCGGTGGTGGTCAGGATCGTCGAAGGGGTGCAGTCGTCGAGCACGGCGTGCAGCCGGCCGACGTGGCCCGGCTCGCTCGGGTCGAACAGCGGCACCGCGGTCCGGCCGGCGTACAGCACGCCGAACAGTGCGACGAGGTAGTTCAGGTTCTGCGGGCAGAGCACGGCGATGCGGTCCTCGGGCTGGGTGACCTGCTGCAGCCGGGCGCCCACCGCGCGGTTGCGGGCGCTGAACTGCGACCAGGAGATGTCGCACTCGACGCCGTCCCGTTCGGTCGAGTAGTCCAGGAACCGGTAGGCGAGCCTGTCACCACGAACCCTCGCCCATTTCTCAACGTGTTTGACCAAGTTCGTGTTCTCCGGGAACTTGATCTTTCCATTCACGATGAACGGGTTGTGGTAAACCATGCCGCTCTCCTGTCACACCGGTTTTAGGTCGGCTTCGCCGACAATCTCTAAGTGCAGGCTCTCCGTGCAAGCCGACCCCAGCACACGCGCGCTGGGGTGCACCGGTCCCATGCCGATCCAGCCGGCATGGGCCACGATCGGGCCCACGAGTCTGATTGCTCTTAAATTCTTCTTAATGTTACGGGGCTGCCTACGGCAGACCAAATCACAAGGTACCGCTGATCTCCATTGCTGACGGCTTCCTAACGGCTGTGTCCTGCTGCCCGGTCATCCGTGTTTGGGGTGCGGTGCGTTCGTGACGAGTCCTTGAGCCCAGCTCAGCGTGTAATCGGTCGCCGCCTGCCCGTCCACATTCCAGAACTGCGTCGTGGCATACAGGGCGTGGATCGGCTGACCCGCATTCCCGGCCAAGGTGTTCAGCGTGTTCGGCAGGTTGGCAACGCTGAACGCCTCTTCCGGTGCCGCGCAGATGAGGTCACCGGGCGCGCAGATCTCGTCGGTCTTGCCGTTCAGATCGCCGAAACCACCGGGCCTGGCACCCGTCATGGTCAAACCGAGCCCGGACAACACCGGCACTTCTTGCAAGGTGACTTCGGCACCCTGTCCCGGCGGGTTGGGCCCGATGTCGTTGCCGACGCCGGGCTGGCGACGGCCGTCGGCGATCAACATCACACCCAGCACCAGGTCGTCGTCGACGGGCCCACGGCCGTTGCCGATGTCGCTCGCGATGTCGCCGGCGATCACCGCGCCCTGCGAAAAGCCCATCAACACGTAGCTGGTCAACGGGCACTTGTTGTTCATGTCCGTCATCGCCTGGACCGCGCCGCGGGTGCCTTCGGCGCGGCTTTGGTTGTAGGACATCTGCGTATCGCCGCTCATCGGATTGTGGAACTGCGCCGTGTACGGAACGGTGTACGTCTGCGCCCGCGAGGACGGGTACTGCTGGGCGATCGACGCAGTCACCTTGTGTAGCAGGGCATTTGGAAACTGCATCGGGTTGATCGGGTCGTCCTGCGGGGAGGACTCCCAGGTGCCCGGGATGTTGACCACCTGCACGTCGGGGCAGGAAGCGTCCTGGGACGCGGGCCGCGGCTTGTGCGGATGGGTGGTCGTCGAACTCGGCGGCAACACTCCGGGCGGCACCGCGCTCGGCGGCGACTCACGGTTGCGCAGCAGCAGCACCGCGGCGGCGATGACCAACAACACGACGGCGGCAACCGAGAGTGCAGCGATCCAGGCCAGAGTTCGGTGGCGCTTACGGCGGGTGCTTTTAGCCATGTTCTCCTGCTAGCAGAGCGGTAGGTCGCAGCTCGATTCCTAGCAAGCGGGCGTCCCGCTACTCTGCTGCACGCTCTACACGGTACCGGCTCTCCCGAGTGGCTCAGTCCGGCTCGAATCGCTGGCGAATGGCGCCGACCCGCTGCGCCCCGCTTCGCCCCCGCTTGCGATCGCCGCTAGCGAATGGCGCCGACCCGCTGCGCCCGGCTTCGCCGCGCTTGCGATCGCCGCTAGCGAATGGCGCCGACGATGTCACCAGACATCGCACCCAGCTGCGGGGCCCAGGAGCCCCAGCTGTTGTCGCCACCACCGGGAAAGTCGAAGTGGCCGTTGTGCCCGCCGACGCTGCGGTACTGCTGGTAAAACATCCTGGAGTTACCCATCGCCTCGCCGGCCTGGCCGATCATCGCGGCGTCGTCGCCGCCCATGTTCGTCGGGCTGTAGACCCAGACGCGGGTGTTGTTCTGCGCCAACAGCGAGGCGTGCACGTACGGGTCGTGCCACTTCCACCGGCCCAGCTGCGGGGCGCCCCACATGCCGTTGCCGTCGACGCCGCCGAACTGCTGCAGACCGGCCAGGATCGAACCGCTCGTGGTGGTGTTCGACGGGTACAGGAATCCGGACATCGAGCCGGCGAAGCCGAAGCGGTCGGGGTGGAACGCGGCGAGCGCCATCGCGGCGTAGCCGCCCTGCGAGGCCCCCACGGCGGCATGCCCACCGGGCGCCAGGCCCTTGTTGGCGGCCAGCCAGTTCGGCAGCTCACTGGATAAGAAGGTGTCCCACTGCTTGCTGCCGTCCTGCTCCCAGTTGGTGTACATGCTGAAGGCGCCGCCGGCCGGTGCGACCACCGAGACACCCTTGCCGGCCAGCGTGTTCATCGCATTGCCGGCGGTGACCCAGCCGCTGACGTCCGGCGCGGCATTGAAGGGATCGAGCAGATAGACGGCGTGCGGGCCGCCGGCCAAAAACGCCACCGGGATGTCGCGGCCCATCGCGGCCGACGGGACCATCAGGCTTTCGAAACCGGCGGCCCTCGCCTTGCCGGCGGGACCGGCCGCCACCGTCGCGCCGATCAACCCTACCGAGAGCGCGGCAACGCAGAACATCTGAAGAAGCGCTGACCAACCCCGAACGACCGTCATGTCCACCCTCCATCGCCTAGTCGCTGTACTGCACAGTAGCCAGGGGCGCATCGTATCCACCCCGCAGGGTAGTGAAACAAGTCACATCCTCCAGCAACGACGAGCGGCGGGAACCCCGAAGGGTCCCCGCCGCCGGTCGCGTGCTGTTAAGGGCTTAGGTGCCCTGGTTGGCCGGGGCAGCCGGGGCAGCAGTGGCCGGACCAGCGCCAGGCGTAGCGCCCAGGGTCGACTGCAGGTCAGGCTTCATTGCCTGCAGCTGCGCACCCCAGTACGGCCAGTCGTGAGTGCCGTTGGCGTCGAAGTTGAACACCGCGTTGTGGCCCCCGGCGCCGTTGTAGGCGTCCTGGAACTTCAGGTTGCTGGTCCGCACGAAGCCCTCGAGGAACTTCGCCGGCATGTTGTCCCCACCGAGATCCGACGGCTTGCCGTTGCCGCAGTACATCCAGAGCCGGGTGTTGTTGGCGACGGTCTTACCGACGTTCAGCAGCGGGTCGTTGCGCTGCCAGGCCGGGTCACTCGACGGCCCCCACATGTCCTTGGTCTTGTAGCCTCCGGCGTCACCCATCGCGAAGCCGATCAGCGTCGGCCCCATACCCTGGGAGGGGTCCATCAAACCGGAGAACGAGCCGACCTCGATGAACTGCGCGGGGTGGTAGTTGGCCAGGTTCAGCGACGAGGCACCGGCCATCGACAGACCGACGGCCGCGCCACCGGTCTGCTTCACGCCCTTGGTGGCCAGGAAGGCCGGCAGTTCGCTGGTGAGGAAGGTCTCCCACTTGTAGGTCTGGCAGCCTGCCTTGCCGCAAGCCGGCTTGTACCAGTCGGTGTACCAGCTGGACTGGCCGCCGACCGGCATCACCAGCGACAGACCGGACTGCAGGTACCACTCGAAGGCGGGGGTGTTGATGTCCCAGCCGTTGAAGTCGTCCTGCGCGCGAAGACCGTCGAGCAGATACACGGCGGGCGAGTTGGCGCCACCG